>NZ_CP086106.1:1732500-2040416 GCF_016765655.2 Skermanella mucosa
TAGAAGCAGCCATCCTTTAAAGAAAGCGTAATAGCTCACTGGTCTAGACAAGCCGGCCTGCGCCGAAAATGTACCGGGGCTCAAGCCACCCACCGAAGCTGCGGGTGCACGCAAGTGCGCGGTAGCGGAGCGTTGCCTAGGCCGATGAAGGGCACCCGTGAGGTTGCCTGGAGGTATGGCAAGTGAGAATGCTGACATGAGTAGCGACAAAGAGTGTGAGAAACACTCTCGCCGGAAGTCCAAGGGTTCCTGCGCACGGTTAATCCGCGCAGGGTGAGCCGGCCCCTAAGGCGAGGCCGAAAGGCGTAGTCGATGGGAACCTGGTTAATATTCCAGGGCCTGGCAGAGGTGACGAATCCCGAAGTGCGTACGGCCTTATCGGATTGGCCGTGCGCTGGAGGGGTTCCTGGAAACAGCCCTGCCGACAAGACCGTACCCGAAACCGACACAGGTGGACAGGTAGAGTATACCCAGGCGCTTGAGAGAATGGTGTTGAAGGAACTCGGCAAATTACCCTCGTAACTTCGGGAGAAGAGGGCCCCGTTCCTGCGCAAGCAGGGGCGGGGGGCACAGACCAGGGGGTGGCGACTGTTTACTAAAAACACAGGGCTCTGCGAAGTCTCGCATGACGACGTATAGGGTCTGACGCCTGCCCGGTGCCGGAAGGTTAAAGGGAGGGGTGCAAGCTCCGAACTGAAGCCCCGGTAAACGGCGGCCGTAACTATAACGGTCCTAAGGTAGCGAAATTCCTTGTCGGGTAAGTTCCGACCTGCACGAATGGCGTAACGACTTCCCCGCTGTCTCCAACACCAACTCAGCGAAATTGAATTCTCCGTGAAGATGCGGAGTACCCGCGGTCAGACGGAAAGACCCCGTGCACCTTTACTCCAGCTTTGCAGTGGTGCCAGGGTTCCCATGTGTAGGATAGGTGGGAGGCTTTGAAGCCAGGGCGCCAGCTCCGGTGGAGCCATCCTTGAAATACCACCCTTGGGATCTCTGGCATCTAACCGCGCTCCCTGAACCGGGAGCCGGGACCCTGCATGGCGGGGAGTTTGACTGGGGCGGTCGCCTCCCAAAGAGTAACGGAGGCGCGCGAAGGTTGGCTCAGAGCGGTCGGAAATCGCTCGACGAGTGCAATGGCATAAGCCAGCCTGACTGCGAGACCGACAAGTCGAGCAGAGACGAAAGTCGGCCATAGTGATCCGGTGGTCCCGCGTGGAAGGGCCATCGCTCAACGGATAAAAGGTACGCCGGGGATAACAGGCTGATCTCCCCCAAGAGTCCACATCGACGGGGAGGTTTGGCACCTCGATGTCGGCTCATCACATCCTGGGGCTGGAGCAGGTCCCAAGGGTTCGGCTGTTCGCCGATTAAAGTGGTACGTGAGCTGGGTTTAGAACGTCGTGAGACAGTTCGGTCCCTATCTGCCGTGGGTGTCGGAGTGCTGAGAGGCGCTGTCCCTAGTACGAGAGGACCGGGATGGACGCACCTCTGGTGTACCGGTTGTGGCGCCAGCCGCATCGCCGGGTAGCTAAGTGCGGACGGGATAACCGCTGAAAGCATCTAAGCGGGAAACCCCCCTCAAAACAAGCACTCCCCGAGAGCCGGGATAGACCATCCCGTCGATAGGAGGCGTGTGGAAGCGCGGCAACGCGTGAAGCTAAGCCTTACTAATCGCTCGATCGGCTTGATCCCTCGAGCCCCCTCCGGACGCCATGCGCAGCGGCAAGGCCGCAAGCGGCGGTCCACGAGAAACAATGCATCACTTCCGTCCAAGGTCACTTGAACTCATCCTCGACAGCCCGGCGCCCCTGCGCCTGGCCGACCTGGTGGTCATAGCGAGGGGCCCGCACCCGATCCCATCCCGAACTCGGCCGTGAAAACCCTCCGCGCCAATGGTACTACGTCTCAAGACGTGGGAGAGTAGGTCGCCGCCAGGTCCGCCAGTCGCAGACGCCCAGGGCAACACGATAGATCCAATACGATACGATCCAAACGACAAAGGGCGGGAAGCTTCAGGCTTCCCGCCCTTTTTGTCTGGTCATGCACCCTGCGTTCCGCTACCACCACGGCCAAACCGTTCAACATCATGATGGGGGAGGGCGCGTTTGTCGGCGCTGGCTTTCTTTGTGCGCGTAGTCAATCAGCTCAACGAATGGGTCGGGCGGGCGGTGTCGTGGCTCACCCTGGGCGTCGTGCTGGTCTGCTTCTCGGTTGTCGTACTCCGGTATGTCTTCAACATCGGCTTCATCTGGATGCAGGACATGTACGTCTGGCTCCATGCGGCCGCCTTCACCCTCGGCGCCGGCTACGCTCTCCTCCACGACCACCATGTCCGGGTCGATATCCTCTACCGGCCGGCCGGCGAGCGCTACAAGGCCTGGCTGAACCTGCTCGGCGTCCTCGTGCTCCTGCTCCCCTTCGTGACGCTCCTGGTCTATTGGGGCTGGGGTTACGTGATCCGCTCCTGGGAATTGCAGGAGCGCTCGCAGAATGTCGGCGGCATGCCGGGCCTCTTCATCGTCAAGAGCTGCCTGATCGGCTTCGCGGTGCTGGTCGGCTTGCAGGGGCTGTCCATGGCGGCCCGGAGCGTCCTGATCCTCACCGGCAACGCGGCGCTGCTGCCGGCCAGGGATCTGCCGCCCGCCGAAAACCTGGAAGGGGCGTGATCCCGTGGAGTCCCTCGACCCTGTCCTGATCGGCGAGATCCTCAGCGTCGCCATGTTCTTCGGCGTCATCGGCATCCTGCTGCTGGGTTTCCCCGTCGCCTTCACCCTGGCCGGAACCTCGCTGATCATCGCCGGCATCGGCTGGCTGCTGGACGCCTTCAATCCGGCGCTGTTCGGCACCCTGGCGTCGCGCTATGTCGGCGCCATGACCAACGAGGTGCTGGTCGCGGTGCCGCTGTTCGTTTTCATGGGCGTGATGCTCGAACGCTCCCGGATCGCCGAGCAGCTTCTGGTCACCATGGCGCAGCTGTTCGGCAGCCTGCGGGGAGGGCTCGGGCTGTCGGTCATCATGGTCGGCGCCCTCCTGGCCGCCTCGACCGGCATCGTCGGCGCTACCGTCGTGACCATGGGCCTGCTCAGCCTGCCGGCGATGCTGCGGGCCGGCTACGACCCGAAGCTGGCCTGCGGCATCATCTGCGCGTCCGGCACCCTCGGGCAGATCATTCCCCCCTCGACCGTCCTGATCTTCATGGGCGACATCCTTCAGGGGGCGAACGCCCAGGCCCAAATGGCGCTCGGCAACTTCGCGCCCAATCCAGTCTCGGTCGGCGACCTGTTCGTCGGGGCCTTCATCCCGGGCTTCATCCTGGTCGGCCTCTACATGGGGTGGACCATCCTCCTCGCGGTCGTGCGGCCCAAATCCGCCCCCGCCATGGTGATGTCGGCCGACGACCGGCGCGACCTGCCGAGGAACGTGGCCGTGGCGCTGATCCCGGCGCTGGCATTGATCGTGGCGGTGCTCGGATCGATCCTGGCCGGGATCGCCACGCCGACGGAGTCGGCGTCGGTCGGCGCGGTCGGCGCCATGCTCCTCGCCGCGGCGCGCCGGCAGTTCAGCTACGCGATCCTGCGCCACTGCATGATGGCGACCATGCAAATCACCTCGATGGTGTTCGTCATCCTGTTCGGCGCGTCCATGTTCGCCCTGGTCTTTCGGACGCTGGGAGGGGACGCCCTGCTGGAGGAGTTCTTGACGGCCCTGCCGGGCGGGGCCACCGGGGCGATGCTGTTCGTGATGGGGCTGATGTTCGTCCTGGGCTTCATCCTGGACACCTTCGAGATCATCTTCATCGTCATGCCGCTGACGGCGCCGATCCTGCTCCAGATGGGAGTCGATCCGGTCTGGCTCGGGGTCATGGTCGGCATCAACCTCCAGACCAGCTTCCTGACCCCGCCGGTGGGCTTCTCGCTGTTCTACCTGCGGAGCGTCGCGCCGCCATCGGTGGCGACGGGCCAGATCTATCGAGGCGTCATCCCGTTCGTCCTGCTCCAGATGGCCGGGCTGGCCCTGGTATGGTGGTTCCCGCAGCTTGCCACTTGGCTGCCCGGCATCGTCTTCGACTAGGAAGGAAGGTCGGTCAGACCCGGCGCAGGGCCACGATCGGGTCCAGCTTCGAGGCCTGCCACGCCGGATAGAGGCCGAAGATCACCCCGATCGCGCCGGCGCCCAGGAAGGCGCCGAGCGCGGTCAGCGGATCGACCGCCGGCCCGATCTCGGTCAGGGCATCGACCGCCAGGATCCCGCCGAAGCCCAGCAGCACGCCGAGCAAGCCGCTGACCAGCGCCAGCGCCGCGGCCTCGATCAGGAACTGGGACAGGATGTCGCGCCGGCCGGCGCCGACCGCCAGCCGCAGGCCGATCTCCGCGGTGCGCTCGGTGACGGACACCAGCATGATGTTCATGATGCCGATGCCGGCGATCAGAAGCGACAGCGCCGCGATTCCGATCAGCAGCACCGTGAGCATCCGGGCGGAGGCGGCGCGGGCTTCCGCCACTTCCGACAGGTTCCGGATGTCGAAATCGTCGGGCTCGTCGGGCATCAGGCCATGCCGCTGGCGCAGCAGCTCGCGCACCTCGGCGGTGGTCGCCTTCAGGCTCGCGGTGTCCCGGGCCTGGATCATCAGCGAGTTGACCGCCCCGGCGAACACCACCGACGGGTTGGCCTTCAGCCGCTCGACCTTTTGGAAACCGCTGGTCCCGGTGCCGTCGAACCGCTTCTTGCCGGTGATGGCGCTGACCGCCTGGACCTTGGGCGCCGGCTTGTTGTTCAGTCGCAGCCGCGCCGTCGTCAGGGGAACATAGACGACGTCGTCCTGGTCCCAGCCCTGGGCCGACTGGCCCTTGAGCCCCAGCACCCCGATCACCTGGAACGGCACGTTGCGCAGCCGGATCACCTGGCCGACCGGGTTCTCCCCCGGATCGAACAGCCGGGCCGCCACGGTCTGGCCGAGCAGCGCCACCTTGGCGACCGTCGCGTCGTCCTCCTCCGTGATGGGCCGCCCGGAAATCACCGGCCAGGAGCGGACGTCCAGGTAGCCGGCCGAGATGCCGTGCATGCGGGACCAGGAGTTCCTGTTGCCGTTGATCGACTGGCCGCTGCCCCACCACATGGCGCCGACTTCCCGCACCGACGGGATCTCGGCGCGGATCGCGACGCCGTCGTCCTCCGTCAGGAGCACGTTGGAATCGCCGCTCAGCCGGACGCCACCGGGGCCGATCCGCTGTCCGGGAACCACCATGATCAGGTTGGCGCCCAGGTTCTGGATCTGGGCGATCACCTTCTCCTGGGTGGCGGTGCCGATCGCCACCATCAGGATCACCGCGGCGATGCCGACGGCGATGCCGGTCATGGTCAGGATGCTGCGAAGCCGGTGCAGCCAGAGGGCGCGGATCGCCGTCCGGAGGGCCATCATGTTCATGAAGCGCTGTCCTCGATGACCTGCCCGTCGCGGAAGGCGATGCGCCGCGTCGCATGGTCCGCCACCCCGCGGTCGTGGGTGACCAGCACGATGGTGCGCCCCTCCTCGTTGAGCGACCGGAACAGCGCCAGGATCTCCTCCCCCGTGGCCTGGTCCAGCGCGCCGGTCGGCTCGTCGGCCAGCAGGATGCGCGGGTCGTTGACCAGCGACCGGGCGATGGCCACGCGCTGCTGCTGCCCGCCGGACAGCTCGGCCGGCCGGTGGTGCGCGCGCTCGGCCAGCCCCACGGCGGCGAGATGGCGGAGCGCCCGTTCCCGGCGCTCCCGCTTGCCCACATCCGTATAGGTGAGCGGCAACTCGACGTTCTCCAGCGCGGTGTGGGTCGGGAGTAGGTGAAAGCTCTGGAAGACGAAGCCCAGCTTGCCGTTGCGGATGCGGGCGCGCCGCGCCTCGGACAGGCTGCCGACCTCGTCCCCGTCGAGCCGGTAGTGCCCGTCGCTGGGGGTGTCCAGGCAGCCCAGGATGTTCATGAAGGTGGACTTGCCGGAGCCGGACGGCCCCATCACCGCGACATACTCCCCGGCCCCGATCGCCAGGCTGACGCCGCGGAGCGCGTGGACGGTCTGGCCGGCCATGCTGTAGGTCTTGGCCAGGTCGATGGTCTCCAGGAGCGGGCTCACGTGCCCGCCCCGGCGCGGCGGCCGACCACGACCTGCTGGCCCTCGCTGAGGTCGCCGCCGGTGATCTGGGTGAAGCCCAGGTCGGCGATCCCGGTGGAGACCGGCACGGCGGTGAAGGTGCCGGCCTTGTCGAGCACATAGACCTCCCCCCGGTTGGCCGGTTTCGGAACGCGAGGCTCCGTAGCCGGCGCTTGGCGGGGCGTGGGTTCCGCCGGGGCGGGCCGGAAGCGGAGCGCCGCGGAAGGAACCCGCAGCGCGTCCCGCTGCTCCGTCACCCTGATATCGACGGTGGCGGTCATGCCGGGATAGAGCTGGAGCGCGTCGTTGGACGCGGTGATGATCACCACGTAGGTCACGACGTTCTGGATCACCTGCGGCGCCTTGCGGACCTGGGACACCTCGCCCTCGAACCGCTGGCCGGGGAAGGCGGAGACCGTGAAGCCCACGGACTGGCCGGGCTGGACCGCGCCGATATCGGCCTCGTCCACGAAGGTCTCGACCTGGAGCCGGCGCAGGTCGCGGGCGATGGTGTAGAGCACCGGCGCCTCCAGGCTGGCGGCGACGGTCTGGCCGACATCCACGTTCCGTTCGATCACGACGCCGTCGATCGGCGAGCGGATCGTCGTCCGATCCAGGTCCACCCGGGCCTGGGCCAGCGCCGCCTCCCGCTGAGCCAGGGTCGCCCGGGCGACCAGCACCTCCGCCTCGGCCTCGCCGACCGAGGCGTCGGCCCCCTGGATCACGGTCGCCTGGGCCAGTTCCTCCGCCTCGGCCGCGGCGAGCGCCGCCCGGGCCTGGTCGAGGGCGCTGGCCGCGCGCTCCCGCTCCGCCACCGCGACGAAATCGGCGCGGCCCGAGGCGAAGGCGCGCTGCCGGTCCCGCCCGGCCTGGTCGGCGACCGACCGCGCGCTCAGCACCTTGGCCTTCAGCACCTGCTCGGTCGCCCGCGCGTTCTCCGCCTCCGCGCGGGCGCGGGCCAGCTTGGCGGTGGCCGCCGCGATGCCGGAGGCCGCGACGTCCCGTTCGGCGGTCGCTTCCGCGACTTCGGCGGCGAAGCCCGCGGGGTCGATCTGGGCGACCGTCTGGTCCCGGACCACCGTCGAGTTGAAATCCGCGTTGAGCGACTGTATGCGGCCCGACACGGCGGACCCGACCTGGACCAGCCCCACGGCGTTCAGGGTGCCGGTCGCCGAGATGGTCCTGACGATGGTCCCGCGATCGACCGTCGCCAGCTCCACGTCGGGAATGTCGTGCCGGTCCTCGTCAAGGGCCGCATAGCCGCCGACCGCCCCGGCCAGGACGGCGGCGCCGACGGCTATCCACACTACGACGGCACGTCCCACGCTCTCTTCCTCCGCCTGTTCAGGAGAGCATTATCCTGAAAGAACATGGCGTTGGCATGGCGGTGTCAAGGTATCGGGCCGGTCAAGGTGTCGCGGTCGCGGGCGCCTGGGTCAGGTCATCGAGTCCGAGGCGGAACCAGCCATCCGGCCCCAGTGCCTCCAGAGGTTGGAAGCGCGCCTTGTACGCCATCTTGCGGCTGTTGCGGATCCAGTAGCCGAGATAGACGTACGGGATGCCTTCGCCCAGCGACTGGGCAACCAGCGACAGGATCATGAAGGTCCCGAGGCTGCGCTTCTCCTGGTCGGCGTCGTAGAAGCTGTAGACCGCCGACAACCCGTCGCGCAGCCGGTCGGTCAGGATCGCGCCGACCAGCCGGTCGCGCCGGTCGCGGACCTCGAACAGGCAGGTCTCGGCGCGGCCCTCGTCCACCATGGCGCTGTAATCGCCCAGGCTCATCCGAGCCATGTCGCTGTCGCCGTGGCGTGACGACTGGTAGGCATGGAACAGCCGGAACTGCTCGTGCGTGGCGATCGCCGGCACCTCCGCGACGCTGAGGTCGGCATTGGCCTTCAGGATCTTGCGCATGCTGCGGCCGGGCTGGAAATCCGCCACGGGGATGCGGACCGGCACGCAGGCCGAACAGCCGGGGCAGACCGGCCGGTACACGATATCGTGGCTGCGCCGGAACCCGGCGCGGGACAGGGTCGAGTTGACTTCCGACGCGTAGGGGGTGCTGAGACGGGTGAACAGCTTCCGTTCGACCCGGCCGGGCAGGTAGGGGCACGGCATCGGGCCTGAACGGAAGAACTGCTGCAACGGCCGCGGAGGCGGCGGAATGACGGACATCGCTCCTGACCTATTGCTCCGCCATCGCCTCGGCCGGAACCGCGCCGAAGTAGGCCTTGCTGATTTCCGACGTCACGGCGTTCAGATGCAACTGCAACCAGTCCAGATACTCGTGCAGGCCGGTCCTGATCACGTCTTCCACCGTCCGGGAATGGAGCGCGGCCTGGACCTCGTCGACCCGTTCCATCGCCACGCTGCCCCCCTTCAACATATACCGCGATTTCAGCCTGACCAGCAATCCGTCGATCTGACGGACGCAGGTGGTGACCGACCGGGGGAAGCTCTCGTTGTAGAGCATGAAGCCGGCCACGGCCGCCGGGGTCATGCCGCGCGGGTAGACCCGGCGGAAGGCGTGGTAACCCGCCGCCGAGCGGAGCACCGCGTTCCACTGGCTGACGTCCAGGGCGGATCCGACGTCGTCGGAGACCGGCAGGAGGGTGTGGTACTTGATGTCGAGCAGGCGGGTGGTCTGGTCGGCGCGCTCCAGGTACTTGCCGAGCTGGTAGAAGTACCAGCCCTGGTCCCGGTAGAACGTGCCCTCGGTGATGCCGGTATGGGCCTGGCACGCCTCCTTCACCATGCTGCACAGCCGGGTCAGGTTGTGCGGCGCTATGTCGGACGGGCCGAGCGCCAGCAGCCGGTTGTAGAACACATTGATCTGCGTCCACATCTCCGTGCTGATCAGCGGCCGCAGGGTGCGGGCGTTCTCCCGCGCGGACCGCACCGCCGACACGATCGAGGTCGGGTTCTGCGTGTCGAGCACGTAGAAATTGACGACGTTCTGGGCCGTCGCGGACTGGTACCGGGCCAGGAAGCGCTTCTCGTCGGCGTTGAGCTGGACGATCGACATCCAGTTCTTGGCGCCGCGGGTATCGCGCGAGAAGGTTTCGTGGACGTCGAGGATGCGGGCGAGATTCTCGGCGCGCTCCATGTAGCGCGCCATCCAGAAAATGCACTCCGCGTAGCGGGCAAGCAGACTACTCAAGGACCCACGTGTCTTTCGACCCGCCCCCCTGCGAGGAGTTGACGATCAGCGTGCCCTTGCGGAGGGCGACGCGGGAGAGGCCGCCGGGAAGCACCCAGGTGCTGCGCCCGGTGATGGCGAACGGCCGGAGATCGACGTGCCGCGGCTCGACGCCGTCCTCCACCAGGGTCGGGCAGACCGACAGGGGGATCATCGGCTGGCTGATATAGTTGGCGGGATCCGCCAGCAGCTTGGCCCGGCAATCCTCCAGCTCCGCCTTGGTGGCGCGCGGCCCGATGGTGATGCCGTAGCCGCCGGCCTCGCCGACCGGCTTGACCACCAGCTCGGACAGCCTGTCCAGGGTCAGCGCCAGTCCTTCAGGCTCCCGGCAGATGTTCGTCTCGACGTTGGGGATGATCGCGTCCTGGTCCAGGTAATACTTGATCATGCGCGGGACGTAGCAATAGACCGCCTTGTCGTCCGCCACGCCGGTGCCGATCGCGTTGGCCAGGGTCACGTTGCCCTTGCGGTAGGCCTCCATGATGCCGGGCACGCCCAGGTGGCTGTCGGGCCGGAAGGCGAGGGGGTCGAGGAAGGCGTCGTCGACCCGGCGGTAGATGGTGTCCACCCGCGCCAGCCCGTTGGTCGTCTTCATGTAGACCCGGTCGTCGCGAACAACGAGGTCACGCCCTTCGACCAGCGGCACGCCCATCTCGCGCGCCAGGAAGATATGCTCGAAATAGGCCGAGTTGTACGAGCCCGGCGACAGCAGCACGACCTGGGGGTCCTGGATGTCGGCCGGCGCCACCTCGCACATGGCATCCAGCAGCTTGACGCCGTAATTGTCCACCGGCCGGATGCCGATGTCGCTGACCAGGTCGGGGAACGCGCGCATCATCATGTGCCGGTTCTCGACCACGTAGGACACGCCCGACGGCACGCGGGCATTGTCCTCCAGCACGCGGAAGATGCCCTGGCCGTCGCGCACCAGATCGACGCCCATGATGTGGACATAGGTATTGAACGGCACGTCGATGCCGATCATCTGCGGCCGGAAGTTCTGGTTGCCGGTGACCAGGTCGGCCGGGATGATCCCGTCCTTCAGGATCTTCTGGTCATGGTAGATGTCGTGGAGGAACAGGTTCAGCGCCGTGACGCGCTGGATGACGCCGGCTTCCACCGCGGCCCATTCCCGGGCCGAGATCACGCGCGGAATCACGTCGAAAGGCAGGATCCGGTCCACGGCGTCCTGGTCGGAATAGACCAGGAAGGTGATTCCGAGGTTGTAAAGCTCCCGCTCGGCATCCTTGGCCCGGCGCTGGAGGTCCGCGAAATCGAAACTGGAGAGACGCCCCCGGATCGCCGACGTATGCTCGGCCGGACTTCCCGGTCCGCCGAACAGCTCATCGAAGAATCCACCTGGGTCGTAGTTCGCGAGTAAGTCCGTGGGGACGGTACCGGATGGGTTCACGCTTGTTCCTCGGGGCTTGGACGCACGCAACGGGTGAAAGGCCCGCAGCCGAGCTGTTGTTCCCCGATTATGACCCGATTTTTTTCATATTGACCAGAGTTTCTAAACGGATTCTGCGACGCAGCAAAAGTGCCGCAACCAGCATCGGGAAATGCTGGGCGGGGCGGGCACAAGGTCGGCAGATGAAACCAAGCGCCCGCGCAAGAGAATGCACAGGAAATGTGCAAGACAAAAGAATGTGGCGCCGGGAGTGCGGAACCGGGCGGCGCCGCTCCGAACGGTCCGAGTCGGGGAACCTCGTCCGGCCCGCCAGCCTCGGCTTCCCGCGCCGGCGGTTCGGCGGCCGGCGGGGAAAGCCTCGGGGCGGGCCTGGATCGGTCTAGAGGACCGAGTCGACCCACTGGTACAGGGCGCCCTTCGGCAGGGCGCCGATCTTGGTGGCGGCGACCTTGCCGTCCTTGAACAGCATCAGCGTGGGAATGCCGCGCACGCCGAACTGGCCGGGGGTCTTGGGATTCTCGTCGATGTTCAGCTTGGCGACGGTGATCTTCTCGCCGTATTCGGTGGCCAGATCCTCCAGGGCGGGAGCGATCATCTTGCAGGGTCCGCACCATTCAGCCCAGAAATCGACCAGAACCGGGCCGGGCGCCTTGAGGACGTCAGACTCGAAGCTGGCGTCGGTGATCTTGGTGGTGCTCATGTTACCTCATCTTCGTCAATGGTGCGGCGGCCAGGACATCCGGCAGGGATGGTGGCGGCACCCTCGTCTTCGTTGAAATGTAGGGGTGCCCCGTGCCCCGGGTCAAGCAGCGGGGCGTTCCCCATTTCCGCATGTGTGGAATGCCCTGCCGGCGTGACGATTGTCACTGTGAAAATTCGCCGGGCGGGATTTCGTGCGGCTGGTCTCCTCCTCCGTCGGCGCGGGGTCACCGCGGAGCGGCGGCCGACACCCGGAAGGGCGGCACCGGCGCCGACGGGGCCGACAGAGAGGTGGAGCCGAACAGGGCGGTGGAGCCGAACGGGGCGCCCGTGGCGGGGGAGGTCACTATCGAACGGGCCGAAAGGTCACTATTCCGCCGGGGCGACGGCTTGGCGGCGGGCACGGGGCGGAACGGCACGGCGGCGCCGTTCGGCTTGGGCGGCGTCGGCGCGGACGGCTGGGCCGCCGGCTCCGCCGGGGCGGCGTGGCCGGCCTCTTCTTCCTCCGGGGGGCAGTCGTGGTTCTCCAGGTCGGCGTCGGGGTGGGGCCTGTCGCCGAGATAGTGGTGCGGGATGCGCTTGTCCTGGACCACGCCGCGGAGCTTGGTCCACAGATCGACGGCGCGCAGGGACAGCCCGATGCTCTTCCGCTCCACCGCCTCGTACATGATCGTCTTGACCAGGGCGGCCGCCTCGTCCAGGTCAGCCTGATGGCCGGCCCAGCGGTCGGCGCTGAGCTGGCCGACGCGGACCCGGATCTCCGGCTGGCCCATCAGGACGGCGCCACGCTGCTTGGCCCCTTTGGGCGAGTACCCCGCCCGCCGCGCCGCCTCGGCCGCGCCGACGCCGCAGGCCATGGCGCGGCAGAAGGCTTCCTGGCGGGGCGGCAGGATGATCACGGGCGGAGCGGAGGCGGCGGAGGTCGGGGGCTGCTGGTCGAGCATGGCTGGAGCGCCTTGGCCGGATGGGAACAATACGAGAACATTAGCTTTGATTCGCCGCTGATGCAAGGGATGGGGAGGGGGCGCGTCCCGCGCACCATGGCGGCGGCGGGGCGCCGGCCCTCGGCGTGGTTCCCGCTGACGTGGCGCTGAACCCCCTCACCCCGACCCTCTCCCCCAAGGGGGCGAGGGGGCGCCGCGTGGGAACCGTGCGCCGGATGTTCAAAGCCGTTCAGGACAGGCCGGAACCGGCCTGTCGAAAGCGATCCCGGCGCGCAAAGCTCCCTCGCCCCCATTGGGGGAGAGGGTTGGGGTGAGGGGGCGGGCGGATACCCGTGCAGGCCGTCCCCAGCGCGGCCAAATGTCGGCGCGGAGGTCGCTGCTCCCGGCGGCGGGGAGACTGCCGCCGGGAGCGTCGAGGCGGTCCCCGGAGGGACCCGGACTCAGGCGTTGGCGGCGGTCCCGTCGGGGGCGGTCAGCAGCGCCATGAGTTCGCGCCCGATGCTGGCCCTCTCCTTATTCAACCGGTCGATTTCCCGGTTGAAGGGGGTGAGGCCGGCGCGGTCCAACCAGTCCTTCTGACGGGCCTTGCGCTTCTTGTAGGCAGCGAGGCGGGCCTTGAACTGCCGCGTCAACTCCTCCCGGTTCTCGGGATTCAGGGTGACGGCCCGCAGGCGGTGTTCCTCCAGGTCGGCCTGCGAGAAGCGCGGCGGCATGTCGAGCGGCAGTCCGAGTTGCCTTATCTCCTCCGCCGTCCATTCCGGCCGGCCGACCTGCGGCTTGCCGCCGGACGGACCGCTCCGGTACATGGCCGGCACCGCCCTGTAAGCGGCGGCCCGGGTGGCTTCGGCATCGCGGAGCCGGAGACCGACGGCGCGGTACCGTTCCAGCACGGCGAACACGCCGGCCGGGAACGCCGCCGGCGCCGATCCGGGCGTGAGCCCCGCCGACGCCAGGGTGACCGGGGCCGCCGTGGCGACGGAGAACAAGAAACGACGCGAAACCGCGCCGGGTATGGTAAGGCTGCTTTCAGCCATGATGTGGTCCTCATAGTGTGCATCGTGGTCAGGCCGGGGCGGGGAGGTGCGAACTCTCCGGACCGGCCGCCCTGCCGCGATTGCGGAAGGTGGCGGGAGACTGGACCGAATACGGGCGCAGGTCAAGGCGATAGGCTGATTTCGGGAGTAACCCGGCGGGGATGCGCGGAGTGTGGTGTGTCGAGACAGCATTTGATCGCTTTTGTCGTCTTCGGTAGCGATCCATGGTCTGTTTCGGCTTGTCAAAGCGGTATTCAAAACCGGCATTCAAAATCGTCTTGACAGACTATCGGTTGTGGTGCGTACTGCCGTCTCGCTTGCGAGCGGTTCGATGCCGCCAAAAACCCCGGACCCGCTCGCAAGCCGCCAAGTGCTTGATATGGCACGCGGATCTTTGACATTGTGAAACGCATGCGGTGGAAAAACGCCGCTCCGGAACCCCCTCTCGCGACCCGCTCGAAATGGCGGCGACTCTGGTAGTGATATCAGTGGGTTATGGCGGGGGGGCTCTCCCGGGCAGAAATGCCTGGGCCTCATTGAAACCGTGCAGCCTTGTTCGCTTCTTTCTGTTCCGCCGATAGGGCCTCTCCCAGGCAGAAATGCCTGGGCGTCATTGAATCAAGACGAGATTGCCTCCGCGCATCATGACGGTTCCGATCCTCTCCCAGGCAGAAATGCCTGGGCCTCATTGAAACTTGGATTCAAGTTAGGTTTGGGTTCTGGTTCAGTTCTCTCCCGGGCAGAAATGCCTGGGCCTCATTGAAACAAAAAGAACAGTACGCCAGCGGCGGCGCATTGGCCCCTCTCCCGGGCAGAAATGCCTGGGCCTCATTGAAACGCCGCCTTCAGCACGAAATAATCGTGCAGCATTGGATCTCTCCCGGGCAGAAATGCCTGGGCCTCATTGAAACAGCATTCCGCCGATGTTGCGATGATCCATGACGATTCGGACTCTCCCGGGCAGAAATGCCTGGGCCTCATTGAAACAGCAGGTGGTCGATGTCGTCCATGACGATCAGCCGAGGCGCCCTCTCCCGGGCAAAAATGCCTGGGCCTCATTGAAACATCTGCGGAGTGATCGACGCCGAACTGGTGTGCTTGACTCTCCCAGGCAGAAATGCCTGGGCCTCATTGAGACACGCGCTGGCGGATCAGCAGCTTTCGGTGGGCGGGGCTCTCCCTGGCAGAAAGGACGGGACGGGGACCGAGCCAGCGCTGTGCCCGATCAGGTCGATCCGGCCGGGGGAGCCGGGACGACATCTGATCGCTTTTGTCGTCTTCGATAGCGATCCGTGGTCTGTGTCGGCTTGTCAAAGCGGTATTCAAAATCGTCTTGACAGACTATCGGTTGTGGTGCGTACTGCCGTCTCGCTTGCGAGCGGTTCGATACCGCCAAAAACCCCGGACCCGTTCGCAAGCCGCCAAGTGCTTGATATGGCACGCGGATCTTTGACATTGTGAAACTCATGCGGTCGAAAAACGCCGCTCCGGAACCCCCTCTCGCGACCCGCTCGAAATGGCGGCGAATCTGGTAGTGATATCAGTGGGTTATGGCAGGGGGCCTCTCCCGGGCAGAAATGCCTGGGCCTCATTGAAACGGCGTTGTCCTCGGCGGTCTTGAGCCAGACCTGTTGTCTCTCCCGGGCAGAAATGCCTGGGCCTTATTGAAACAACTCGTCCAGGGTCACGGGGGCGCCGTCGTCGTCGCTCTCCCGGGTAGAAATGCCTGGGCCTCATTGAAACGCATCGCGCCGGGCGCGCGCTTCGGAGTGGTGACCGCTCTCCCGGGTAGAAATGCCTGGGCCTCATTGAAACGCATCGCGCCGGGCGCGCGCTTCGGAGTGGTGACCGCTCTCCCGGGTAGAAATGCCTGGGCCTCATTGAAACCAGACGCGATAGTCCTCGACCGGATGATCGGTGACCACACTCTCCCAGGCAGAAATGCCTGGGCCTCATTGAAACTGTGTGCGTCCGAACCATGCCATAGCAGGTTTTAGCTTAGGCTCTCCCGGGCAGAAATGCCTGGGCCTCATTGAAACACGGCGCTGTCGGAAAGCTGTTCGGTGGTCATGACATGCTCTCCCGGGCAGAAATGCCTGGGCCTCATTGAAACACTGTCGCAAAGGGCATGCAGATGTCCGTGCTGGCCGACTCTCTCGGGCAGAAATGCCTGGGCCTCATTGAAACCACTTGACCATGTCGTCCACGACCTCCGGGAAGGGGGGCTCTCCCGGGCAGAAATGCCTGGGCCTCATTGAAACACCCACCATTCACACCATGGCCGCGGTATCACTGCAACGACCTCTCCCGGGCAGAAATGCCTGGGCCTCATTGAAACAGGTGCAGCGGCCGGGGCGCCTTGTGGAGCGGGTCCGGGGCTCTCCCGGGCAGAAATGCCCGGGCCTCATTGAAACCGGTCGGGCGAAAGCCAGATGCCGCCGTGGGTCTGGGTGGCTCTCCCAGGCAGAAATGCCTGGGCCTAATTGAAACGCGATCATCGGGAAAAAGTGCAGAACCTCGGAGTCCATCTCTCTCCCAGGCAGTAGAGCGAAGCGGCACCCGACAGTAACGCGCCTGCTTTGTCGGGTGCCGCTTCGCTCCACCCGGCCGACGGGGGTACGGGACATTCGTTTTGGTTGTGGGCGGGATTGGTGAGCGTCTGTGTGCGAGCTAGCGTTTTGGAGTTTGCGCGTGGATGCCCGGATCAAGTCCGGGCATGAAGGGAGGGGGTGTTTTCGGCCTGGGGTCAGCGCTTCCGGACGTGGGGCGATTATCGTGTCGGGCGGCCAAGGGGCCGGGTGGGCTTGGGCCGCGTGTTCGCGTGCGGATTGGGCAAGCGTTCAAGGTGCCGCTTGCATGCAGAGGGTGAGCCCGAGCATGGCGGAGGTTGTCGTTAGTCTCGCAGTTCCCGGCCGCGCTCGACGTCGCCGGAGTCGCGCAAGGTGGCTTGGGCTGATCGGGCGCGCGACGATCAAGATCGCCGACGAAGATCTGACGTTTCAGCTTCAATACACGGAAATCAAAGGGCGCAGGACCACGCCTTTGAAAAGAATAGGCTGGCCGAACAGCCACGAGCATAGCAACAAAGGCGTTGGACCTCTTAAGCTTCGCGGGAGGACAACTTACCCTTTGCAGCCCTGTTCCAGGATTCCGGATCTTTCGAGGGGTTATTGACTTTTGCTGGCGACAGAATGAACATCATGAACATGGAGCTGGTAAGTTCACCAGCATGGCCATCCGCATTGGCATTGACACCATGAACGAGGAACGCAAGAACCTGGAGGCGGTCGCCGCGGAAGTCGCAATGCAGCTCGCGACCTCGCTGGCGCGCAGAGACGGCGTGTGCATCAAAACGCCCGTGATGTACCCGAGCGGAACATCCGTGCTCGTGCAGATCGTGGAAGAACAAGGCGGCTTCGTCGTCACGGACTTCGGAGGCGGTGCCGATGAGGCTGACCTGATGGGCGGCCAGACGGTTTATGCAAAGCACGCCGCTTCCCTGGCGAAGAGAACCGGACTCTATTTCGACGACCATTCCTTTTTCACCATGAGGGTGACGCGGGAACAGTTACCGGGGGCGGTGATAACCATAGCCAACTGCGCCCAGCGTGCAGTTCACATCACGGCCCTTAAGCTGGCAGAGCGCCGGGTGGTCGAGGTCGAGGATCGCCTGTATGACCGACTGGTGGGTGTCTTCTCTCGGCCGAAGGTGGTGCGTCACGCCGAACTGGTGGGTAGTTCCGCGACATCTTGGCATGTCGCCGCCCTTGTCGTGAGCGACAGCGACAAAAGAGTGGCGTTCGATCCCGTCAAGAACCATCACGCATCGGTCGCATCGTCGGTGACGAAGTTCATGGATCTCGCTCCCCTGGAATTCGCCCCATCGCTGGTTGCCGTTGTTCAGAAAAAGCATGTGATGGGGACTTACATCAACTTGCTTTCGGCGGCGGCGACAAGCGTAATCGAGGAAGGCGCGCCGGATCATCTTCTGAGGCGGCTGGCCGCGTAGGCTTGGTGAAAGCATTTTCTTGCCCGACCTCCGGGGCTTCGTTTCGCCGCTGATGCAAGGAATAGGGAGGGTGCGCGTCCCGCGCACCTTGGGCGGCGGGACGCCGCCCCTCCGCAGGGTTTCCGCTGACGTGGCGTCCGGACCCCCTCACCCTGGCCCTCTCCCCCAAGGGGGCGAGGGGATCTTGTGTGGGCAGGTTGACGACGGTCGTGGCGAGCGGGGCTCCCTCGCCCCCTTTGGGGGAGAGGGTCGGGGTGAGGGGGCGGGCGGAAGGGTTCCGTGGGTCAGGGGGCGTGGGCGTCCAACAGGGCTTCCGAGAGTTCCATCAGGCGGGGGCCGTCGGTCCACAGAAGGACGCAGCGGACGGGGCGGTCGGGGTAGATCGCGGCGATCGCGGCGCGGTAGGCGGCCATCTGGCGCAGATAGACGGGCGAGACCTGGGATTCCACCAGGGGCGGCGGGCGGTTGGTCTTGTAGTCCACGATCCAGACCTCTCTGTCGGTCACCAGCAGGCGGTCGATCTGGCCGGACAGGGCGCGGCTGGAGACGAGGCCGACCACCGGCACCTCCGCCCGGCTGCCGGGGCCGAACAGGGGGGCGAAGGTGGGGTCGGACAGGACGGCCAGGGTTTCCGCCGTGATCAGCTCCTGTCCCTCGGCCGTCAGGTTGTGGGCCGGGCGGGCGAGGAAGCGGCGGCAGGCGGCTTCGCGCAAGGCGGGGTCCAGGTCGGGCAGGGTCTGGAGCAGGCGGTGGATCAGGGTGCCGCGCAGGAAGCGGGCGCCGTCGTCGTTGCCCAGGGGGGAGCGGACGGCGGGTTCGGCCTCCTCCGGGCGGGAGGGGGTCAGCGGGCGGGACGGGGTCGGCTCCTCCGGGGCGGTGGCGCGCGCCCACTGGGGCAGGGGGGCCGCGTCCAGGGCGAGGTCGTCGTCCCGGTGGTCGTCCTTGGCCGGCACGGTCTGCGGGCCGCGCAGGCGCCAGCCCTCGCCGGACCAGCCGTCCTGGGGGGAGATCGCGGTGAAGTCGAAGGCGCGGGGCTCGCCGATCCCGCGCATCGCCTCTTCGGCCAGCCGGTACCAGCAGGCCTCGGCCGGGTCGCTCTTGCCCTGCCAGCCGCAGATATACAGCCGGTCCTCGGCCCGGGTCAGGGCGACGTAGAGCAGGCGGCGGTACTCCTGGTCGCGCTTCTGGTCGGCGGCGGCGCGGGCCTGGGCGCACATGCCGTCCTCCAGCGCCCGGCGGGGGGCGAACAGGGGCACGCCGTCGGCGCTGTCCGGCCACAGGATGCGGGGGCTCTGCCTTGGCACGCCCATGCTGTCGGGCAGGAAGACGATGGGCGCCTGCAAGCCCTTGGAGCCGTGGACCGTCATGATGCGGACGCGGTCGCCGCCCTGTTCCAGCTCGCGCTTGATCTCCGCCTCGCTGGCGTCGAGCCAGTGCAGGAATGCCTGGAGCGAGGGCGGGTGGCTACGCTCGAACGCCAGGCAGGCGGTCAGGAACTCGTCCAGCGGGTCCTGGGCGTCGGGTCCCAGCCGCTTCAGGATGGCGCGCCGGCCGCTGACCGGGTCGGCCGGGCAGGGCGCGTTGAGCACGCGGGCGAACAGCTCGAACGGTCGGATGAAGTCGGTCTCGTTCTGGAGGGCGCGCAGATAGTCGCGGGCCGGGCGGAACAGCAGGTCGGCCTCGGCGCGCTTGCGCAAGGCCTCCCACAGGTGGCCGCGCCGGCCGTGGGCGATGTCGAAGAGCTGTTCCTCGGTCAGGCCGATCAGGGGGCTCTTCAGGACGGTGGCGAGCGTCAGGTCGTCTTCCGGAAGAAGCAGGAAGCCGGCGAGCGCCATCAGGTCCATGATGCTGAGCTGCTGGGTCAGCACCATGCGGTCCACGCCGGCGACCGGCACCTCGCGCTCCTTCAGGGCGCGCACCAGCTCCTCCACGAAGCCGGTGCGGCGGCGGACCAGAACCATCACGTCGCCGGGCCGGATCGCCCGGCCGCGCGCCGGCAGGTCCTCGCCCCGGGCCAGCCAGTCGCGGATCGTGTCGGCGATCACGGCGGCCAGGCGGGCGGGCGGGCTGTCGGTGCGCTGCCGGGTCAGCGGCGGCTCCCATGGGGCCGGCGCCTCCTGCTCGCGCGGGGCCACGGGCGGCCACAGCTCGACCAGTCCGGCATGGCCGCGCCGGAAGGCGACGTGGCGGATCGTGGTCGCCGTCTCGAAGGCCACGCCGTCGCGGGCGGTCTGGAGCGAGAAGACGGCGTCCACCGCGTCCAGCACGGCGGCGGTCGAGCGGAAGGAGATTTCCAGGTCGATCTTCTCCCAGCGGCCCGCGGCGATCCGCACCCGCTCCTGGAAATGGGAGCGCATGCGGGTGAACTCGGCCGGGTCGGCGCGCTGGAAGCTGTAGATCGACTGCTTCTCGTCGCCCACGGCGAACAGGGTGCGGACGCGGTCCGATCCGGCGGCGTTGGCGAAGAACTCCTCCGCCAGGGCGGCGACCACCTGCCACTGCTCCGGGTTGGTGTCCTGGGCCTCGTCGATCAGGATATGGTCGAGGCCGCCGTCCAGCTTGAACAGCACCCACGGCGCCACGCCGGGCCGGGTCAGCAGGTGCTGGGCCGCCAGGATCAGGTCGTCGTAGTCGAGCCGGGAGCGATCCTCCTTGAGGCGGGCGTAGGTCTCGATCAGGGCTTCGGCGAGCACCAGCAGGGCGGCGGTGGAGTTGGCGACTCCGGCCGACTTGACCCGGTCCAGCACCTCGCACAGCCGCTCCGCCTCGGCCACGAGGGCGGCCAGGGCGGCGGGGTTGGCGGTGGCGGGCTTCTTGGTCAGCAGGGTCTTGCGGGGGGCGCCCTCGTTGGTGAGGAAATGCTTGACGTAGTCGCGGAAGCGATCGACGCGGTCCTCCGCGGCGTCCAGCCAGGATTGGACCGCGATGCCGCGCTCCTGGTCGGTGCCGCTGCCGCCGGACAGGGCGCGGCAGGCATCGCGCAGGCTCGGCACGTCGAGGATGTCGTCGCGGCAGGCCCGTTGCAGGATCGCCGCCTCGTCGGCGCCGGGGGGGACCTTGAGGTAGGCGAAGACCTCGGCGATGGTGGCGTCCAGCCCGCCGTGGCGGTCGATGATGCGGCGGATGCGTCCGCGCTCCATCGCGATGGATTTCAGGATGTCGCCGAAATCGTCCTGCTGGATCTCGTTGGTCAGGCGGGCCAGGGCCTTGCCGAGGTCGCTGTCAGGCTCGAACCGGGAGCGCGCCAGGACGGTGTCGCGGGCGGCGGCCAGCAGCTCGTCGGCGGTGCGCTCGTCCATCACGTCGAACTGGGGCGCCAGGTCGGCTTCCAGGGGGAAGCGGCGCAGCAGCGACTGGCAGAAGGCGTGGATCGTCTGGATCTTCATGCCGCCGGGGCAGTCCACCACCTGGGCGAACAGCCGGCGGGCGCGGGTGCGCATGTCGGCGTCGGGCCGGGCGCCGGTCAGGTCGGCCAGGCGGTCCTCCAGCCGGGCGTCGGTCAGGGTCGCCCACTGGGCCAGCGTGTTGTTGATGCGGATCGACATCTCCGCGGCGGCGGCCTTGGTGAAGGTCAGGCACAGGATGCGGGCCGGCTGGGTGCCGGCCAGCATCAGCCGCAGCACGCGGTCGGTCAGCACCTTGGTCTTGCCGGTGCCGGCGGACGCGCCGACCCAGACCGAGCATTCCGGATCGGACGCCAGCCGCTGCTTGACGTTGGGGTCCATCGGGCGGGAGGGGAGTTCGACGACGTTCATGGGCTGGTGCTCATGCCGGGGGCGGTGAATATCGACGGTCGGCGCCGACGAGGGAAACCGGGGTCAGACCAACATTTCCCCGGAAGGTTGGCGGATCGAAAAGTCGGTGGAAAATGGTGGGCTGACCCCGGCTTCCCGGCTCTGGTTGCCATCGCTGTCACTCCACGGGTTCGCCGCCGCCGGCGGACCATTCCTGGACGCGGGCCAGGTGGCCGTAGTCGGTGTAGCGGGGCGCCCAGGCGGGCCGGGGGCGCGAGCGGTAAGGGGTCGCCGGATCGTCGAAGGTGCGGATCAGGTCGAGCAGGCCGGCGCGGGCCTGTTCGGCCAGCAGGGCGAGGTCGCCCTTGACGGGGATCTCGGCGCCGGCCGGGTCGCCGCCCGACAGCTTCCAGAAGGCGAGGTCGCCGACGGGGGCGGCGTCCACCGTCTCGAACCCGCCGGCCGCCGCCATGACGGCTTCCAGCGGCAGCTGCGGCGCGAAGCCCAGGGCGACCTCCAGGTTCGATGGGGGCGTGCCGGTCTTGTAGTCGATGATGGCGAGGCCGCCGTCGGGCAGCTTGTCGATGCGGTCGGCCTTGGCGCGCAAGGTGAAGGGGCCGGCGGGGCCTTCCAGCTCCAGCTTGCCCTTCACCTCGGTCGTCAGGGGGCGGACCGTGCGGCGGCGCTCCGTCTCGAACTGGACGAACCAGGCGGCGACCCGTTCGAAACGCGGCCACCAGAAAGCCCAGACCTCGGGCTGGCTCAGCAGCTTGCCGAAGGCGTCGCGGCCGAACTCGGTCAGCTTCTCCACGGCGGCGTTGGGCAAGGCGCCGGGATAGGCCTTGGTGAAGGCGTCCAGCGCCTGGTGGATGAACTGGCCGCGCTCGGATGCCCCAGGATCGGCGGCGATCGGCTCCAGCGCCTCCAGCTTCAGGATGCGGCGGGCGTAGATCGCGTAGGGATCGCGCATCCAGGTCTCGATCTCGGTGACCGACAGGCTGCGCGGGCGGGCGGAGAGCGGCGGGCGCGGCTCGGGCGCCGGCAGCGGGAGGACGGCGTCGGGCCGGTCGAGCTGGTCCACCCAGGACAGCCACTGCTCCGACTCCATATCGACGATGCCGTTCAGGTCGAGGCCGCGCAGCACGGTGTCGAGCCGCAGCAGCCAGCGCGACGGCACGGTCGGCGTGCCGTCCACCCGTTCGGCGCGGGACAGGACGACCCGGGCGCCGCCCGCGGCCTGGACGAAATCATGGGCGGCGACGCCGACCTGGCGCTCCGGCACCGGCAGGCCGAAGGCCTTGCGCATCGGCCGCGACAGCCAGGGGTCGGAGGTGGCGTCGGGCGGCCAGGTGCCCTCGTTGAGGCCGCCGAGGATCATCACGTCGGCGTGCTGGAGCCGGGCTTCGAGCAGGCCCAGGATGCTGAGGCGCGGGTGCCGGCCGTAGCGGGGGCGGACCACGTGGGCCGCCATCAGGGCTTCCAGGAAGGCCGGGTACTGGGAGGCCGAGATCGGCGGGAAGTCGCCGGCCGCCTGGCGCAGCTCGTTGACGAAGCCGGCCGCCGCCTCGCCGTCCTCGTGCCGCCACAGCCGGTCGGGGCCTGAGAGGTCGTCGCTGGCGGCCAGCCGTTCGGCGAAGGCGACGTGCAGGGTCAGCCACTCGGCCGGGGGCTGCGGGTCGGGCGCCGCCATGGCGTCGAAGAAGGGGGCGGCCATGGCGTGCAGGTGCTCGACATACTGGACCAGCTCGCTCCGAGTGTCGCCGCCACGGTCGAAGCGGTTGTTCTCGGCCTCGTCCAGGGCGGCAAGGAGGCCGCGGAAGCCGGGCGCCGGGCGGGGGCCGCGCAGGACGGCGCGTTCCAGGTCGCGGGCCTGGGTGCGGAACCACAGCGGGTTGAGCCCGCCGCCCGCCAGCGGGTGCTTGAGCACGGCCAGGAGCGGCAGCGGGTCGGCCCGCTCGACCGCGCAGGCGGCGGTCAGGCGCAGGTAGGTGCCGACGGCGGTGTCGGCCAGCGGCCGGCCGCCGGAATCGTCCACCGCGATGTTCCAGCGCTCCAGCGCGGTGGCGACCCGGCGGGCGAGGTTGCGGTCGGGCGTCACCAGGGCGGCGGTTCGGTCGGGGATTTCCAGCGTCTGGCGCATCATCAGGGCGATGACGGCGGCTTCCTCCTGGGAGGTCGGGCAGTCGATCCGGGTGATGTCCCGGAGCGCCGTTTCGTCGATGCCGTCGAGCGCCCGCCAGGCCTCGGTCGTCGCGGCGGGGCGCATCGTCTCGCTGAGCAGGCGGGTGCGCGCCGGGTTGCCGGGGGTCAGCGGACAGTCCCAAGGCTCGACCCGGTCGCGCGGCAGGTCGAGCTTCCGGAGCAGGCTGGCCATGCCGTGCTGGGGGTGGCCGTCGTCGGAGGCCGCCGCGTCCCAGCTCGTCTCGTCCATGTCGGTGTCGAGGCCGGGAAGGACGACGCAGCCGTTGGGCATGGTCGCGACGACGGCCAGAAGCTCGGCGGTCGCCGGGATGGTGCCGGTGGAGCCGGCGGCGATCACCGGGCCGGGGGGCGGGTTGGCCCGCCACGCCTCGGCCTGGGCCTTGAGGACGAGGTTGCGCCGCTCGGCGGCGTCGATGGCGCCTTCCAGCTCCAGGATGGTCGGCCAGACATGGGTCAGGATCTTCAGGAATTCCAGCGTGACCTGCCAGTGCTGGGCGTATTCCTCCGGCACCAGCCCTTCGAGGCGGTCGAACGGCACGCCCTCGGTCTGCACCTGGTCGAGCAGCCGGGCGAGGTCGGCGGCGAGCCGGGCCGCCTGGTCGGCGGTGATGGTCTTGCCGTCCTTCCTGAGGATGGCCTGGGCCAGGAGGAGCTGGCGGCGCAGGCTGGTCAGGGCGGGAGGCAGGTCGAGCGCGCCGGCGAGGCCGGGGATCTCCTCGATCGCGAGGCTCAGCTCGTCCGCGTCGATGTCGCCGAGCGGGCTCATGCGCGGCAGGAGCTGGGGCGCGCCGCCGGACAGGCGGAGGAAGGCTTCGCGCAGGGTCCGGCAGGCGCGCCGGGTCGGCAGCAGCACGGTGTAGCCGGCGAGCGCCAGCGGACCGCCGCCGGCTTCCACGCGGGCGAGGATGCCGGTCGCCAGGGCATCGACGAACGGCACGCCCGAGGGGATGGTGAAGACTTGCGCCATGGGTCCGGGGCCTGTGGGTTCCTGGTGCGTCGGATGGATCGCCTAGCCGGGAAACCCTACTATAGGTGGGGAGCGGAACGCAAATCTTTCCAAGATATGGTATTGTCAGGACTCGCTGTGGGCCGGCCGGACTTCCAGGCGCTCGTCCACCTCGGCGATGCTTTCCGGGGTGCCGACGTGGAACCACAGGCCGTCGTGGCGCATCCCGTAGAGCCGCTCGCTTTCCAGCAGCCGGTCCCAGACCAGGTTGGTCGAGAAGGCGCCCGAGGGCACGTCGGCGAACAGTTCCGGCTTGAGGATCTGGACGCCGGCGAAGACGAAGGGGGCGATCTCGCCGCTGCGGCGACGGGTCAGGCGGCCCAAGGGGTCCATGTGGAAGTCTCCCTTGCCCTCGTAGCCGACGGCGGCCACGGCGGGGTGGAGCAGCAGCAGGGCGTCCATGGTCTCCGGGTTCCAGGCGCGGGTCAGGCGGTCGATCGCGGGAGTCGGGCCGTCCAGCCACAGGATGTCGGCATTGACCGACAGGAACGGGTCGGCGCCGAGCAGCGGCAGCGCCTGCCGGATGCCGCCGCCGGTCTCCAGCAGGTCCGCCTCGGGCGACAGGATGATGCGGGGGGACGTGCGGTCCGCCAGGTGGTCCGCGATCATCTCGCCCTTGTAGTGGGTGTTCACGACGGCGGTCCCGATACCGGCGGCGGCGATGCGGTCCAGCGCGTGGTCGAGCAGGGGCTTCCCCACCACGGAGATCAGCGGCTTGGGCCGTTCCAGGGTCAGCGGCCGCATGCGCAGGCCGAGCCCGGCGGCCAGCACCATGGCGTGGGTCAGGGTCGTCATTATTCGGGTGCTTTCGAAATGTCGGTGGACGGAATGTCGGTGGGCGGGTTGAAAAGGGGAGCCCGGACAGGGGGCGGCAGGGTGCGGTCGAACCAGTCGCGCACGGGCGCCAGGGCGGGGTGCCGGAGCTTGGCTTCCAGAAGGCGCCAGACGCGGGGCAGGTGGCGCAGGTAATCGGAGCGGCCGTCGCGGAGATGCAGCCGGGCGAAGACCGCCACGATCCGGGTGTGCCGGACGGCGCCCAGCACGGCGTAGGAGCGCCGGAAGGCGGCGCGGTCGAGGTCGGGGAAGGCGTCCAGGTAATGGTCCAGCATGGCGGCTGCCAGGGCGGCCGGGACGTCGCGCCGGGCATCCTCCAGCAACGACACGAGGTCGTAGCTGGTCGGTCCCAGGCCGGCGTTCTGGAAGTCCAGCAGCCCGCAGGCGTATGCGCCGGGGCGGCCGTCGAGCCGCATCAGGTTGTCCACATGGTAGTCGCGGTGCATCAGCGACGTGCCGAATCCTACCGCGTCGGGGACGGCGGACCACCAGGCCCGCTCCAGGTCGGCGCGCTCCTCGGCGGTGGCGGCGCGGCCCAGGGCGGCCGGGATATAGACGTCGGCCAGCAGCATCACCTGCTCGATGAACAGGGCGGCGTCGTAACGGGGCAGGGCGACGGCGGACGCTTGGGCGGGGTCGAAGCGCCGGTGCAACTCGATGATCGCATCCACCGCCAGGCGGTAGAGGTCCGCCGGGTCGGCGCCCCGGTCCATCAGGCGGGTGAAGGTCGCGTCGCCGAAATCCTCGATCAGCAGCAGGCCGGCGTCCGGCTGTTCGGCGACGATGCCGGGAGCCGAGAGGCCGAGGCCGCGCAGCAGGCCGGAGATCGCGACGAAGGGGATCACGTCCTCCGCCGGGTTGGGCGAGTCCATCAGCAGGACGCTGTCGGTCCCGCGGTGGAGGCGGACGTAACGGCGGGCCGAGGCGTCGCCGGCCAGGGGCGTGCGGCCGGCATCGCCCCAGCCGTGCGCGGCCAGGAAGCCGGCGATGGCGTCTTCGCGGGAAGGGGTCACGGCTGTTCCAGGCCCTTGAGGCGGTCGGCCCAGCCGCCGTGGCCGGTCAGGGCGGCGCTGCGCGCGGTCTCGACGGGGCCGAAGGACAGGGCGATGTCGAGGCGTTCCGGCGGCAGCAGCGATCCCAGGCGGTCGGGCCACTCGACCAGGGCGATGCCGCCGGCCCGGACCTCGTCCCAGCCCAGCTCGATCACCTCGTCGGGGCCGCCCAGGCGGTAGAGGTCGAAATGCCAGACGGGGGCGGCCGGCGTGTCGTAGGTCTGGACCAGGGTGAAGGTCGGGCTCGGCACCTCGTCGTCGGGGTCGCCCAGGGACTGGATCAGCGCCCGGGCGAAGGCGGTCTTGCCGGCGCCCAGGTCGCCGCGGAGCGCCACCATGTCGCCGGCGCGGAGCAGGGTTCCGACGCGGCGCGCGAGGTCCGCGGTGGCGGCTTCGTCCCGGAGGTTGACGGTGATGGCCTGCTGGCGCGGTGCGGTCATGGTCGTGAGCTTGCTTCCCTGTGCCTGCCCCTGCGGAAGCGGGGGTTTGATCATGCCCGGAAATCCGCTAATGAGGGGCTGGCGGTGCCACACTCTTCCTAGCTTTTCCGGAGTCCCCATGTCGAGCCCCGAGCAGCATACCGATGTCGCCATCATAGGTGCCGGTCCCGTTGGTCTGTTCGCCATCTTCGAATGCGGCATGCTTCGCATGAAATGCCATGTGATCGACGCCCTCGACATGGTCGGCGGGCAGTGCGCGGCGCTCTACCCGGAGAAGCCCATTTACGACATTCCCGGTTACCCTTCCATTGACGCAGCCGACCTGATCGACCGGCTGAGCGAACAATGCGCCTCCTTCGGGCCGGTCTTCCACCTGGGCCAGCAGGTCACCGGGCTGACCCCGGCGGAGGGCGGACGGTGGCTGGTGGAGACCTCGACCGGCACGCGGATCAACGCCCGCGCCGTGATCGTCGCGGCCGGCGTCGGCGCCTTCGGCCCCAACCGGCCGCCGCTGGACGGGCTGGAGCAGTTCGAGGGCACGTCGGTCCATTACCTGGTGCGGCGGCGCATGGACTATGCCGGCAAGCGGGTGGTGATCGCCGGCGGCGGCGATTCCGCGGTGGACTGGGCGATCAGCCTGGCCGAGGTCGCGGAGAGGATCATGGTGGTGCATCGCCGTCCCAAGTTCCGCGCCGCCCCGGAAAGCGTCGCCCGGATGGAGCAGCTGACCCGGGAAGGCCGGATCGAGATGGTGGTGCCCTACCAGCTCTCCGGCCTGGAAGGAGCCGACGGCCATCTGACCGGCGTGCGGGTCGCGACCCTGGACGGCGAGGAGAAGGTGCTGGACGCCGACGTGCTGCTGCCGTTCTTCGGGCTCGCCATGAACCTGGGGCCGATCGCCGAGTGGGGACTGGACCTGGAGAAGCACCATATCCGGATCGATCAGGCAACCTGCGCCACCAGCGCGCCGGGCATCTTCGCGATCGGCGACATCGCGACATATCCGGGCAAGCTGAAGCTGATCCTGACCGGCTTCGCGGAAGCGGCGTCGGCAGCCCATTCGGCCTTCCCGCTGGTCCATCCGGGCGAAGTGCTGCACTTCGAGTATTCGACCACCAAGGGGGTGCCGGGGACGGCTTGATGGAGGGGGGGACGAAACCCTTGGCTGCTTAAGCTGTTGTCCTACCACGCACTGGAGGATGACCATGAAACAGCCGCATACCGAACAGACGGTCAAGCACACCGAAGACCAGCAGAACACCGGCAACCACCATAAGCCGGACGCTCCCGACGCCGGCGGACCCGACAAGTTCGGCGGCACCCGCAAGGGTGCGGAGAACGTCGAGTCCGAGGGCGGGAAGAAGTAATCTTCCCGCTTACTGGCCCGCTTACTGGAAAGCTGCCTCCGCGAAGCTGCGGAGCTTCCGCGAGTGCAGCTTTTCCAGACCGTTCCTGCGCAGCAGTTCCATCGCCAGCACGCCGATCTTCAGGTGCTGGTCCACCTGGTTCCGGTAGAAATTGTTCGCCATGCCCGGCAGCTTCAGCTCGCCGTGCAACGGCTTGTCGGAGACGCAGAGCAGCGTCCCGTAGGGCACCCGGAAGCGGAAGCCGTTGGCCGCGATGGTGGCGCTCTCCATGTCCAGCGCGATCGCGCGGCTTTGGCTGAAGCGCTGGACCATCTCGCTGTGGTCCCGCAGCTCCCAATTCCTGTTGTCGATCGTCGCGACCGTTCCGGTCCGCATCACCCTTTTCAAGTCATAGCCGGTCAGGCCGGTGATCTGCCCGACCGCCGCCTCCAGGGCCAGCTGCACCTCGGCCAGGGGCGGGACCGGAACCCAGATCGGCAGGTCGGCGTCCAGCACGTGGTCCTCGCGCACATAGCCGTGGGCCAGGACATAGTCGCCCAGCCGCTGGGTGTTGCGCAGGCCGGCGCAGTGGCCCAGCATGATCCAGGCGTGCGGGCGCAGCACGGCGATGTGGTCGGTGATCGTCTTGGCGTTGCTGGGGCCGACGCCGATATTGATCATGGTGATCCCGGAGCCGTCCGGGCGCTTCAGGTGGTAGGCCGGCATCTGGGGCAGGCGCCCGACGCGGGTCCCCTGCGGGTCGGCGGGACCCAGGTTCTGGTTCGGGATGACGAAGTCGCCCGGCTCGACGAAGGCGGTGTATTGGCGGCGGTAGGCCTGCTGCTCCGGATCGTCGGTCGGCGACATCACCTCCATGCCGAGGCGGATGAATTCGTCGATATAGAACTGGTAATTGGTGAACAGGACGAAGTTCTGGAAATGATCCGGCGCCGTCGCGGTATAGTGCTTCAGCCGGTGCAGCGAATAATCGACCCGCGGTCCGGTGAACAGCGCCAGCGGCTCCGGCTCGTCGGCCGCCAGCCGGTGGGTTCCGTTGACGATGCTGTCGTCCATCTGGGACAGGTCGGGCAGGTCGAAGCTGTCACGCATCCGGCCCAGGCGTTCAGGGGTCAGGTCGCCCTCGACGTGCAGCCCTTCGGGAAAGGCGAAATGGACGGGGATCGGCTGCCGGCTGACGCCCACCTCCAGCACCACGTCGTGGTTGCGGCGCAGCAGTTCGAACTGCTCCAGGTAATAATGGTGGAACAGGTCGGGGCGGGTCAGCGTCGTGGCATAGGTGCCGGGACCGGCGACGAAGCCGTAGGACAGGCGGGTATCGACCCGCGCGCTGGTCTCGGTATGGACGCGCAGGAACGGGTAGCAGGCATGGACGCGCTGCTGCATCTCCTCGCCCTTGGCGAAACGGCCGAAGCAGTCGCGCAGGTAGGCGGTGTTCGCCTCGTAGATCTCGCGCACCCGCTCGACCGCCGCGGCGGGGTCGGTGAAGTGCTCCGCCGCGAAGGGAAGGCCGATATGGCTGTACGAGTTCTGCATCGTCACCTCACGCTTCCAGGCCCATCAGGGAGCGGGCGAAGGAGCCCGCCTCGAACGGCCGCATGTCTTCGATTCCCTCGCCGACGCCGATATAGTGGACCGGCAGCTTATACTTCTCCGCCAGGGCCACCAGCACGCCGCCGCGCGCCGAGCCGTCCAGCTTGGTAAGGATTAGCCCGTTCACGCTGACCATCTCGCGGAACACCTCGACCTGGGAGTGCGCGTTCTGGCCGGTCGTGGCGTCGAGCACCAGAAGGACGGAGTGCGGCGTCTCCGGATCGATCTTCTTGACGACGCGGATGATCTTCTGGAGCTCGGCCATCAGGTTGGCCTTGTTCTGGAGCCGTCCCGCCGTGTCGATCAGCAGCACGTCGGACTTCTCCCGCCGCGCCCGCTCCAGCGCGTCGAAGGCGAGGCCGGCGGCGTCGGCGCCGGTCTCCTTCGCGATCACGGGGCAGCCCGACCGTTCGCCCCAGACCTGGAGCTGCTGGACGGCCGCGGCGCGGAAAGTGTCGCCGGCGGCGATGATGACCGACTTGCCCTCCTGGCGGAACTGCTTGGCCATCTTGCCGATCGTCGTGGTCTTGCCGGCGCCGTTGACGCCTACCACCAGGATCACGTGAGGCTTGGCGGCGGCGTCGATCTCCAGCGGTTCGGCGACCGGTTCCAGGATCTGGGCGATGCTGGCCGCCAGGGTGCGCCGGACCTCGTCGGGCGAGACCTCCTTGCCGAAGCGGGTGCGCGCCAGCTCGGCGGTCACCTTGGCCGCCGTCACCGGGCCGAGGTCGGCGGTGATCAGCAGCTCCTCCAGTTCCTCCAGCGCCTCGTCGTCGAGCTTGCGCTTGGTGAAGATGCCGGTGATGCCGTCGGTCAGCTTGGTGGTGGACTTGGTCAGCCCCTCGCGCAGGCGCGACAGCCAGCCCTTGCGGGCGGGCTGCTCGGGTTCGGCGGCCGGCTCGGGAGCGGGGGCGAGCGCCGTGACGGGCTCCGGCTCTGGTTCAGGCTCCGGGACCGGTTCCGGCTCGGGTTCCGGCTCGACCTCGGCGACGGGTTCCGGCTCGGGCTGGGGCTCGGGTTCCGGCGGGGTGTCGAACACCTTGGGTCCGACATCCTCGGTCTTGGTCTCGGCCGGCTCCTGCTTGTTGCGGCGCCAGAATTTCAGCATGAGGTGCTCCGCTCGATCCGGCCGACCAGATGCTCTCCGTCGACGCCGATTATGGCGGTGCGCACGATGGTGCCGGGTTCGACCGGCTGGTCCAGGCGCACTTCGGCGAATTGCTCGGTCCGGCCGATGGTTTCCTTTTCCGCCAGGACGGCGGCGTGGGTTCCGATGCGGCCGGCCAGGAAACGGCCGACGGCGCGCGCCCCGGCATCGCGCAGGCGGGCGGCGCGTTCCCTGCGCAGGCCGCCGTCGACCTGCGGCATCTTCGCGGCCGGCGTGCCGGGCCGGGGGGAGTAGGGGAAGATGTGAAGCCAGGTCAGGCCGCAGTCGTCCACGGCGCGCAGCGTGTTCTCGAACATCTCGTCGGTCTCGGTCGGGAAACCGGCGATCAGGTCGGCGCCGAACACCATGTCCGGCCGCAGGTCGCGGGCGCGGCGGCAGAACTCGATCGCGTCGCCGCGCAGGTGGCGCCGCTTCATCCGCTTCAGCACCATGTCGTCGCCGGCCTGGAGGCTGACATGGAGGTGCGGCATAAGGCGAGGCTCCTCCGCGATCAGGCGCCAGAGGTCGCCGTCGATCTCCACCGGGTCGAGCGAGGACAGGCGCAGGCGCTTCAGGTCCGGTACCTGGGCCAGCAGCCGGCGGATCATCTGGCCCAGCGTCGGGCTGCCGGGCAGGTCGGGGCCGTAGGAGGTGATGTCCACCCCGGTCAGGACTACCTCGTTATAGCCGGACTGGACCAGCAGCCGGACCTGCCGGACCACCTCGCCGATCGGAACGGACCGCGAGTTGCCCCGGCCATAGGGGATGATGCAGAAGGTGCAGCGGTGGTCGCAGCCGTTCTGGACCTGGACGAAGGCGCGCGCCCGGCCTTCCAGCCCGCCGATCAGGTGGCCGGCGGTCTCGGTAACCGACATGATGTCGTTGACCAGCACGCGCTCGGTCGGCGCGGTCAGGCCGAAGCTCTCCGGCTTCAGCTTCTCCTCGTTGCCGAGCACCTGGTCCACCTCGGGCATCGCCGCGTACTTGGCCGGGTCGATCTGGGCGGCGCAGCCGGTCACGATGATGCGGGCGTCCGGCCGCTCGCGGCGCATCTTGCGGATCGCCTGTCGGGCCTGGCGCTCGGCCTCGGAGGTGACGGCGCAGGTGTTGAAGATGACCGTGTCGGTCATGCCGGCGGCCGAGGCGTTCTCGCGCATCACCTCGGACTCGTAGGTGTTCAGCCGGCAGCCGAACGTGACGATATCGGCGCTCATGCTTCCACCAGATCCGGGGCCACCAGGTCTGGCGCCAGTTGCCCGGTGAAGCTGGTAGCGACCGGTCCGGTCATCAGGACGTGGCCGTCTTCCCGCCACTCGATGATCAGGCTGCCGCCGTCGAGGATCACTTCGGCGCGGCGCTCGGTCAGGCCGCGGCGGACGGCGGCGACCTGCACGGCGCAGGCGCCCGAGCCGCAGGCCCGGGTGATGCCGGCGCTCCGTTCCCAGACCCGCATGCGGATCCGGGTCGGAGAGAGGACCTGGGCGAACTCGATGTTGGCCTTCCGGGGAAAGGTGGGGTGGTGTTCCAGCCGGGGGCCGACGCTTTCGAGCGGCACCGCCGCGACGTCGTCCACGAAAAAGACCGCGTGCGGGTTGCCCATGCTCACCGCGACCGGCCCGGCGTAGCCGCCCTCGGAAACATCGAGCCTCAGCGTGTCGGCGGGACCGGCCAGGGGAATGTCGCTCCAGTCGAGCCGCGCCGGCCCCATGTCCACGGTGACCATGCCGCCCTCGGCGGCGGCGGAGGGCAGAAGCCCCGCGATCGTCTCGACCACCGCGCTGGACTGCCCCGTTTCCCGCATCAGGAGATGGGCGACGCAGCGCGTCGCGTTGCCGCAGGCGCCGGCCTCGCTGCCGTCGGGATTGCGGATGCGCATGAAGGCGGTGGCGCCGGAGGTCTTCGGCGGCTCGATCACGATGAACTGGTCGCAGCCCACGCCCGTGCGCCGGTCCGCGATGGCGCGGGCCTGCACTTCGTTCAGGGACAAGTTGCCGCCGCGGGCGTCGATGACGACGAAGTCGTTGCCGAGCCCGTGCATTTTCAGGAACGGGATGGTCATGGTGCGCCGTTATATGGCGATCGCTGCCCTCAAGTCCATGGCCGCAGACCTGATCGGCGGCAGGCGGGGGCTTGACGCCCCCGACCGCGCTTACCCCGCGCGGACCTTGTGCATGAAGGTCCCGACCTCGCGGTTGAGGGATTCCGACTGTTTGGAGAGTTGCCCCGCCTCGGACAGGACTTGGCTGGCGGCCCGGCTCGCCTCGTGGGCGGCTTCGGAAACGCCGGCGATGTTTTCCGAGACTTCCTGGGTTCCGCGGGCGGCCTGCTCGACGTTGCGGGCGATCTCATCGGTGGCGGCACGCTGTTGCTCCACTGCCGAGGCGATGGCGGTGGAGGCGTCGCTGACTGCGGCGATGGTCGCCGCGATGTCCTGGATGGCCGAGACCGCCTGCCCCGTGGCGCCTTGGACCGAGGAGATCTGGCTGGCGATCTCCTCCGTCGCCTTGGCGGTCTGGTTGGCAAGGTTCTTGACCTCGGACGCTACGATGGCGAAGCCCTTGCCCGCCTCGCCCGCGCGGGCCGCCTCGATCGTCGCATTCAGCGCCAGCAGGTTGGTCTGGCTGGCGATGTCGTTGATCAGGCTGACCACTTCCCCGATCTTGTTGGCGGCGTCCGACAGGCCGGCGACGATCGAGTTGGTGCGTTCGGCCTTCGCCACGGCCTCGCGGGTGGTACCGGTCGCCTGGGCGACCTGCCGGCCGATCTCGGCGATGGAGGAGGAAAGCTCCTCCGCCGCGGAGGCGACGGTCTGGACGTTGCCCGAAGCTTCCTCGGCGGCGGCCGCCGCCGCGGCGGACTGGCGGGTCGCCTGCTCCGCGCAGGCGGACATGGAACTGGCCGTCGCGGTCATCTCGGTCGCGGCGGAGGCGACATGCTCGACCACCGCTTCCACATGGGATTCGAAATCGTCGGCAAGCGCCATGATCTGCCGCTTGCGCTCCGCCTCCGCGGCGGCCTTGGCGGATTCCTGCTCGGCGCGCAGACGCTCGACGGCCAGACCGTTCTCCTTGAAGAACTCCACGGCCTTGGCCATCCGGCCGATCTCGTTGGTGCGGTCCGCGTAGGGGACGGCTGCGCCGTAATCCTGCCGTGCCAGCCGTTCCATCGTGTCGCGGAGGCGTCCGATCTGTCCGCTGACGTTGCGGGTGATCGCCAGCGCGATGGCGACGCCGACGGCCACCATGACGGCGAGCGCCCCGAGGATCAGCGTCCAGGCCTCGTTCCCGGTCGTCTCCGCGGCGGCGGCGGCGGCGGCGGCGCGCGTGCGGGCGGCCTCGGTCAGGCTCTCCATCCGCTCGCCGATCAGCCTGACCTGCTCGGCGCCGATGGTGCGGGTGATCTCGGAGGCTTCGGCGCGGTTGCCGGCCTTCATGGCGGCGATCAGGCGCGCCCGGATCGGCTGCCAGTCCCGAACCGATTTCAGCGCGGCTTCCACGTCGGTCCGGTCGCCGAGATAGCGTTCCTGGACCAGGGCCATCGCCGCGAGGACGCGCTTTTCCTGGAGGTCCACCGCCGCGACGGCGGTGTCGATCGCGGCCGCGTCGGGAGCCAGCGCCACGTCCTTCATGGAGCGGTGCATGGCGATGATGCCTGCGTTCGCCTCCAGCGCCGCGGTCGAGACCGCGAAAGAGTTGTGATAGAGCCGCGTCGTGAGGCCGGTGACGGTCTCGAGCTGGTTCAGGGCGAGCAGGCCGAGCAGACACGCCAGCGCCAGGACCGCCGAGAATCCTGCCAGAAGGCGGGTCAGAAGGCTGCTGTTGCTGAGTGTCATGGTCTTTCCCCCGGTTATCGGCCTTTAAGCGGCTTGGTATGGATTGAGGAGCGTGCCGCCCTCCTTTCCGGATTGCGATGATCCATATCAAAAGTAGTAGTTTGCCCAAGCGCCGTTACGTCGGCTAGCGCCTGGAGATATCCCGCAGAATCAGTTCGTTATAGAACGCGACGAGTTCGTAGCAGACGGATACGGCAGCGGCGCCACTGTCGTAGAAGGCGTTGGCACTGCTCCCGCCGCATGCATGGAATCGGACATGCAGGTCGCGCGGCAGTTTGAACCCGGTCCCGATATCGCGGGCGACGGCTTCGATGAGGCCCGACTCGTGCAACAGGGATGCGACATAGTCCTGGCCGGCCGCCGGCGGCTCGAAATCGAGCGTCACGGCGCTTCGCCTGTCGGCACGGGCCTCCGCGGGAAGCAGGTGCGGGGCCAGCAGGCGGCTCCAGCTGGCGCGGGCCTGCTGGTAGTCCCCGGCGCAGGAGGCGCGCCGGTCGGAGGGCAGGTTGACGCTGTCGGCCAGTTCGGCGAAGCCCGCGGGATCGCTGCCGTACATCAGGCAGACGACGGAGTAGAACCGCTGCATGTCGAGCGAGTGCTCACCCCACCAGGACGGCTCGGCATTGCCGGCCTCCTGCTGCCAGAGATTGCCGAGGTACCAGCCGTCGGCCGCGGCTACGATCAACTCGTCCATCACCGGGTCCGGCTCGTCCGGGATCATCATGATGCTGGCGAGGTTGTCGGCGGCGTCCTCCTCGTGCCCCAGCACGGGCAGGCCCAGCAGGTCGATCAGGGCATGGCCCAGTTCGTGGTACAGGATGAAAAGGGTATTGCCGAGGACGAACAGGTCGGCTTCCCGGCGCTCCTCCGCCGTGACCTGGCGGGCGGCGGCGGGGAGGGTGAAGGACAGGATGACGGCGATACACGCAACCAGGCGGCGGAAGCCGCCCCGCACCCCCATCATGTCCGGACCTCCCCAGGGGATGGATTCCCCATACTCCGCCCGGAAGTATTACGTGGAGGCCCGGCTTTACTCAAGCATTCTCAGCGCATCGACAGGATCGCCAGCATCGCGGTGCCCACCGCGATGCGGTACCAGCCGAACGGGGTGAAGCCGTAGCGGCTGACGAAGGCGACCAGGCTCCTGACCACGAGAAGTCCGGCCAGGAACGCGGCGACGAACCCGATCGCGATCACCACCGAACCATCGGACGTCAGGGTGCTGTAGTTCTTGTAGGTGTCGTAGACCACGGCGCCCGCCATGGTCGGGATCGCCAGGAAGAACGAGAACTCGGCGGCCGTCCTGCGCTCGACGCCCATCAGCAGCGAACCCAGGATCGTGGCGCCGGAACGCGAGACGCCCGGGATCATGGCAAGGGTCTGGACGAAGCCGATGCCGAGCGCCAGCTTCGGCGAGAACGCCTCGACCTCGAAATGGCGCGGCTCGGGCAGGTTCCGTTCGATCACGAGGATCGCGATGCCGCCGACGATCAGCGCCACGGAAACCACGTAGGGCGAGAACAGCACGCTCTTGATGAAGCCGTGGGCGAACACGCCGATCACGGCGGCCGGCAGGAACGCCAGCAGGATGGCGATCACGAAGCGGCGCGAGGCGGCGTTGGTCGGCAGCGTCACGGCGATGTGCCAGAGCCGCTGGAAATAGATGACGCACACCGCGAGGATGGCGCCGAGTTGGATGACCACCTCGAACAGGCGTCCGGGCGGCCCCTGGAATCCCAGCAGGTCGCCGATCAGGATCAGGTGGCCGGTGGAGGAAACGGGGATGAACTCGGTCAAGCCTTCGACCACGCCCATCACCAGGGCGCTTATCAGGGTACTGTCGTCCATGATTCTCGCAGATCCGTGTCAGGCCGGCCGGAAGATGCCGGCGTGACCGCGCACCTCCGGGGGGAGGGGCGTCACGCGCGGCGGAATACCAGCTTCTTGGAGGCGGTGAAATTGAAAAAGAGCCCCGACAGGGACCCGGCCGCCACGGCGAGGGCGGGATGGGCGGCGAAGGGATCGCCCGACGCCACCAGCGCCGCGTACACCCCGTAGTTCACGGCACCGCCCAGGGCGTTGACCGCGACGAAGCGGGCCCACTGGTGGTGGATCTTGCCGGCATGGGCGCCCGTGAAGGTGAAGGCGCGGTTGAGCGCCCACGTGGTCGTCGCCGCCGCCAGGTACGAGACCACCCGCGACGCGTAGAGGCCTAGGCCGCTGATATCCAGGCACAGGTACAGGACCGCGATGTCGACCAGCAGCCCGACCACCCCGACGATGCCGAAGCGGATGAATTCCGCCCGGAACAGCCTTCGGATCATCGCCTGTCCTTCGAGTCGCGCGCCGGGTCGCGGACGCCGGGGGCGGGGATCCTGAGATACTGCATGCGCTTGATCTCGCGCCGGCCGCGGGTCACCGTTTCCAGGATGAGGCCGCAGGTCAGGCTGAGGAACCCCAGCAGCATCAGCCCGGTGGACAGGACCGCCGTCGGCAGCCGCGGCACCAGGCCGGTCTGCATGTAGGTCGCCACCACCGGCCAGGCGAGCACGATCGCCAGGAAAGCCAGGAACCCCGCGAGCACGCTGAAGAACTGGAGAGGGCGTTCCTCCTTCACCAGCACCATGATCAGCTTCAGGATGCGAAAGCCATCGTAATAGGTCCGCAGCTTGCTGGCCGAGCCCGGCGGGCGGTCCTTGTAGGGGGTGGCCACGTCGGACATGGGCATGCGGAGTTCAAGCGCATGGACCGTCAGTTCCGTCTCGATCTCGAAACCGCCGCTGAGGGCCGGAAAGCTCTTGACGAATCGTCGCGAGAATACCCGGTAGCCCGACAGCATGTCGGCGACCCGGTTGCCGAAGATCTTCGCCACGATGCCGGTCAGCATCATGTTGCCGAAGCGGTGGCCGGGACGGTAGGCGGCGGCGATGTCGGTCACCCGCGCGCCGTTCACCATGTCGAGCTGTTGACTGACCAGCTTGGCGACCAGGGCCGGCGCGCTGGGCGCATGGTAAGTGTCGTCGCCGTCGACCAGGACATAGACGTCCGCCTCGATGTCGGCGAACATCCGACGGACCACGTTGCCCTTGCCCTGGAGAGGCTCGGTGCGGACGATGGCGCCCGCTTCGCGCGCCAGCTCGACCGTGCGGTCCTTGGAGTTGTTGTCGTAGACATAGATGGCGGCGTCCGGCAGCGCTGCGCGGAAGTCGCGGACCACCGAGGTGATCGACGCTTCCTCGTTGTAGCACGGGATCAGGACGGCGATCTCCAGCCCCGTCGGGCCGGGTGAGGCCGCCTCAAGCGAGCCGCTGTCCGGAACGGCCACGGCGACGGGGGAGCGCTTGGCTGCCGTGCCGCGATCTTGGCTGGCGTCGGAGAACTGGTTTATCAATTGTCACCTGATGACGAAGTAATTCACTGTCGATCCACCGTCGGCCGCCGGACCGCGCAGAAACTGTGCGGTTCGCCCAGGTTGTTGTGGATCACCTGGCAGCTTTCCCAATCGAGCGTCAATCCGTAGAACTCTGCGGCGTCGGCCGCAATGTCGGTATCGGGGACTGTCGCGATCATAAAGAAATCTCCGCGATGGTCCACCACCCTACGCCGAAGCACTTCAGAATAACCGTTATCGGTCGAATCGGGCTGGACGAAATTGCTCTGCAACCTCACGAAGGGGATTTGCGGCGGAAACGAGGGGATCAGGTGGCCGACCGGCTGGTACCCGCCGATCAGCACCATCGTCCGGTCCGGATCGGGGATCTCGGGCATGTCGAATTCCACGACATTGCTTGTCCAGGCTGACCGCCCCCAGGTCCCCCAGACGGTCGTCGCCTGGAGAACGGCCAGCACCGAAGCCATCACGGATATCCGCACGGTGCGGGACAGCGGCAGCACTCCGAGCGCCAGGACGATGCAGAGGGGAGCCAGCATCTCGAGCGGGACCGCATATCGGTAGATGCAGAACATCCAGGCCCAGGCCGCGTAGGAAAGCGCCGCCACCGTCAGCAGCCAGCGGGTGATGCCGGGCCGGGAGATGGAGCGGGACGCGCCGGGACGCCGGGACGCCGGGGCAGCCAGGATGCCTGCCAGTGCCGCCGCCGGGAGCAGTACGTAGAGCGTCAGGATCCGGTGGTCACGGAATTCGATCTCGCCCGCGACCTGCGAATCGGCGCTGATCCTGAACGGGAGTATCAGCCTTTCCCAGGCCGACTTCGGCTGGTAAGCAAGGTCCTTGTAGTCGCTGATGGCGCCCAGCGGCGATTTGAAGAGGTTGTTGTAGTAGGGGTGCAGGGGATTGCCGTGGGTCTCCCACAGGAACCACATCCAGTGCCCGGACAGCAGCGCCACCGCCGCGACGATGCCCAGGCCGCAGGCGACCGACAGCAGCAGCCGGCGGCCCGGAGCGGCAGGAGCGGCCAGGAAGCCGAAACAGACGCCGATGCAGTAGATCACCGAGGGCTGCTTGAGGCCCATGGCGGAGCCGACCATCAGGCCGGATACGAAAGCGAGCCAGAAAGCCGCCCGCCGGGAGCCGGCGAACAGGCGGTCCTGCATCCGGGCGATCAGCGCCAAGGCTCCCAGGAAGCCCAGGCCGACGGTGCTGTCATGGAAAGTGGTGCCGAGCTGCGCCACGCTCCCGCCGCCCAGCACGCCGACCAGCGCTATGGCGCCGGCGGCCCAGACCTTCCGCACCGGATCATCTATCAGGAGAACGGTCCGGGCGATGGCGAACAGCAGGACGAAGTTGAGGCTCTGGACGAAGGCCAGCACGCCGTAGGCGACCGGGGCGGGGACCGCGCTGCCGAGCAGGAAGAAGGGGATGTCGAGCGTCGGGTTATAGAAGCTCGGCGTCTGAGCCGGCACGACGTCGAAGAAGAAGCGCCCGTTGAGGAAGCTGTAGGGATTGTACCAATGGTAATTCCGCAGGTCCCAGTTGGCGTCCTGACCCAGGGCGACGTTGAGCAGGACGAGGCCGATAGGGACGGCGCACGCCAGCGCCAGGGCCGTCAGCCTTGCCGTCCGGTCCCCCGCGGAACGGGCCGGCGTGATCGGGATCAAAAGCGTCAAGGGAACCGGCATGGGATGGTTGGGCCCTGACGGGCGATGGCGTCTAGTTACCCGCCGGTCGCCGCGCGATCAAGGCTTGGCGGCCGGATGGACCGCTTTCCGCCGGAGCTCAGCCGGGATCGATATCCGGAAAGACGTCGGCGAGCTTCCTGGCTTCCATCAGGCGGTCCATGTAGGTGTCGAGTTGATCCATGGTCGCCGAGGCGATCAGGTCATCGACCTCTGCCGGCAGGTCGCCGAACCGGCGCCTGAGTTGCCGAGACAGCATGTCCGCTCTGCCCTCGGCCCTGCCTTCGGCTCGCAGTTCGCGCTCCCAGATCTTGATCCGCTCCGACAACATGCCTTGAACCTCCCCAAGTCCCGACGGAACCGCCATCGGTCCGTCTCCGCCAACCAGCGCCGTCACGGCCTGCGCCACCACCTCGCCGAAGGCCAGCTTCAGCGAGTCGTGGTCCGCATGCTGCCGGAACCAGCCGATCACCTCGCCGACCAGTCCGGGCAGCTCGGCGGGCCGGGTGCAGGTCTCGATCCGGAAGAGCAGCGCCACCAGGCCGTCCCTCCGGGCGAGGTCCTCGGCGCCGAGCCTGCCCTCGTCGATGAGATGATAGCGGATGCCCGGCTGCCAAGGCCAGAGCGCCGCGTCCGGCGCCAGTCCCATCAGGCCGGCGGTGTCCAGCGGCGCGTTCCACGGGGCCTCGCCGTTGTAGAGCACCACCGGCAGCACCGGCGGCAGGGGCGAGCCGGGCGGCAGCTTCAGCTCCCGGATGAGCTGCTGCCACAGCAGGCCGACATAGACCATGACCCGGATCGCCATCCACCAGTCGGAGCGCGACTGGAACTCCAGCATCAGGTAAATGTGGACGACTTCGCCGGACAGGGTCGGCACCCGCCAGATCAGGTCGCCCTCGCGCCGGCGGCCGTCGCTGGCGTGGAACTTGGCGTTGACCCGCTCCATCCGGGTGAAGTCCAGCCCGGCGGCGACATCCTCCGGCACGAAGCCGCGGATCAGCTGCTCGACCATCAGCGGGTGGGAGAAGAGGCGGTGGTAAAGGCTGTCGGAGGCAGGCATCGGGGCGGGTATCCCGTGGGATGAAATCGCCCCTTCTCTGCATGCACCCGCAACCGTCGGCAAGCGACCGGCGATGCCCGCGACCCTATGCCCCGGGGAGCAAGGAGCGACTCACCCCCGCCCGACCGCGCGCCAGCCGATGTCGCGGCGGCAGAAGCCTTCCGGCCAGCTGATCCTGTCCACCGCCTCGTAGGCCAAGCCCTGGGCTTCGCGCACCGTCGGGGCGATGGATGTCACGCCAAGCACCCGGCCACCGTCGGCCAGGACATGGCCGTCTTCCGACAGGACGGTGCCGGCATGGAAGACGGTGACGTCGGGCAGGGCACCGGCCTCGTCCAGCCCGTGGATCTCGGTCCGGCGGACATAGTCGCCGGGATAGCCCTTGGCGGCCATGACGACGCACAGGGCCGTGTCGTCGTACCAGCGCAGCTGGAAATTCTTGAGGACGCCGTCGCGCGACGCGATCAGGGCCGGCAGCACGTCCGACATCATCCGTTTCATCAGCACCTGGGTTTCCGGGTCGCCGAACCGGGTGTTGTATTCCAAAAGCTTCGGCGCCGGCCCCTGCGGCGTGTCCACGATCATCAGGCCGGCATAGAGGACGCCCTTGAACGGCCGGCCCTCGGCCGCCATGCCGCGCACGGTGGGCTCGATAATCTCCCGCATGACGCGCGATTCCAGCGCCGGGGTCATCACCGGCGCCGGGGAATAGGCGCCCATGCCGCCGGTGTTGGGGCCGGTGTCGCCGTCGAACGCCGCCTTGTGGTCCTGGGCCGAGACCAGGGGCAGGGCGGTGGAACCGTCGACCAGGGCGAAGAAGCTGGCTTCCTCGCCCGCCAGGAACTCCTCGATCACCAGTTCGGCACCGGCGTTGCCGAAGCGCGACTCGATCATCGCCTCGTCGACCGCGGCCAAGGCCTCCTCGACGGTGCGGGCGATGGTCACGCCCTTGCCGGCCGCCAGCCCGTCGGCCTTGACGACGATCGGAGCGCCCCGTTCGCGGACGAAGGCGTGCGCCGACTCGGCATCGGTGAAACGGCCATAGGCGGCGGTGGGGATGCCGTACTTGGCGCAGAGATCCTTCATGAAGCCCTTGGAGCCTTCGAGCGCCGCGGCGGCGGCGGTCGGGCCGAACGCCTTGATGCCCGCGGCCTCCAGTCGGTCCACCAGACCCAGCACCAGCGGCTGCTCCGGCCCGACCACGACGAAGTCGATGGCGTTCTCCATGGCGAATCGCACCAGGCCGTCCAGATCGTCCGCCTTGATCGCCACGCACTCGGCTTCCCGCGTGATGCCCGCGTTGCCGGGCGCGCAATACAGCTTGTCGCAGAGAGGGGACGCCGCGATCGCCCAACAGAGCGCGTGCTCGCGTCCACCCGAGCCGACCACCAGTACCTTCATGCCTCTTGTCCTCTACGACGTCCTTTTGAAACCCTGATCCCAGGGCGTGCTTTTGGAGCCCTGATTCCAGAGCGTACTTTTGAAGCCCTGATTCCAGGGCGGGGGCCTTACGGCCTTGTTGAGAAGGCGAAGGCTTGTATCATGCCGACGCCATGACACAAGACCAACCCCTAATGGATCGCGAACCCGCCCCCAGCCGCCCCGGCTCGAACCTTGCCGAGTTCACCGTGACAGAATTGTCGCGGGCGCTGAAGCGCACGGTCGAGGAGTCCTTCGGGTATGTGCGCGTCCGGGGCGAGGTTTCCCAGCCCAAGCGGCACGGCTCCGGCCACGTCTACCTGCGCCTGAAGGACGAGACGTCGGTCATCGAATCGGTCTGCTGGCGCGGCACCGCCGCCAAGCTGGCGGTCCGTCCCGAGGAGGGGATGGAGGTCATCTGCACCGGCCGCCTGACGACATATCCCGGCCGGTCGCAGTACCAGCTGGTCATCGAGACGATGGAACTGGCCGGCGAGGGGGCGCTGCTCAAGCTGCTGGAGGAGCGCAAGCGCCGGCTGGCCGCGGAGGGACTGTTCGATGCGGCGCGCAAGAGTCCACTGCCGTTCCTGCCGGGGGTGATCGGAGTCGTCACCTCTCCGACCGGAGCGGTGATCCGCGACATCCTGCACCGTCTGGCCGACCGGTTTCCGCGCCACGTGCTGCTGTGGCCGGTCGCGGTGCAGGGCGAAGGGGCCGCGGCCCAGGTCGCCGCCGCGATCCGGGGATTCAACGGGATCGCGCCGGGCGGGCCGGTGCCGCGACCCGACCTGATCATCGTGGCGCGCGGCGGCGGCTCGCTGGAAGACCTGATGGCCTTCAACGAGGAAATCGTGGTGCGTGCCGCGGCCGACAGCGCGATCCCGCTGATCTCCGCCGTCGGGCACGAGACCGACACCACGCTGATCGACTTCGCGTCGGACCGGCGGGCGCCGACCCCGACCGCCGCGGCCGAGATGGCCGTGCCCGTCCGGGCCGAGCTGATCGCCCAGGTGCTGGACTGCCAGCGCCGGCTGCACGGCGGCACCGGACGGATGATCCTGGAGCGGCGCAATCTGGTCGACGGTCTGGCGCGCGGCCTGGGCGATCCGCAGACGCTGCTGGAAGGCTGCGTCCAGCGGCTGGACGACCGTTGGGAGCGGCTCGGCATCGCGGTCGCCGGCACGATCGAGCGCCGGCGGACGCGGATCGCCGAACTGGGCGCGAAGCTGCGCCACCCGCGCGAGGTCATGACGGCGGCGCGCGGGCGCCTGCAATCGGAAGCGCGGGCGCTGGGCGCCGGCCTGCGCCATGTCGTCGCGGCGGAGGAAAGCCGCCTCGGCCGCGTCGCTTCGCGGCTGACGCTGCTGCCGATCCGCATCCGCGTCGGGGACGGCGGCCGGAGGCTTGCCGAGCTGGGCGAGCGTATGGATGCCGGGTATGGCCGGCTGGTCGCCGAGCGCATGAACCGCCTCAAGGCGGGTGCCGCTTTGCTGGAGAGCTATTCGTACCGCGGCATCCTGGAGCGCGGGTTCGCCCTGGTGACCGACGACGCCGAGCAGCCGGTCACCTCCGCGGGCGACGCGAAGGCCGGCATGCCGGTGACGCTGGAATTCCATGACGGCAAGGTCGATGCCGTCGTCGGCGGAGGCGGGCTGGCGCGCAGGGCGGAGTCGCCGAAGCAGCCGCGCAAGACGGAGGCGAAAGCCAAGCAGGGGTTGCTGTTCTGAGGACGTCCCGCCGCCGGCCCCCCCGGCGGCCCCGGGGCCGGTTCAGTCCGGCCAGCGCCGGTGGAGCCACAGCCACTGCTCGGGCCGGGCGCGGACCCACTCCTCCACCACGGCGTTGATCCTGGCCATCATGGCGCGGATATCGGCGTCGCGGTTGCCTGACTTCGGCACGTCCATCGGCGGAAAGACGGTCAGCCTGAACCTGGCGCCGCCCAGCCTTTCGGTCAGGACCGGGACGATCGGGCAGTCGAACCGCAGGGCGAGCTGGGCGATCGCCGGCGCGGTCATGGCGTCTCGCCCGAAGAACGGGACCGGAATGCCGTCGTTCATCTTCTGGTCGATCATCATGCAGACGCTGTCGCCGTCCCGCAGGGTCGCCATGATCTCGCGGGCGCCGGTGCGGCCCTTGGCGACGAAGCGGCTGCCGGTGACCGCGCGGACATGGTCGATGAGGCGGCCTACTGCCGGGTTGTTGGGGCGGCGGTAGACGGCCGTGATCGGCAGGCCGTTGCGGGTCGCCCCCATGGTGTTGAGTTCCCAATTCGCGAGGTGGGCGGAAAAGAACAGCGTGGGAGTCCTGGCCTTCGCCATCCGCAGGACGCTGTCCGCACCGATCATCTCGGTACGGCGCCAGACCTCGTCGAGGTGGGGATACTCGGCCATCACCCGGCCCAGATTGTCCCACATGCCGCGCAGGATCTCCTTCCGCCGTTCCGGCGTGGCGTCAGGCAGCGCGCGATCGATGTTGCGCAGGGCCTTGCGCGACGTACCCAGGCGCGGGCCGACGGTGCGGCCGATCCAGCCGCCCAGCGCCGAGGCGGCATCGAGCGGCAGGACCGCGAAGATGCCGTAGATGGCGTACAGGAGGGCCGCTTCGAGCGGATATCCCAGGTAGCGCCGGCGCAGCCGGGCAAAATTCGTTCTAGTGGCCATGGGGAGTCGCGGGCGGGATCGGGGAAGGGGCGTAGGAGGACAGAAGCCGGCCAAGCGCCGCCGGGTCGTCCCAGACGACCGAGACCGGCACCACCCGGACCATGGAGCGGGCGTCCGGCGGAAGCCGCACCGCGTCCTTCGCGGTGGTGACCAGGGAGGCGCCGAGTCCGGCGGCATGTTCGACCAGGCGCATGACCTCGTCCGGAAGATAGGGATGATGGTCGGCGAAAGCGACCCTGCCGACCAGATGCGCTCCCATGTCGCCGAGCGTTTCGAAGAACTTGGCCGGCCTGCCGATGCCGGCGAACGCGACCACCCGCTGTCCGCGCAGGGCCCTCGCGGTGGCGGGGTCGGGCGTCAGGCGGGCTTGGAGAACCGGCAGGCGGTCGCCGATCCGCTGCGCCACCCCGGCGGTGTCGCGGCCCAGCACGACCACCGCGTCGGCTCTCGCCAGGCCGACGTCGACCGGCTCCCGCAGGGGGCCGGCCGGAATCGTGTGGCCGTTGCCGAAACCGGCGCCGCCATCGACCACCAGGATCGACAGGTCTTTCCCCAGCCGGGCGTTCTGGAAGCCATCGTCCATGACGATGGCCTCGGCTCCGGCCCCGGCGGCGCTCCGGGCGCCGGCGACGCGGTCACGGGCCACCCAGGTCGGGCGCGCCTGGGCCAGCAGAAGCGCCTCGTCGCCGACCGCGGCGGCGTCGTGGCTGGCGGGATCGACCAGGACGGGACCCTTCTCCCGCCCGCCGTAGCCGCGCGTCAGGAAATGGACGCCGCGGGAACCGAGGGCGGCGGCAACAGCCAGCGCCACCGGCGTCTTGCCGGCACCGCCGGCCACCAGGTTGCCCACGCAGATCACCGGAACCCCGGGGTGCTCCGGCCGGGCCGACGCCCGGCGGACCCGACCGATCGCGGCGAACAGGCGGCCGGCGGGCGACAGCAGGCGCGCCGCCGCACCGGGCGGAGCGTACCAGAAGGCCGGGGTCTTCAGGGGCATGGCGCGATGCCCGCGGCGGACAGGCTCGGGCCGAGGGCGTCCAGCATGGAATCGACCACCCGCCGGTTCCGCTCGGCGACGGCGCCTGCGGCCTCGGCCAGCCGCGACCGTTCGGCGTCGTCGGTCAGCAGCCGGCCGACTTCCCGGGTCAGCTCCGCGCCGTCCCGGACGGCCACGGCGGCCTGGCCGGCCTGGAGCTGTGCCGCCACCTCGGAGAAGTTCGTCATGTGGGGGCCATGGATCACGGCGCAGCCGAGCTGGGCCGGCTCGACCGGGTTGTGGCCGCCGATCGGCACCAGCGAACCGCCGACGCAGACGACGGGCGCCAACCGGAAGAACAGGCCCAGCTCGCCGACGGTGTCGGCGACATAGACCTCGTGCTCCGGGCCGGGCAGGCCGCCGGCGGAGCGGAATGCCGACGCGAGGCCGCGATCGTCCAGCAGGGCGGAGACTTCGCCGCCCCGCTGGGGATGGCGCGGCACGATCACGGTGAGCAGGCCGGGCAGGCGGTCGCGCAGGGCGGCGTGGACATCGGCCGCGATGGCCTCTTCCCCGGGATGGCTGCTTGCCAGCAGCCACAGCGGACGGTCGCCGAAGGCCTGGCGCAGGACGGCCAGCGCCGCGGGATCGGCCGGCAGGGGTTCCGCCGAGAATTTCAGGTTGCCGACGCAGCGCACGTCGCGGGCGCCCAGCCTGCGCAGCCGGTCGGCCTCCAGTTCGGTCTGGGCGAGGCAGAGGCCGAAGGTCCGCAGCAGGGGCCGGATGAAGCCCGGCACCCGGCTCCAGTTGCGAAACGAACCGGCGGACATGCGGGCATTGACCAGGACCGCGGGAATGCGGCGCCGCCCGATCTCGCACAGCAGGTTCGGCCAGATCTCGGACTCGATCCAGAGCGCAAGGTCGGGCCGCCAGTGGTCCAGGAAGCGCCGGACATAGGGCATCCTGTCCACCGGCACATACTGGTGGATCGCCCGGGTGGGCAGGCGCCGCGCCATCAGCTCGGCCGAGGTGACGGTACCGGTCGTCACGAGCACGGAGAGATCCGGATAGCGTTCCAGCAGACGGTTGATCAGGACCAGGACCGACAGGGATTCGCCGACGCTCGCGGCGTGGAACCAGGCGAGCCGTCCGGAGGGACGATGCGCGGAGGCGCAGCCCAGGCGTTCCGGACCCCGGGCCGGATCTTCCTTTCCTGCTGCACGGCGGCGGGCGAGATACAGCCGTATCGCGGGCCCGCCGATTTCCGTCAGCCCGCGATAGATCGTCTGCAACATCTGAGAACGGTGACCAGTCCGGCGTGAAAAAGCGCGGAACCTTACCACGATCGTCGGGGACGGCTAAGGCTTTTCGACTTACGACTGTACCAATCGGTCCGAACAGCTCAAGGGCTTGAGGTTGTTGAGGAATTGTTCGGCCGAGGCGCGCCAGGACCAGGTCAGCGCATGCGCGCGGCAGCGTTCCGCAGGAATGGCGAGGGCGCGACTGACGGCTTTGCCCAGATCCTCGTCCAGGCATCCGACCTCCGCGCCGTCCACCACGTCGAGCGGTCCCGGCACCGGAAAGGCCGCGACCGGCACGCCCGAGGCCAGCGCTTCGAGCAGGACGAGACCGAAAGTGTCGGTCCTGGACGGGAATACGAAGACGTCGGCCGCGGCATAATACTGCGCCAGTTCCTCTCCATGGCGCGCTCCCGCGAACTTCACCCCCGGATAGCGCCGGCGGTACTCTTCCAGCTGCGGGCCGTCGCCGACGACGTACTTGGTGCCGGGAAGATCCAGCTTGAGGAAGGCCTCCAGGTTCTTCTCCACCGCGACGCGGCCGACATACAGGGTGATCGGCCGCGGATCGGCCAGGAAGTCCTTGTCCCGCGGCCGGAACAGATCGGTATCGACGCCGCGAGACCAGCGTCGGATGTTGCGGAAGCCGCGGGCCTTGAGGGCGTCCTCGATCGACTGCGTCGCGACCATGACAGCGGCGGCCGGGGCATGGAAGCGCCGGACGACCGCATAGCTCAGGGACAGCGGCACCGGGGCGCGGTCGCGGACATATTCCGGGAAGCGGGTGTGGTAGGCGGTGGTGAAGGGAATGTCGTGCTTCAGGCAGTAGCTTCTGGCGGCGAACCCCAGCGGCCCCTCGGTCGCGATGTGGATGGCGCCGGGGTTGCTGGCCTCGATCATGCGGGCGAGCTTCCGCCCGGCGCCGAGCGCCAGCCGGATCTCCGGGTAGCTGGGCAGCGGAACGGTGCGGAAGCGGTCCGGCCCTATGATTTCGACGGTATGGCCGAGTTTCTCCAGTTCTTCCCGAATGGTCGTCAGGGTGCGGACGACCCCGTTGACCTGCGGGTACCAGGCATCCGAAACGATCAGTATCTTCACGCTGCCGCCCTGGCTGAGACCTTGACTGGCAGCAAGCGACGTGAAGCCGCCCAGTTTATGATTTCCAGCTCGCCGCTCTCGTGCTCGACGAGAGCCGTGCAGGATTCGACCCAATCTCCGTCGTTGCAATAGAGCACCCCCTCCATGGGACGCATTTCGGCGCTGTGGATATGCCCGCAGATGACGCCGTCGACGTTGCGGCGGCGCGCCTCCTCGGCCAGCGCCGTCTCGTAGTCGCCGATATACTCCACCGCGTTCTTGACGCGGTGCTTCAGATAAGCCGAGAGGGACCAGTATGTGAAGCCCAGCTTTCGGCGCACATAGTTGAACCAGGTGTTGATCCCGAGCAGGGCCGTGTAGGCGCCGTCGCCCAGGTGGGCGAGCCATTTGGCGTATTTGACGACGGCGTCGAACTGGTCGCCGTGGATCACCAGGAGCCGCCGGCCGTCGGCCGTGGTGTGGACCGCGTCCTCGACCACGGCGACCCCGCCGAAGTTCAGTCCGATGTACTCCCGGAACGCCTCGTCATGGTTGCCCGGGATGTAGAAGACCTTGGCGCCCTTGCGCGCGCGTCGCAGGAGCTTCTGGACCACGTCGTTATGGGCCTGGGGCCAGTACCAGCTCCGTTTGAGGCGCCAGCCGTCGACGATGTCGCCGACCAGATAAAGGTACTCGGACTCGTGGCAGCGGAGGAAATCCAGAAGAAGGTCGGCCTGGCACCCGCGGGTTCCCAGGTGAACGTCCGAGATCCAGATGCTTCGATAGTGCCGCACACCAATGTCTGGCTGCATGCGCCGGCTCCTCTAGGGCTTGCGAAGTCGGCGCCGATATACATCTAAATAGAAGGTGCTGACAATGCTTCGGTGGATTGCAAGTTCCTGCGCAATGCAATCTTATTATTTTTGTAATCCTGGCGACTTTGCAGTGTAACAATTCGGAAATACTGCATAATTCTATAAATTCTTCTGGGTCTTGTTGTCGCAGGTAACCGGGCTCACCCTCAATCTCCCGGCAGGCTCCGGCTCCGCGGATTTCGGGCTGCGCGCGAAGATCCGCGTCCCATATGGATATGCAGGTCGTTTTCGCTTTGCCTGTGAACAAACGCGGGAGGAAACCATGCCGAAGTCCGACGGCCGGATCACCGACCAGAACCCGATGGGCACCGACGGGTTCGAGTTCGTCGAGTACACCGCTCCGGACACCAAGGAACTGGGCGCCCTGTTCGAGCGTATGGGCTTCACCGCCGTGGCGCGGCACCGTTCCAAGGACGTGACCCTGTACCGGCAGGGGGGAGTGAACTTCGTCGTCAACGCGGAGCCGGACAGCTTCGCCCAGGCCTTCGCCCGGGTCCACGGCCCCAGCGTCTGCGCGATCGCGTTCCGCGTCGCCGACGCGGCCCATGCCTACAAGAGGGCGACCGAACTGGGCGCCAAGGGCGTGGCGGGCACCGCCGGGCCGATGGAACTGAACATTCCGGCGATCCAGGGCATCGGCGGCAGCCTGATCTACCTGGTGGACCGCTACGGCGACCGCAGCATCTACGACGTCGATTTCGAGTTCGCCGAGGGGGCCGAAAGCGCGCCGAAGGGGCTCGGGCTCAGTTCGATCGACCACCTGACCCACAACGTGCATCGCGGGCGGATGAACGAGTGGTCGGACTTCTATACGAAGCTGTTCAATTTCCGGGAGATCCGCTACTTCGACATCGAGGGCAAGCTGACGGGGTTGAAGTCCAAGGCCATGACCAGCCCCTGCGGCAAGATCCGGATCCCGATCAACGAATCGTCCGACGACAAGTCGCAGATCGAGGAATATCTCCGGGCCTACAAGGGCGAGGGCATCCAGCACATCGCGCTGGCGACGGACGACATCTACGAGACTGTCGAACTGGCCCGCAGCCGGGGCGTCGAGTTCCTGGCGCCGCCCCCCGACACCTATTACGAGATGCTGGCGGAGCGGCTGCCGGGGCACGGCGAGGATGTGGAGCGCCTGAAGCGGGACCACCTGCTGATCGACGGCGCGCCCGGCGGCGGCCTGCTGCTCCAGATCTTCACCAACACGGTGATCGGCCCGATCTTCTTCGAGGTGATCCAGCGCAAGGGCGACGAGGGGTTCGGCGAGGGCAATTTCCGGGCCTTGTTCGAGAGCATCGAGCGCGACCAGATCCGCCGCGGAGTGCTTCAGGAAGACGGGTGAGGCGTCCAACCGATGCCGGTTGGCTTGGCCTAAGCGCACCGCCGCGATCAGCGCGTCGGTTCGGGGCGGTGCGCAGCGTTCCCGGACCTGGTCCAGGCTCTCCCGCGCATAGCCGGACAGGACCAAGCCGAGCGGGGCGCGGTCTCCGGCCGGGTTTGCCATAGCCCCGCTTGCCATGGATGGCCCGGCTTGCCATAGGATGATCAGCCAGGCTTCGACCGCTGCGCCGGTCGAGTCCGGCGGTCCTGCAAGGAACGGGAAAGGCATGCCGATTTGACGGACTTGGCGCGGGAAGGAACCGCGGACGCCGGAGGCGGGGAAGCCTTCCTGGGCGAGTTCATCCGTGTCATAGCGCTGACGATCCTGCCGGTGCTGCTGTTCGCGATCGTGGTCGCCGTGATTCTCACCGATCGCCAGCAGAGGCTGGTCCTGGAGATGCTGGAAAGCCGGGCCGCCGCCGCCGCCATGGAACTGGACGGCATCTTCACCAGCCAGATAGCGCTGCTGACGACGCTTGCCGGGTCGCGCTCCCTCGACGACGCCGATCTTTCCAGCTTCTATGTCGAGGCACAGCGCGCGGCGCGGACCCAGCCGGACTGGTTCACGATAATCCTGTCGGATCCGGCGAACGGCCAGCAACGCCTGAACCTGTTGCGGCCCCTGGGCGCGGCGCTTCCGGTATTCCCCGATCTCGACAGCCATGAGCAGGTGGTGCGGACCGGCAAGCCGATGATCGTCGCCCGCCCCACCGCCCTGGGTCCCGTTTCCGGCCGGCCCGTGTTCGGCATCAGGGTCCCGGTCCTGCGGGACGGCCGCGTGATCCACGTCCTCAGCGCCGCGCTCAAGCCGGAAACCGTCATGCGGGCCTTGCAGCGGCTCGAACTGCCTCCCGGCTGGGGCGGGGTCATCCTCGACGACAAGCGGACCGTCGTCGCGTGCGCAGGCTGCCCCGAGAGCAGCATCGGCCGTCCTGCCCTGCCCGCGGTCAGGGAGCACATCGACGAGGCGCAGGCCGGGGTCGGCGTGCTGACCACGCTGTCCGGGGTGAAGTCGTACTTCGCGATCGGCCGGGCGCGGGCATCGGGCTGGATCGTCGGCGCCCGGGTGCCGACGTCGGACATGACCGCCCTGTGGCTGGGGGAGCTTTGGATCGTCGGGCTCGCGGGCCTGATCAGCATCGTCGTGGCGTTCGGCGCGGTGGCGCGGCTCACCCGCCGCCGCCGCGAGGAGCATGGGGTGCTCGAAGCCCGGGTGCGCGAGCGGACGGTCGCCCTCGAGCTTTCACTGGCGCAGCGCGACCTGCTCCTCCGGGAGGTCTACCACCGCGTCAAGAACAATCTCCAGGTCGTGGACAGCCTGATGGGCTTCCATGCGTCGCGTTTGAAGGATGCCGAGGGCCGGAACGCCTTGGAGGGGCTTCGGCTGCTGGTGCATGCGCTGGCGCTGGTTCATCAGCGGCTGATGGAGTCCGAGGACCTGGCGCGGTTCGACATCCGTCCCCTGCTGGAGGAACTCGGTGCGAGCCTGGAGGCTTCCACCGGCGCCGCCGAGCGCGGCATCCGGGTCTCCGTCGAGGCGGATCCCCTGGAAACGTCGCTTGATTTCGCGATCCCCCTGGGGTTGCTGATGACCGAACTGGCCGCCCGCGCGTTGAGGCACGGCTACCCGGCCGGTTGGAAGGGCGTGGTGACGATTTCCTTCCGCGCCGGTTCTTCCAATGATGCCGCCCTGACCGTGGCCGACGACGGCAGTGCGGACGGGCATCGATCCGCCATCCGCTCCGACACCGTCGGGTCGAAGATAATCCGGGCCCTGGTCGCACAACTCGAGGGAGAGATACAGGTCATGCATGAATACGGCACCAGGGTGACCGTCACGGTCCCGAACACCGGAGTTCCGGGATGACGGGACATGGCGGATGCGTGCTGGTCGTCGACGACGAGATGCTGATCGCGCTGTCGCTGACCGACACCATGGAAAAGATGGGATTCGACGTCTGCGGCACCGCGGCCACCGCCCGGCGGGCGATCGAGCTTGCGGACGCCCATCGGCCGATCCTGATCCTCATGGACGTGCGGCTGAAGGGCGAGGAGGATGGCGTGGACGCCGCCATCGCGATCCACCGGCGCCAGACCATACCGGTGATCTTCATCACCGGCTCGCGCGAGCAGGCGACCATCGACCGCATCCACCGGGATCACCCGTCCGGCCTCCTGATCAAGCCGGTCCTGCCCCACCAGTTGAAGGCTGCTGTGGAAAAGGTGCTGGGTCCCCTGAGCGTGCCGTAAGCCTTCGTCCGGCTTCGGCTTCTACGCCTCCTTCAAGCCGCTGAAATGGACGCCGAGCATCTCGGCGGCCGCGTCGAGCACGGCGGGGTCGACCGGCGGCGGCGCGATGTTGACGTCCTTGCGCAGGGCCTGGGTGATGATCTCCAGCGAAGCGACGCGCGCGTGCCACTTGCTGTTGGCCGCGATGGCGTGCCAGGGGGCGGCCACCGTCGAGGTCTTGTCGAACATGTCCTCGGCAGCACCCATATAGTCGTCCCACCGCGCGCGGTTGCGCAGGTCCTCCTCGGTCAGCTTCCAGCGCTTGTAAGGATTGGTCAGCCGCTCCCGGAAGCGGTCGAGCTGTTCTTCCTGCGTGATGTGGAAGAACAGCTTCACGATCCGCACCCCGTCGTCCAGCAGCAGGCGCTCGAACTCGTTGATCTCGTCGTAGGCGCGCTTCCATTCCTGGGGCTTGGCGAAGTCCTGCACCCGCTCGACCAGCACCCTGCCGTACCAGGAGCGGTCGAAGATCGCGAAGGTGCCGGGTCCCGGCAGGCGCTGCCAGAAGCGCCACAGGTAATGCTGGCCGATCTCCTCCTGCTTCGGGGCGCCGATCGGCCAGACATGGCATCCCCGAGGGTCGAGCGGCTCGGTGATCCTGCGGATGGCGCCGCCCTTGCCGGCGGCGTCCCAACCCTCGAACACCAGCACGGCCCGCCGCTTCTCGTGCCAATAGGTCTGCTGGATGTGGAGCAGTTCGGTCTGAAGGGCGTCGAGCCGCTTCTCGTAGGTCGACTTGTCGGTGAAACGGTCGCCGTCCTGGACCAGCTTGTCCAAGCGGATCTTCGACTTGTCGGGCTTGATCTCGGTACGGCTCATCGCGGTCGTCTCTTCTGCGGCGTGAAGGGGGTGGAGGAGCTTCTGCGGAACTCAACGCGTGGAACCTAAGTTCGGTCGCATCGGTTTAATCCGCAACCGGCGGGCAGGGGGCAGGCGGCCGGAGCGTGGAACCACGCCGGGGCCGGTATCACCGCCTGAAGCTACCCGCGAAAATTCAACGTTGCGAGGATGGGCTAGTGACTCTCGGACCACGCATCTACAATCTCTTCCCGCTGCTGGTCGGCTCAGTCCACGATTGGTCCGGGCATCTGGCGCGCATCGCTGGAATGCAGTTCGACTGGGTCTTCCTCAACCCCATCCACTACCCGGGGTTTTCCGGCAGCCTCTACGCGGTCAAGGATCCGTACCGGCTGCACGACCGCTTCCAGGGTGGCGCTTCGGAACACCCCGACGACCTGATCCGTGGCTTCTGCAGGAACGCGCAGGAGAAGGGCCTGCGGGTGATGCTGGACCTGGTGGTCAACCACACCGCCAAGGACGCCGTCCTGGCCGAGCAGCATCCCGATTGGTACCGACGGGAGGCCGACGGCAGCCTCTACAGCCCTCGCGCGGTCGATCCGGTGGATCCCGCCAACGTCACGATCTGGGGCGACCTGGCGGAACTGGACTACGAGAACGAACAGGCCCGCGCCGGGCTGGTCGAGTACTGGGCCAACTATGTGCGCCACCATGTCGGCCTGGGCGTCAAGGGCTTCCGCTGCGACGCCGCGTACCAGGTTCCGGCACCGGTCTGGCGGGCGCTGATCGACGCCGCCCACGAGGTGGACGGCGAGGTCGAATTCTACGCCGAGACCCTGGGCTGCACGATCGAGCAGGTCGATGCGCTGGGCGACGCCGGGTTCGATTATCTGTTCAACAGCTCCAAATGGTGGGACTTCCAGGCGCCCTGGCTGCTCGACCAGTATAACCAGTTCCGCCACATCGCGCCGTCGGTGGCATTTCCCGAGAGCCACGACACCGAGCGGATGGCCGCCGACGTGGGCAGCCAGGACCGGGAGCGGCTGGCCGCTCACCTGAAGATGCGCTACCTGTTCTCGGCCTGCTTCTCGTCGGGCGTGATGATGCCGATCGGCTACGAATACGGCTTCACGCGCAAGATGGACGTGGTCACGACCACGCCGGAGGACTGGGAGGAGCCGAAGGTCGACATCAGCCAGTTCGTCGCCGACGTGAACGCCATGCGGGCCGCGACGCCGGCCTTCAACGTCGAAGGCCCGCAGTTCCGCATCACCGCCCCGCACAGCCCGCTGGTCGGCCTGTGCCGCAAGGGCGCCGGCGACGTCGAGGACTGCGCCATAGTCCTGATCAATCCCGACGAGAACCGGTCCCACACCATCGATCCCGGCCCCCTGCTGGCGGAGACCGGGGGCCGGTTCGACGGGTTCCGGGACGTGACGCCGCAATGCTCGCCCCAGCTCTTCCGGCCCGGCGAGCCGATCGTGCTGGCCCCCCTGGAGATGAGGGTGTTCCGCGGCAATCCGGAAGCCCGCGCCAAGGCCTCGGACGGCGTGGACAGCGCCGAGCGCAAGGAAGCGTCGGGGCGGCTGCTGGAAAGCCTGGCCGCCGACCGCATCGCGATCGAAGGGGTCTATCCCGAACTGGACGGCGGCCGCTTCGCGATCAAGCGCGAGGTCGGCGACGTGCTGGAGGTCTGGGCCGACGTCTTCACCGACGGGCACGAGAAGATCAACGCCTGCCTGAAGTACCGCGTCCAGGGCGACGACGCCTGGCAGGAGGAGCCGCTGGTCTTCTTCGACAACGACCGCTGGACCGGCCGGATTCCGCTGACCCGGAACGGCCGCTACCGGTACACGGTGGAGGCGTGGCGCGACCTGTTCGAGACCTGGCGGGGCGACTTCATCAAGAAGCGCGACGCGGGCCAGGTGATGGCGCTGGAGCTGATCGAGGGGCGGGAACTGGTCGAGCGGGCGGCCGCCAAGGCCACCGGCCCCGACCGCGAGGTCATGGAGACCACGCTGAACCGGCTGGCCCACGGCGGGGAGGGCGGCGGACGGGCCGACGACGAGTTGGCCACCCGGCTGCTGCTGTCGGACGACCTGCACATCGCGATGTGCAGGTCCGGCGAGCGCACGAACCGGTCGCGCTACAAGAGCGAGCTGGAATGCTTCGTCGATCGCACCGCTGCGCGCTACGCCGCCTGGTACGAGCTGTTCCCGCGCTCCATGAGCGACGATCCCAACCGGCACGGCACCTTCGACGACGTCATCAAGAAGCTGCCCTATGTACGCGACATGGGCTTCGACGTGCTGTACTTCCCGCCGATCCACCCGATCGGACGCACCTTCCGCAAGGGCAAGAACAACACGCTCGACGCCGGCGAGGAGGATGTCGGAAGTCCCTATGCGATCGGCTCCGAGGAAGGCGGCCACGACGCGCTCCACGCGGAATTGGGAAGCTTCGAGGATTTCGAGCGGCTGGTGAAGGCGGCCGATGCCCACGGGCTGGAGATCGCCATCGACTTCGCGATCCAGTGCTCGCCCGACCATCCCTGGATCAAGCAGCATCCGGACTGGTTCGACTGGCGCCCCGACGGCACCATCAAGTACGCCGAGAACCCGCCCAAGAAGTACCAGGACATCGTCAACGTCCATTTCTATCGCGGCGCCATGCCCGACATCTGGTACGCGCTGCGCGACATCGTGCTGTTCTGGGCGGACCGGGGCGTCAAGATCTTCCGGGTGGACAACCCCCACACCAAGCCGCTGCCGTTCTGGGAATGGATGATCCGCGAGGTCCAGGACCGATATCCCGACGCGCTGTTCCTGGCCGAGGCCTTCACCAAGCCGAAGATGATGAAGCGGCTGGCCAAGGTGGGTTTCACCCAGAGCTATTCGTACTTCACCTGGCGCAACCACAAGCAGGAGATCACGGACTATCTGGTCGAGCTGACCTCGCTTGAGCCCAAGGAGTACATGCGCGCCAACTTCTTCGCCAACACGCCGGACATCAATCCGCCGATCCTGCAGACCGGCGGCCCGGCGGCATTCAAGATGCGTGCCGTCCTGGCGTCGACCCTGTCCAGCGTCTACGGCCTCTACAGCGGCTACGAGCTGTGCGAAGGCGCACCGATCCCGGGCAAGGAGGAGTACCTGAACTCCGAGAAGTACGAGATCAAGGCGTGGGACTGGAACCGGCCGGGCAATATCCGGAGCTATATCACCCGGATCAACAAGATCCGGCGGGAGAACCCGGCGCTGCACGAGTACGACAACCTGCGCTTCTACAACGCCTTCGACGACAATATCCTGTATTACGGCAAGATGACGCCGAACAAAGACAACTTCATCCTGGTCGCCGCCAACCTGGACCCGCACAATGCCCATGGAGCGACCATCGAAGTCCCGCTGTGGGAACTGGGCCTGCCGGACAGCGCCCATGTGGAGGTCGAGGATCTGTTCACCGGCGGTCGCTTCTTCTGGTACGGCAAGCTCCAGCAGATCCATCTGGACCCGCACCAGAATCCCTGCGGAATCTGGCGGATCATCCCCCCGGGACTCGGCTTGCGGCCATAGGCCCTGGTCGCCGCCCGGAACCGGCTGCGACAATTTGCCCACGGCATCATCCGTCGATCCGGACTTTCAAATGTAATTTTTTAAATCGGTGATGCCCAGGATCTTGCCGGACGCGACCATCGCGCGTCCGGCAAGGCTTTGGGGAATCAGTGATGTCCGTTCGGTTGGGATTGCCGCAAGTCAGGCTTCAGGGCCGCCTCCTGGCTCTGGTTCTCCTGGCATCCGCCGGCATGATCGTCATCGGCGTCATCGCGCTGGTCAATCTCCGGTCCGAGATGCTGCATGACCGCGTGATGAAGGCGCGCGACCTCGTGGATGCCGCCGCCAACATCGCGGTCACCCATGCGGAGATGGCCGCCAAGGGCGCCATGCCGCTGGACGCCGCCAAGCGGGCGGCGGTCGACGCGATCGCCATGCTGCGCTACGAGACCACCAACTATTTCTGGATCAACGATCTCGACGGCATCCTGATCGGCCATCCGACCCTGCCGGAGCGGATCGGCCGAAGCGTTCTGGACATCAGGGACGCCGACGGCATGGCGATGTTCGAGGCGTTCAACCGCATCGCGCGTGAGCAGGGCAGCGGCTTCGCGCGGTACCGCTGGACGAAACCCGGCGAAACGGACCCGTTGCCGAAAATTTCGTATGTGAAACGGATCGCCGGGTGGGACTGGGTCGTCGGAACCGGGATCTATGTGGACGACGTCGATCAGGTCTTCCGGCGCAAGGCGCTTTTTCTCGCCGGAATCTTCGCGGCCGTGCTGACGGTGGTGCTGGCCGGGGCGGCGCTGGTCACGCGATCGATCGTCCGCCCTCTCTCCGGCCTGCGGCTGGTGATGACCCGGCTGTCCGAAGGCGCCATCGACGTCGCGGTGCCGGCCACCGGACGGGTGGACGAGATCGGCGACATGGCCCGGACCGTGGAGGTGTTCAAGGACGGGCTGATCCAGGCGCGCATGCTGTCCGAAGCCCAGGAGAGCCAGCGGCTGGAGAAGGAAAGCAAGCAGCGGCGGTTGGAGGGGTTCATCCGGGAATTCGAGCTGACCGTGGTCAGCGTCCTGGACGGCCTCGCCGCCGCCGACCAGGCCATGCGCGCCAACGCCCGACGGATGGCGGACGGCGCGCGGGAAACCCAGGCCCAGGTCGCGACCGTCTCCGCGTCGTCCGGGGAGGCGCTGGCCAGCGTCCAGACCGTAGCCGCCGCGGCGGAGGAGCTGAGCGGCTCCATCCACGAGATATCGCGGCAGGCGGTGCAGGCGTCGGCGATGGCGGTGACGGCCGTGAGGGAGACCGCGGTGACCAGCGACGCGATCCGTCTGCTGGAGGAGAAGGTCGGCGGGATCGGCGCGGTCGTGCAGCTGATCGCCGAGATCGCCGGGCAGACCAACCTGCTGGCGCTGAATGCGACGATCGAGGCCGCGCGCGCCGGCGAGGCCGGCAAGGGCTTCGCCATCGTGGCCTCGGAAGTGAAGGCGCTGGCCACCCAGACCGCCCGGGCGACCGAAGAGATCACCCGCCGGATCGCGGAGATCCAGGGCGGCACCCACGCCTCGGCGGAAGCCATCGCGGCGATAGTGCAGGTCAACCGCGACATGAGCGGGGTTGCCGCGGCGATCTCGACCGCCGTGGAGCAGCAGCACTCGGCCACGCAGGAGATCGCGCGGAACGCGGACCAGGGGGCCGCGGGGGCAGCGGGCGTGGCCGAGGCGATCGCCCTCGTCGAGCAGGCGGCGACGGAGTCGGCGAGCGCCACCGAGGAACTGCACCGGACCGCCGAGGCGCTCGGGGAATATGCCGAAGTGCTGAAGCGCAAGGTCGACGGCTTCCTGAAGCAGGTCCGCTTCGAGGAGGACGAGGTCGGCACACTGGTCGAGTGGGGAACCGACCTGGAGTTCGGAATCCCCCGCATCGACGCCGAGCACAGGAAGCTGCTGGATCTCGCCAACCGGGTCTATGCAAGCGTGAAGCGCGGAGAGGATCCGCAGGTCCTTTCGAGCGCTTTCGGCGAACTGCGCTCCTACGCCTCCGAGCATTTCAGCGAGGAGGAGGAGTTCATGATCCGCATCGGGTATCCCGAGGCGGAAGAGCATCGCCGGCAACACCGGATGTTCATCGCCCGCCTCGACGCCCTGGCCGAGACCTACCGCAAGGGCGCCGAGATCCGGGGCATCGATGTCGTCGGCCTGCTGGGCGGATGGTGGCAGACCCACATCAAGGGGGCCGACGGGGCGGTGGCGCGCTTCGCCGCGGAGCGGCGGCCTGATATGAGGCGGGCTGCCTGACGCCGTCCGCATCCGCCTATCGGGGGTTCCCCGGATAATCCCGATGGTGCAGTCCGATGGTGCAGTGCGACCGGACGGACACATTGATCCAGATGTCACCAACGCGGTATGCATCCGCTGCGATTCCGGATAGAGTGGGTCCAACACATAAGAATCGGCCTGTCCCAGGAGCGCGCGGTGGATATTCTGGAAACCATCAAGGATTATGGTAACTATTACTATGCCGTTGTTTTTGCATGGACATTTCTCGAAGGTGAAACCTTCGTCATTTTCTCCGGCGTGGCTGCGCGCGAAGGCATCCTGGACCTGCCCACGCTGATCGGTTTCGCCTGGGCGGGCAGCTTCCTCGGGGACCAGCTCTACTTCCTGATCGGCAGGCGTTACGGGGCGAGGCTGCTGCTGCGCTTCCCCCGGTGGAAGCCGGGCGTGGACCATGCGCTGAGCCTGCTCAAGCGGTACAGCACCGGCTTCATCCTCAGCTTCCGCTTCATCTACGGCGTGCGCAACTTCAGCTCCTTCGCCATGGGCATGAGCGGGCTGGCGTGGTCGCGCTTCGCCTTCCTCAACTTCATCGCCGCCGGCGTCTGGGCCGTGTGCTTCGCCGGGGCCGGCTATCTGGCCGGCATGGCGCTCCAGCACGTGCTGGGCGACCTGGCGACCGGGTTCGGCCTGCTGATGCTGGCCGCGTTCCTGATCGCGATCCTGGTGCTGTACAAGATGTCGCGGAAGCGGCCCGCTCCGCCGGAGCCGACGGTGTCGGCCCGGAACGTGCCGGCCCAGGCGGAGTGAGAGGCGGAAAGACCCTCGTTCATCGTTGATGGAACGGCGGTGACGCGGCGACGCCCCGGGTCAGGCCCTGGCTTGTTATACTTTTTTCGCGGTTCAAGTATAACAAGACGGGGACGGCCGATGGAACGACTGCCCTTCGCCCTTCAGACGGCCATGCCGACCTGCTCGACCAGGCCAGGAAGGATATCATTTAGGCAGGACTGTTGCTCGATGTCCTGTGCGAAGACCGGCCCCATGACATTGGTTTTGATTGATTTATCGTAGGTCGGCCTCGGCCGAAGGCCGACCTACCGCACTTCTCCGCTCCGCAAGACTTATCAGGGCCATCGTGCAGCACTATTACCGGGAAGACCTCTGCGAGCGCGGACTCCGGGCCGGCAGCCGGCGATCGGTCAGTCGTCGACGCGGATCATGGCGTTGAAGGCGATGGAGATCCGCTCCGCCGGGCCGTGGTAGGGGTGGACATAGTGGTTCAGCCAGCCGGGGAACAGCAGCATCAGCCCGTTCTCGGGCTTGATCGTCAGGCTGGGCAGCATCGAGAATTTGGGGTGGTGGAAGGCGGTCGGGAAGCTGCGGGGATCGACGAACTCGATGCAGCCGTTCTCCGGCCAGTCGCCCTCCATCTGGTCGACGTCGATATAGTAGACGCCGCTCCAGTGCGATTTCGAGTGGTTGTGCAGCTTCGTGTAGCCGCCGTTCGGGATGATGTTGCCCCACATCTCGCCGTTCACGAAGCACTTGGCCGGGTCGAGCTGCTGGCCGAAATAGGTCTGGGTAACGGCGATCACGGCCTTGGCCACCTGGCCCTTCAGCCGGTTCAGCGCGGGATGATCCTGCTCGAAAAGGTCCTTCCGGCCCTGCCAGCCCCGGACGGCCGACATGTGCTTGTCGGGCGTGGCATCGCGCTCCTTCCGAAGGTACGCCGCGAGGTCGGCGTTCATCGCGGCATGGTCGCGGATGCGCGCCTTGAACAGCGGCGTTCCGAAACAATACATCACCGCTTCGTTCAGCTTGATAGACTGCATGCGGATACCTTTCGCCTTTCGTTGCGGGGATCGGTCGCGGATCCCCGATACGGGACGCGATACGGAAGGGAGGCCGGGCCGCGAGCCGCCTCCGCGTGCCGGTCACGTGGTTAACACCTGATAACATGGTTAACACAGCGGGGGCCTGGACAGAATTGCCCGTCGCCACGACGATCGACATGTCTCCGTTGCGCGGACCGTGCCACGGCCCTATGGTGCTGCCCTGATCTTCAGGTTTTTGGCGCAGGCATGTCCGAGCTCAAGCATATCCGTAACTTCGCCATCATCGCCCATATCGATCACGGCAAATCCACCCTGGCAGACCGGATGATCCAGATGTGCGGCGGCCTGGACTCGCGGGAGATGCGCGAGCAGGTGCTGGACAGCATGGACATCGAGCGGGAGCGCGGAATCACCATCAAGGCGCAGACCGTGCGCCTGCTCTATACCGCCAAGGACGGCGAGCAGTACCAGCTGAACCTGATGGACACCCCCGGCCACGTCGACTTCGCCTACGAGGTCAGCCGGTCGCTGGCGGCCTGCGAGGGGTCGATCCTGGTGGTGGACGCCAGCCAGGGCGTCGAGGCGCAGACGCTCGCCAACGTCTATCAGGCGATCGACAACAACCACGAGATCATCCCCGTCCTGAACAAGATCGACCTTCCCGCCGCCGAGCCGGACCGGGTGAAGGAGCAGATCGAGGACGTGATCGGCCTGGACGCGTCCGACGCCGTGATGATTTCCGCCAAGACCGGCCTCGGCATTCCCGACGTGCTGGAGGCGATCGTCCAGCGGCTGCCGCCGCCGAAGGGCGAACCCGACGGCCCGGTCAAGGCGCTGCTGGTCGACAGCTGGTACGACCCGTACTTGGGCGTCGTCATCCTGGTGCGCGTGGTGGACGGCCAGCTCAAGGTCGGCATGAAGATGCGCATGATGGCGAGCGGCGCCGCGCGCGAGATCGACCGCGTCGGCGTCTTCACGCCCAAGGCGCTGCTGACCGGCGTGCTGAATCCCGGCGAGATGGGCTTCATCACCGCCGGCATGAAGGACATCACCGAGACCAAGGTCGGCGACACCATCACCGACGACCGCCGGCCCGCGACCGAGATGCTGGCCGGCTTCAAGCCGTCCGTGCCGGTGGTGTTCTGCGGCCTGTTCCCGACCGATGCCGCCCAGTTCGAGCACCTGCGCGACAGCCTGGGCAAGCTGGCGCTGAACGACGCGAGCTTCCATTTCGAGGCGGAGACCTCGGCGGCGCTGGGCTTCGGCTTCCGCTGCGGCTTCCTGGGCCTGCTGCACCTGGAGATCATCCAGGAGCGGCTGGAGCGCGAGTTCGACCTGGACCTGATCACCACGGCGCCGTCGGTGGTCTACAAGATCCACATGAACGACGGCAGCGTCCTGGACCTGCACAATCCGGCCGACATGCCCGACCCGGTGCGGATCACCAAGATCGAGGAACCCTGGATCAAGGCGACCATCATGCTGCCGGACGAGTATCTGGGCAGCGTGCTCCAGCTCTGCACCGACCGGCGCGGCGAGCAGATCGAGCTGACCTATGCCGGCAGCCGCGCCATGATGGTCTACCGCCTGCCGCTGAACGAGGTCGTGTTCGACTTCTACGACCGGCTGAAGAGCATCAGCCGCGGCTACGCCAGCTTCGATTACCAGTGGGACCAGTACCGCGAGGGCGATCTGGTCAAGCTGTCGATCATGGTCAACGCCGAGCCGGTGGATGCCCTCAGCACCATCGTCCACCGGGCGGCGGCCGAGAAGCGCGGGCGCGCGCTGTGCGAACGTCTGAAGGAGCTGATTCCCCGGCAGATGTTCAAGATCGCGGTCCAGGCCGCCATCGGCAGCCGGGTCATCGCGCGCGAGACCATCAGCGCGATGCGCAAGGACGTCCTTGCCAAGTGCTACGGCGGCGACATCAGCCGCAAGCGCAAGCTGCTGGACAAGCAGAAGGAAGGCAAGAAGCGGATGCGCCAGTTCGGCCAGGTGGAGATCCCGCAGAGCGCCTTCATCGCCGCGCTCAAGATGAACGACGGCTGATACGGTTTCCGGATGATCAGCATGATCATCCGGAAACCGAAAACCCGACAGATCAATGCCATAGGCATTGATTGAATGGGTCATACCGAAATCGTTTCAACGGTTTCGGTATGAGAGACCGCCCCCGGCTGGACCGGGGGCGTTTTTCGATCAGGGCAGGAGCAGGATCGCGCCCGTGGTGGCGCGGGACTCCGCGGCCTTGTGCGCCTCCGCCGCCTCGGCGAGAGCGAAGCGGTGGCCGATCTCCACCTTGACCATCCCGGCGGCGATCGCTTCGAACAGGTCGGCCGCATTGGCCCGGAAGGTCGCCGGGTCGGCATTGTGCGGAAAGACCGACGGCCGGGTCAGGAACAGGTTCCCCTTCTTGTTCAGAAGCTCCGGCTCGATCGCGGGGGCGGGGCCGGAGGCCGCGCCATAGACCACGACCAGCCCGAACGGAGCGGCGCAGTCGAGCGACTTGAGGAAAGTGTCGCGGCCCACCGAGTCATAGACGACCCGGGCCTTGCGCCCGCCGGTCTCCCCCAGCAGCCTTTCCGGCCAGTCCGGATTCGTATAGTCCAACGCCACGTCACAGCCGGCGGCCCGCGCGACCGCGCATTTCTCCGGCGAGCCGGCCGTGCCGACCACATATGCTCCCAGCGCCTTGGCCCAGCGGGTCAGGATCTGCCCGACGCCGCCCGCCGCGGCATGGACCAGCACCAGGTCGCCGGCCTGCACGGCGTGGGTCTTCTTCAGCAAGTACTGGGCGGTCAGGCCCTTGAACAGTAGGGATGCCGCCTGCTCGTCGGTGACTTCGTCGGGAATCCTCACCAGTTTCGCAGCCGGAACGTTCCGGATGTCGGCATAGGCGCCCAGCCCGGCGTTCATGTAGGCGACCCGGTCGCCCACCTGGAGGTCTGCGACCTCCGGCCCGACCGCCTCGACCACGCCGGCGGCCTCGTGGCCCAGGCCGGTCGGCAGCGGGAGGGGGTAGACGCCCTTGCGCTGGTACACGTCGATATAGTTGAAGCCGACCGCGGTCTGCCGGACCTGAGCCTCGCCGGGGCCCGGCGGCGGCAGATCGGCTGTTTCGAGGCGCATCGCGTCGGGCGATCCGAACTCCGTGATGCGGATCATGCGGGCGGTGGTCATGGGATGCTCCGTGGTTCCGTGGGTGTCCGCCGGTCAGGCGAAGGGGCGCCAGGGCCTCTGGCAGGCGATGCGGGCGTGGCGCGCATCGCGGTGGCGCGGGTTGATCAGGATATTGTGGCTTTCCGGCAGGATGGCCGAGGGGACGCGGAGCAGGGCGGAGCGCCCTTCCGACAGCCACCGGTCGCCGAAGGCCCGGCAGGCCTCGCGATCGTCCAGGTGCGGCGCGTCCTCGAATCCGAGATAGTTGGTGTCGATGCCCAGCAGGACGTAGTCGTCCGGCACCAGGGAGAAATCCAGGTCCAGGTTAGCGCGCAGTTCGAGCGCCGCGAGCGCCGCATCCATGGCGGCATAGACCACCGGTGTCCGCGGCGACGTCCACCGTCCGCCGAGAAGCTCGGCGCCGGCGCCGGACAGGTCGGCGAAGGGCAGGCGGGTCAGGCGCCAGACTCGCATCAGGCGGCCAGACCGTGGGCGATGCGGCCGAGCAGGTGTTCGACCAGCCGCGCCCCCTCCTCGGTATCGAGAAGATCCAGGGGCGCCTCGTCCTCCAGGGCCTTGGACGGCCGGCGCAACCAGGTCAGCGCCTTCTCCCGGGAGCGGAAGGTCTCCGTCGCGTCCGCTATGATCCGGGCGATCCGGATCACCCGGCCGGACTGCTCGGGGGTCAGGCACTTCTTGCGCCGCCGTTCGGCCAGGGCCTTGGGCGATGCGACGATGCGATCCACCTCGGCCTGGCTGATCACCTGCTGCTCAAGCAGGTGGTCGATCACGTCCACCGGCAGGCCGTCGCGAACCAGACGCGCGATGTCCAGGTCACTTGCAAGCGTGCGGCCAGTGGTCTTTTCACCCCCCACGAGGGCGATCACCTGAGCGGCGCTGATCATACCTCAACCTTTCGGCCGACAGCCATGTGGCGCGGCGGCCCGAAAGCTTAAGGTGAAAATCCGAACCCATCAAGGGGAGGCGTCATGCCGACGCGGGAACCACGCGGAAGTAGGTGCGGTCGGCGGTGCCGGCGCTGCCGAGCCTGGACTGCAGGTCCTTGGCGACGATCTCTCCGGCGACCTGGCTGGGCAATTCAAGGATCCTGTGGTCCATGGTGCCGTGCCCGCCGGACGTTCCGAGTATCAGGAAGACGGGTCGTGACGTTTCTTTTTGCATGGCATTTCCTCCTTACTGAGAATCCAGCTTAATGCATGTTCGTGACGTTTTGAATTTTACCGATCGGTTTAATGCCGTGCGGCATTCTGCCGCTAAAGAGATTACGAATTAGTTTTAATGTGTACAGCGTTCCGCCAGCAGATCATTCCAATCATACCGGACCATGTTCGCCGGCACCTCGGCCGGCGGGCCGATGCGGGGACCGCCCAGATAGGTCGCCCCGGCGGCAGCTGCGGCCCGGGCCTGCCCGATGGACCGGATGCCGACGATGGCCACGCGCGTGCCCGTCTGCTCGAGCGCGCGGCAGGTCCGGTCGAAATTGCCGGAGAACCCGGGACAGGAGCCTCCGGAAAGATCGAAGCTGACGCCGTGCACCCCGCATTCCCGGGCATGGACGATGCCGTGGGCCTGCGGATCGGCCGCCAGCAGGATCGAGCGGCAGAAGGGGCGCAGCATGCCGGCGAGATCGAGCAGCCGGGTCCGCGAGATGTCGCCGGGCACGCCGTACATCTCCAGTACCAGGAAGCGCCGTATCATCGCGTCGGTGCCGTTCAGCAGGTCCAGGATGCCGGTCCGGGTACGGCTGCTGCTGAGGCTTTCGAAATGCACCGGCGCATTGACGAAGACGCTGAACCGGTTGGCCAGCAGGTCGTCCAGGTCGGCGAGCGCATGCCCCAGGGTCATGCGGTCCAGCTCGGCGAAGCGCTGGGCCCCGCCGTCGCCGCCGAGCACCGCGTAGCCTTCCGCCGGCGGACCCGCGGCCGACTGCGCTACCGGCATGCAGCACCATGTCGACAGCACGTTATGGCGCCTGTCCAGCACCGGGCGGTACTGCCAGTCGAGGTGCGTGGCGCGGCCGGGGCGGTTCAGCCCGAGCGAGGGGTTCGGCTGCACGGCGAGCGGGCCGAGGCCGGTGGCCATGTCACCCAGGATATCCTGAACCGCCCGCTCCTCGAACACGACGCTGCCGTCCACCCGCCCGACCGCCGACCGGATCACGATCCCGTCGAGATCCTCGTCCCCGAGGAAATGCCCGTAGAGGGACTGGGCGATGGCGACCGACTTCAGCCGGGCCGCCTCCGGGCCGAGATGCGCGAAGGCGATCAGGTAGTCGAGCGCGCCGTAGCGGCAGAACACGTCGTCCGGTGCCAGGTGCTGGGAAATCACCTTCGATGCCAGGAGATGGATGCTGTCCTGGAGCCGGGGCCACCGGTCGCCCAGCCGCGCCCGGATCGGTTCGAGGCCGATCAGGTGGATCCGGCCGGCGGTCGCCTTGGGATTGCCCTCCAGCAGGCGCGCCAGTTCCGCCGCGAAGTCCGCAGGAGAGGCGCAGTCCGCCGGAGCCGTCGATGCGGCGGGCGCGGCCGGGGCAGGGCGAGGGGCCCGGTGCTCTTCCTCCGCCAGGAGGCTGTAGAGACCAGTGGTTATCCTGCCGATGATTTCGCTCGCGGCCATGTCGCGGCCTCCCGGATCTGCATGGCCATCCGGTCGGATGCCCATGGACTCCATCTGCGGCATCACGACGCGGATTGTTAGTATGCTTCCGTATGGAGGCGGAACGCTTGCGGTCAGTCCGCCGTATGTCCCTCCTGCCGCAGCTGGTCGCGCAGCGCCGGGCGGTAGTCCGGGTATTTCAGCGTGACGCCCAGCTCGTCCTTGATCCGGTCGTTGCGCACCTTCTTGTTGTCCGCATAGAAGCTGGCCGCCATGGGGGACAGCTCGGCCTGGTCGAACGGCACCAGCGGCGGCGGCTCGACGCCCAGCAGCTCGCAGGCGAAGGCCGTGACCTCGTGCCCGGGGGCCGGATTGTCGTCGCACAGGTTATAGGCGGTACCGGGGTTGGGCCGGTCGATCGAGGCGCGCAGCGTCCGCGCGATATCGTCCACATGGATCCGGCTGAAGACCTGCCCCGGCTTGTCGATCCGGCGCGCCGTCCCGTTGCGCACGCTGTCGATGACGCTGCGGCCGGGACCGTAGATGCCGGCCAGGCGGAACAGGTGGACCGGCACCCCGTGGTCGCGCCACAGCCGGAGCCAGGACTGCTCGGCCGCGGCCCGCTGCTTCTGGCGACGGCCGGTCGGCTGGAGCGGCGTGGACTCGTCCACCCAGGCGCCGTCGTGGTCGCCGTAGACGCCTGTCGTGGACAGGTAGCCGACCCAGCGCAGTCCCGGCATCAGCGCCGCGATATCGGCCGCGTGGTGGTCGAGCACCGGGTCGCCGTCGGCATCGGGCGGCACGGCGGTCAGAAGATGGGTCGTTCCGGCGAGCGCCGCGGCGGGATCGTCCAGCGGCCGGCCGCGGTCGAACAGGTGCGTCTCGATGCCGTGCGCCGAATGGGCTGCCGTCTTGTCCGGACTGCGCGTCGTGCCGGCGATCCGCCAGCCTTCGGGCCCATGCTCGCGCCGTATGAGGTCGATGAAGGCCAGCGGGCTGAAACCCAGACCGAAGCAGAAGAGTCGGGGCGTTTGCGGTTGCTGCATGATGGTTGGCCTTGCGCTCGGAAACTCCAGGCCCGAACTTAAGGGCCACCATGACCAGATACAATGATCCCCCGAACCGCCCCGCCATCCGCCGCCTTCCGGCGCTGGCCGTGCTCGCGATCCTGGCGGCGGGTCCCGCCGCCGCTGCCGACCGCCAGGCCGTCGAGCATGCCCGCGAGGCGACCGCCTGCATGCAGCTGGCCGAGAAGAGGCCGGACGCGGCTTTCGACAGCGCCCTGACCTGGGAGGACCGCGGCGGCGGCGACATGGCGCGCCTGTGCCAGGCGATGGCGCTGTTCCACCAGGGTCAGTTCCAGGCCGCGGCGACGCGGCTGGAGGATCTCGTGCCGACCCTCGGCAAGGACACGCCCGAAGGAGCGTCGAGCCTGCTGGCCCGCGCCGGCTGGGCCTGGCTCCGGGCGGGGGACACGGCCAAGGCGGAAAGATCCTACACCCAGGCACTCGGCTACAGCCCGCGCGACCCCGAGCTGATGATCGACCGGGCCTTCGCCCGGGCCGAAGCCCAGCGCTACTGGGAAGCGATCGAGGACCTGAACCGGGCGATCGACCTGGCGCCGCGGCGCGCCGATGCCTATCTCTACCGCGCCGGGGCCTATCGGGCGTTGGGCAACGACAGCAAGGCCCTGGACGATGTCGGCATAGCCCTCCAGCTCGAACCATCCAATCCGGAAGCGCTGCTGCTGCGCGGCAATCTGCGCGCCGTGACCGGCAATGCGGACGGCGCCAGGTCCGACTGGACCACGGTCATGCGGATCGATCCCGACACCACCAGCGCCCGTGCCGCCGAGGACAACCTGAAGCGGCTCCGCGACAGTCAGGCGGCCCCGCCGGCCGCCGGCGCGCCGTCCGCGCGGTAGGGGGCGCGCCAGGGGCTCGGCACAGTGTTTTTGATCGATTTATCGTAGGTCGGCCCCGGCCGAAGGCCGACGCCGACAGCGTGGCCGGAGCGTCGACGCAGGGTGTCGGCGTTCGCCCTGTCGGGCGAAGGCCGACCTACGCAACTCCCCTACGCCGAACGTCATCAAAAACACTGTACAGGACCACCAGGGGGCGGGGCCTATGTGGCCGGAGCCTGCTCCCGGCAGCCCTCGAAGATGTCCTCCATGATCCGGCGCAGGTCGTAGCGCTGGCTCCAGCCGGGATAGTCGCGCCGGAACGCGCGGATGTCGCTGATCCACCAGATATGGTCGCCGATCCGGTTGTCGTCGCGGTAGGTGATGTCCATCGGCCGCCCGGTCAGCTCCTCGCAGATCGCTATGGCTTCCAGCATGGAGCAGTTGGAGTGGCGGCCGCCGCCCATGTTGTAGACGGCACCGGGGCGCGGCGCCTCGAACACGTGCCAGAACGCCGAGACCAGGTCGTGCGAGTGGATGTTGTCGCGCACCTGCTTGCCCTTGTAGCCGAACACGCTGTAGGGCTTGCCGGCGACCGCGCATTTCATCAGGTACGACAGGAAACCGTGGAGCTCAGCCCCGGAATGGCCGGGTCCGGTCAGGCAGCCGCCGCGGAAGACCGCCGTGCGCATCCCGAAATAGCGGCCGTATTCCTGCACCAGCACGTCGGCCGCGACCTTGGAGGCGCCGAACAGGCTGTGAAGGGTATGGTCGATGCTCATGGTTTCCGGGATGCCGTGTTCGGCCCAGGGATGGTCCGGCGACAGTTCCCAGCGGGTTTCCAGCTCGACCAGCGGCAGCGCGTTGGGCGTGTCGCCATAGACCTTGTTGGTGCTGGTGAAGATGAAGACGGCGTCGCCGCAGAACTTCCGCGTCGCCTCCAGCAGGTTCAGGGTGCCGTTGGCGTTGGTGGTGAAGTCGGTCACCGGCTCGCGGGCCGCCCAGTCGTGGGACGGCTGGGCCGCGGTGTGGACCACCGCCGCGATGTCCGCGCCGTACTGCTCGAAGATCGCCTCGATCGCTGCGGCGTCCCGGATGTCGACGGCATGGTGGCGGTAGGCCGGGATGTCGCGGGCCAGCCGCTCCAGGCTCCACCGCGTGCTCGCCCCGTCGCCGAAGAAATAGCGCCGCATGTCGTTGTCGATGCCGACGACATCCAGTCCCTTGGCGTGGAAGTAGCGGGTCGCTTCCGCGCCGATCAGGCCGGCCGACCCGGTCACGATGACGATCGCCATGGCCGCGTTCCTTCTGAGGGGTTTATGCCGAAAGTTATGGGGTGGCCGGTTAAGCGCCGGTTAGCGTCCGCTCGGCGTCGCGGCGGCGCCGGTCCTCCCGGACGCCGTCCAGCAGGCCGACCAGCCTGTCGCCCATCGCGCCGAGATGGTAGCCGTCGAGAACGGCCGCGTAGGCTCGTTCCGTCATGGCGCGGCGCAGGTCGCCGTCCAGGATCAGGGTCCCCATCCGCCGCATGTAGCCGGGGAGGTCGGACGCCAGCATGCCGCTCTCGCCGTCGCGGAGGATATGCGCCGCCTCGCCGACGGGGGTGCCGAGCACGGCCACCTTCATGGCCATGTATTCGAACATCTTGGTCGGGCTCTTGCAGTGGTTGAACGGGTTGTCGGCCAGGGGCAGCAGGCCGATGTCGCACCGGGCCAGCAGGGCGGGCGCCTCCGTCGGGGCGATGCGTTCCCGGAAGACCAAGTTCGGCAGGTCGCCCAGCCGGGCGGCCAGGGTGGCCTTGAACTCCGGCCAGAAATCGCCGAAGCCGATGATGGTCAGCCGGGCGAGATCGCGGATCGACGGCGGCAGCGCCGCGAAGGCGTCGACCGCCATGGTCACGTCGTCGACGATCTGCGGCCCCCAGATGTCGCCCAGCCAGATCAGTTCGACGGGATCGCCAGGCCCGCGCCCGGACCCTTCGCGCAGGCCGGCGTCGAACATCGACAGGTCCGTACCGGTCGGGACCAGTTCGCACCGCTCGTTGAACTGGCGGATGATCTCAACGAGCCGGCGGCTGGCGCAGACGCACAGGTCGGAGTTCTTGGCCATTTCCTTCGTTGCCGGGATCGGCCCGATGTTGGGCATGAGCCGCGTTATTCGAGGCAAGAAGGTCGAGTGGAAATCGAAATCGTCGTAGTCCAGGACGACCGGATTGCCGTTCGCGCCGGCGGCGAGCGCCACCGCGAGGCTGTGGTACGACACCTTCTGCATGTACAGGATTGCCGTCGGGTTCAGCATGAGGATGTCGGCCGCGAGGGCGACCAGCCGCAGCTTCTCCTGCTCGTCCATGCGATAGGCGGCGGAGCCCTGTCCCGACGCGCCGAGATGGTCGAAGAAGGACAGCACCTCGGCGTTCAGGCCGCGTTCCCGGCACGCCTTGGCGAAGGTGTAGGCGCGGATCCGGCTCGGCGCCAGGGTATAGCCGTCGGCCGCGACGAAGATGACGTCGGCTCGGTGGAATGCCTTGATCTGCGCCTGGGAGAAGCTGACTTCCTGCACGTCGGGCCATCCGCGGTCGGTCTATGACGATGGCCCTAGCTTTCGGGTAATCAGTTAAGATGACATTAGCTGAATTGCCTATTTCCGGCTTGACCTGAACGCGCAGTTGCGGCTTCCTGGGCCGGTCGAATTACCTCCGGTGGAGAGATGCGTATTCTGGTGACGGGTGGGGCCGGGTTCGTGGGGTCGAACCTCGCTTCCTTCTTCAAGCGGGACATGCCCGATGCCGATGTCGTGGCGCTCGACAATCTGCGCCGCCGCGGCAGCGAGCTGGCGCTTCCCCGGCTGAGGGCGGCCGGGGTCGAGTTCAGGCACGGCGACGTCCGCAATCCCGAGGATCTGGCCGAGGCCGGCGATTTCGACCTGATGCTGGAATGCTCGGCCGAGCCGTCGGTCCATGCGGGCTACGGCGCTTCGCCGGCCTATGTCGTCAACACGAACCTGGTGGGCACGGTCAACTGCCTGGAGGCGGTGCGCCGGTGCGGGGCCGCGCTGGTCTTCCTGTCCACCAGCAGGGTCTATCCGATCGCCGGGCTCCGGGGCCTGCCGCTTCAGGCGGTCGGCAAGCGGCTCGCGCCGGTCGCCGGGGCGGCGGGACCGGGCTGGTCGGAAGCCGGCATAACCACCGCCTTCCCGATGGCCGGCAGCCGGTCGATCTACGGAGCGACCAAGCTGGCGTCCGAGCTCCTGATCGAGGAGTACGGGGCGATGTACGGGCTGCGCGCGGTGGTCGACCGGTGCGGCGTGCTGACGGGTCCGTGGCAGATGGGCAAGGTGGACCAGGGCTTCATGGTGCTGTGGGCGGCCCGGCACCTGTTCGGCGGGGAGCTGGCCTACATGGGCTTCGGCGGGACCGGTGCGCAGGTGCGGGATATCCTGCACGTCGCCGACCTGTACGACCTGATCCGGCTGCAGGTGGACCGGATCGGCGAGCATGCCGGGCGGACCTACAATGTCGGGGGCGGGGCGGGGACGAGCGTTTCGCTGGCGGAACTGACGGACCTGTGCGTGCGCCGCTGCCAGCGCGTCGTCGAGATCGGCCGCGATCCGGAAACCCGCGCGGCCGACATCCCCTACTACGTCACGGACAATGCCGAGGTGACCGCCGCGACCGGCTGGAAGCCGACCCGCGGGGTGGAGGCGATCGTCGACGATATCTTCGGCTGGCTGGAGGCCCACAGCGCCGAGGTCCAGCCCATCCTGCGCTGAACCCGCTTGCAGCGCATTCGAGGCGTATTTAACCTTTCGTTATTCGTTACCTCCTACTTTTGGTCGATCCGGCATAGCGACCCATTGCCGCAGGAGGAGAAGCCCCCATGAAGGTCCTTTTCAGCAATCCGCCCTGGTGGCTGGAGCAGGTCACGGTCAGCCAGAACGGGACTTCCCGCGACATGTGCCTCGCGGGCATCCGCGCCGGGTCGCGCTGGCCGCACACGATCCACACCTATTCGACGCCGGACAATTTCGTCTTCGGCGGCTACCTGCCGTATCCGTTCTTCATGGGCTACGCCTCCACCTATGCCGCGCGGGCGACCGGGGCGGAGGTGGCGATGCGGGACAGCCTGGCGCTCCGCGAGAGCTATGCCAGCTATTTCAACCATCTGCGCGAAGCCGGCTACCGCTACATCTTCATCGAATCGGCCTCGCCGAGCTGGGACCATGACGGCCAGATCATCTTCGCGATCAAGAAGGTGGTGCCGGAGGCCCGGATCGTCGTGACCGGCCCGATCTCCTCCAAGGGCAAGGAGATCATGGAGAATTTCCCGGTCCATGCGGTGATCAAGGGCGAGTACGAGAAGGGATCGGTGAGGGTCCTCGAAGGGGAGGAGGGCGTGATCGAGCACGACCTGCTGACCCTGGAGGAGATGAACAACGCCCCGTTCCCCTATTACGACGAGGTGATCGCCCACCGCTACTGGGACGACAACCCGCGCGGCCAGACGGCGCCCCACGCCCAGGTCTGGTCGAGCCGGGGCTGCCCCTTCAAGTGCATCTTCTGCGTCTGGCCGGCCACCATGACCGGCAACGATCCGGACGGTACCGCCAAGCGCACGGTGCGCCACTATTCGCCCGACTACATGGAGGCCTTCCTGTCCGAGCTGGTCGGCAAGTACGGCTACAGCTCGATCTATTTCGACGACGACACCTTCAACATCGGCAACGCCCACGTGCTGAAGATGTCGGAGGTCATGACAAGGATCGGCCTGCCCTGGTCGGCCATGTGCCGGGCCGACACCTCGCGTATGGAAAGCTGGAAGGTGATGCGGGATTCCGGCTGCTACGGGGTCAAGCTGGGTTTCGAATCCGGCAACCAGTGGGTCGTGGACAATATCGTCAACAAGCACCTGGACCTGGAATACGCGACCAAGGTGGTCCACGAGATCAAGCGGCTGGGCATGACCTGCCACGGCACCTTCACCTACGGCCTGCCGGGCGAGACCAAGGAGCAGATGCTGGACACCAAGCGGTTCCTCGCCTCGCTGCCGCTCGACACCTGGCAGGAGTCCGGCTGCGCCGCGATCGAGGGCACGCCCCTGTCCAACCTGGAGGAGGAGAAGGTCCAGAAGGTCTTCCCCGGCGCCGTCGCCGACGACAACTACGTGGTCGAGGCGGACGGCGCCAAGAAATGGCGCGAGCTGGCGTACAGTCTGGCGAACTCCTGAGCCGGGCGGGAAGGGACGCGGAAAAGCCGGGAATGGGGCCAGCGACCTCGAGTCGCTTTCGCCGGGCGATCGTTTCCGCTAGGTATGCGCGTCCCTTCCGGTTTCCAGGCCCTCGTCATCCGCCATGCCAAACGGCCCTCTCTCGCTCTACCGCTCCCGCCGGGGTACCGGCACCCTGAAGGCCGATGCCGCGCAGGAATACGCGGCCCAGAGGCTCCAGTCGCTGTACCAGGGCCTGAAGGACTACAAGCCCGCCATGGGCAAGGTCGGCTGGCGCGCTCGGTTCGGGCTGACGCGCCGGCCCGACCCGGCTCCGCAGGGGCTTTACATTTACGGCGACGTCGGCCGCGGCAAGTCCATGCTGATGGATCTGTTCTTCGAGACGGCGCCGGTGGAGCGGAAGCGCCGGGTCCATTTCCACGCCTTCATGATCGAGGTGCACGACCGCATGCACCGGCAGCGCCAGGCCTCGAAGGAGGAGGGCGGCTCCAACGGCAAGAGCGTGGACGAGACGATCCCCGACTTGGCGAAGGCGCTCGCCGACGAGGCGTGGCTGCTGTGCTTCGACGAGTTCCACGTCACCGACATCGCCGACGCCATGATCCTGGGGCGGCTGTTCACGGCGCTGTTCGACCTGGGCGTCGTGGTCGTGGCGACGTCGAACTGGCCGCCGGACGACCTCTACAAGGACGGGCTCCAGCGCGACCTGTTCCTGCCGTTCATCCGGCTTCTCAAGGAGAAGGTGGACATCGTCGAGCTCACGGGCCCGACCGACTACCGGCGGGACCGGTTCAAGGGCGCCAAGGTCTATTACTGCCCCCAGGGCCCGGCGACCGACCGGGCGCTGGCGGAGCTGTTCGACAGCCTGACCGAGGGCGCCGTCGCGGCCCATTGCAGCCTGACCACCCAGGGACGCAAGGTGGATGTCCCGAAGGCGGCCAAGGGCATCGCCTTCTTCAGCTTCCACGAGCTGTGCGCCCGGCCGCTCGGGTCGGCCGATTATCTCGCGATCGCGACCCATTTCCACACCGTCATCATCGACCGGGTGCCGAAAATGAAGGAGGCGCAGCGGAACGAGGCCAAGCGCTTCATGACGCTGATCGACGCCCTGTACGAGCACAAGGTCAAGACCATCATCGCCGCCGCCGGCCCGCCGGAAAGCCTGTACGGCGAGGGCACCCACGCCTTCGAGTTCCAGCGCACCGTCAGCCGCCTGATGGAGATGCAGGCGGAGGATTACCTGGCGCTGGACCACCTGACCTGATTGTTTCGGACTCCAATGGGCGGGTATCGTGTCCTTGTCTTACGAGGCAAGACCAGCACGGCCCGGATGCCCTGGAAACTTCGCAACCGCCGGCCTGACGGCGTCGATGTTGCCGACGTTCGGCATCGGCAAGGATCACCCTGTGGCGGGAGATTTACCGTGATCGCCCCTCCTGTATAAGGAACGGGAAAAGCGGGAAGGCACCGACTTGGAGATTTTCACCTGCGCGACTATAGTAAGGATGGGTCCACTTGCATGATGACCGCGCCATGAACCTGCCCGACACCACTCCAGTGACGATCGACACCAGTGTCGAGAACATCCGGGATGCCGTTATCCGGGCGGGTTTCCGGCCCGGCAGGCGCGTCCGGGTGTCAGTGGCGTACGCCGACACGAACGAGGTGCGGGAAGTTGAGAACAGGCGCCTTTCCGCGATTCTCGACAAGCACCCGCTTCCTCCGGAATTCCGGGACTTGACAGAGGAGCGGGCGGCGGAGATAGCGGACGAAGCAGTCGCGGAACGTCGAGCGGCCCGCCGACAGGCGGGTAAATAACTCCCACCCATGCGCATCGTCATCGACTGCAACGTCCTCGTGTCCGCCGCGTTGACGGATGGCGTGTGCCGATTGGCGATTGCCGAGGCGATCGGAAACCACGAGATTTTCCTGAGCGAGGAGATACTCGATGAGTATCGGGAGGTCGCCGACCGACCGAAGTTCCCTCCCCCCCCGTCCAAAGCCGCATGCATGCGCTGATCGAGAAAGTCGCGGCGCGGGCCTCCGTCGTACCTTTCGATCGTTCGGTCCCGACCCCGGACATCGCCGACGAGGACGACGCGGTATACGTGATCGTGGCGATAACGTCGCGTGCCGACGCCATCGTGACGGGCAATACCGCGCATTTCACGGCCCCATCCTATGGCCGGGCGCTTGTCGTATCCCCCCGCGAGTTTCTCGACATGGCGGGAGCTTAGAGTCGGCGTCCACCCAAGGTTTACCTAGGTCCGGACTTTCGGGTCTCGATAGCCGCCGCCCGGTCACTGCCCCCGATCGACCGTCTGCGTCGTCGTCGGCCGCTCCATCAAGGGCTGGATCACGGATGCCAGGGACTTCAGCAGCTGCGAGGGCAGGGCGCTGGTGAACTTGTAGCGGGCGGCTTCCGGTCCGGCGACGTGGGCGGTGATGGTGCCGAAGAAACGGTCGCCGATGAAGAACACGAAGGTCGCGGTTCGGGCCATGACCCGGTCGGCGTAGCGGTGGTCGCCGGTTCCGGTCTTGCCGCCGATGGGGAGCACCTGGCCGTCCGGGGCGGTGAAGGCGCCGCGCACGCGGCGCGCCGTGCCGTTCTCCACCACGTCCTGCAGGGCGCGGCGGACGGTCGCCGTGATCTCCGGTGCCAGCACCCGCTCGCCGGGTTTCTGGTCGAAGCCGAGGACTGCCTCATAAGGCGTTCCGGTCGCGAAATGAAGGCGTTCGACCCGCAGCGTCGGCACCCGGATGCCGTCGGACACGATGATTCCCATCAGGTCGGCCAGCGCGCCGGGACGGTCGGCCGAGCTGCCGATCGCGGTCGCGTAGGAGGGCGTCAGGCTGTCGAACGGATAGCCCAGCCGCTTCCAGGACTTGTGGATGCGCTGGAACGCCTCGGCTTCGAGCAGGATGCGGATGCGGGTGTCCTGGGCGTGCTTGCGGCTGGTCTTGAACAGCCAGGCATAGGTCTCCTGCCGCTCGTCGGCGCTGGCCTGGAGCACTTCGCTGCGCTTCGCCTCGGGGTGCTGCTGCAGATGCTCCACCAGCCAGAGCTGGAGCGGGTGGACACCGGTGATATAGCCCCGGTCGGCCAGGATCCACTTGTCCTTGGCATATTTGTCGAACAGCCGTTCCACCACCTGGTCGGTCAGCTCGCTCTTGGGCAGGCGGTCACGCATGAAGCGGGTGAACTCGGCGAGGCTGGCCTTGGGGCGTACCGACAGGAAGGCGGTCGCGAGGCGGTGGGGAACGGGACGCACCCGGGTCGCCAGGAGCGCCAGCGCCTCGTCCGGCGTCTTGCCGCGATAGTCCGTATAGAACCGGTTGAGGAAATGGCTGCCTTCCTTGTCGGCGAACTGCTCCAGGTAGGCTTGGCGCGCCGGGTTGGTCGGATCGGTCAGGAGCGTGCCGCCGGCATCCTCGGCGCCCTCGGCGACATAGTACTGCACGATGTCGCGCATCATGCGGATGAAGGGCAGGTTGATCGAGCTGCGCAGAGACTCGGTCACGGTCGGGATCGAGCTGTTGTCCTTGTCGTCGAAATTGACGAAGCTGTGGACGCCGCCGCCGGTGAAGAACCGCTCGCCGGGATTGGCCGAATAGCGCCGCTCCATGGCGGCGGCCAGCAACGTGCCGAGGCTGCGGTCGGCGGCATCCGACAGGTATGTGGAGACCCAGCGCGTCAGGTTGTCGGTCGCGTCCAGCGACACCGAGCGGAGCTGCTGGCGGGGCAGGTGGCCGTAGCGGCCATGCAGCTCCGAAATGATCTCCAGGTAGGTGATCAGCGTCCGCAGCTTGGCGGTCGAGCCCAGGTCGAGCTTGGCGCCCTCGTTGATGTCGAGCGGCCGGTCCAGGTTGTCGGCCTGGATGCGGACATAGTTGGCATTGGGTCCGCGCTCGTACAGCATGACGCTGTAGATCACCTTGTGCAGGTCGTTCTTGCCGGCGTCCAGCAGGCGGAAGCCCGCCATTCCGAGCGTTTCGATGAAGCCGGGCTCGTTCAGCCGGGACAGCACCTCCACCATGCGCTGCTGGGTCGGCCCGTCCAGGCTGGTTTCCGCCGTCAGGTCGTAGCGGTCGAGCTGGTACAGGCTGGGGACGTTCAGCATGCCGAGCAGCCGGGTCCGGATCGCGTTCGCCGCCTTCTGTTCCACGAACGAAACGGGCGGCGGAAGCGGCGCTTCGTTCCGGAACCGTAGCTTGATGCCGAGCGCCGCGTCGCGAAGGTCCGCCGAGATCGTGCCTTGGGACGCCAGCAGCCGCAGGTGGCTGTCGGCCAGCTCGTTCAGCGAGTTGCGGTCCGCGATCAGGTAATGGGTCGGCCGGCGCTGGGCCAGCAACAGGCTCAGCACCTGCTTGTAGACCTCCGCCTGCCGGAGCCGTTCCAGGCTGTTTCGGGGAGCCTGCTTCAGGATCGCGTTGGCGTCCTTGAAGTCGGTGCCGTACCAGGCCCACAGGCCGTCGCCCAGCCCGTTGACCTCGCCGAAGCCGAGGCGGGCGGTCAGCGGCGTGGAGTTCAGGTAGTCGACGACGATGCGCCGGCGGGCGAAGGTGGTGTCCTGGCCGTCCAGATAGGCCCGCACGCTGGCCGAGACCATCTGGCGCAGCTTCTCGGTCGCCCCCGAGGTCTGGCCGTCGGGCGAGTGGCGGTACTTCTCGATCTGGGTCGCCAGCGTGCTGCCGCCGGGGATGCGCATGCCGGGATTGAGCCACTGGGCCGGCAGCCCCAGGATGGCGAGGGCGAAGCGGTCCCACTCGACCGCGGGGTTCCGCTTCGGGTAGGTCGGGTCGAGCAACTCCCGGTTCTCGATGAAGAGCAGGGTGCCGACCACCAGGGGCGGCACGGAGTCGAAGTCGTCGTAGACCCGCTCGGGATAGCGGGCCGTGTAGAGGATCGACCCGTTGCGGTCCTTCAGGGTCAGGCCGGCGCGGGTCTTTTCGCGGAACACGGCGAAGCCGCCGTACTCGACGAAGTCGGCCAGTTCGGGCGAGGTCCGGGCCTGCTGCTCGATCCGGAAGCCGTTGCCGGTGAGCGCGTCGATCGCCTTCGGAATCTCGGTATAGCCGAGCCGCTCGTTGTAGGGACCCTGGGTCGGATACTTGACCAGGGTGCTGGCGCCCGGCTCGACCTGATAAGTCAGCTTCTCGCCGTACTTGGTCAGAACCCCCGCCTGAAGCCAGGAGGTCCGCATCTCCTGGTAGCCGACCCAGCCGGTGCCCGCGGCCGCCGCGACCAGCACCCCACAGATCAGCCAGCGCTCCCAACCGAAGCGACGCATCAAGACATGCCTTCCCGAAACAATATTGGCACCGGTCCGAAACGATCGCCGGATCGGCTTTATCAAAGGCTAGGCTGGCGTGGTTAACAAACTGTTTTCAGCGGTACTTCCACTTCCGAAAACGTCAGGTGTCCCCATTATGTGACACCTGATGGATGAGACTTCCGACCGGTCATCGGACGACTTCCGGAAGCTGGCAAATGGCATTTTAGATAAACCGACTCACTTCGTTGGACTCACCGCGAAAGCCCGAAGTCTCTTCGGCGGCACTCCCGGACAATACAGCCATAGAGTGCGAAGTTATGTGATTGCGTTCATACCCGAACCACCGAAGTTCGGGCATGATGGTCCTCAGTTGCCCGTCGGCAGCAAGCGGGAGCGATCTCAGATCAGCCGGGACCATGACCCGGCTTCTCCATCGGAGGAGACCCCGGATTGGACTTGGCTCCACCGTCCGTAGACACTGCCCTGGCCGCGGGCGGTGGAGCCTCGTCGATCAAGCGGCGCGACCGCGGACACTCCTGTCATAGTCCCGGTTTTCCCAGAACCGCCTCCAGCGCGGAAATGAAGGCGCGCACCTTGGGCGGCACCAGCCGGGCGCTCGGGTAGACGGCCCAGATGGAGATTTCCGTCGGGTTCAACGCCTCGAAATCGATCCGCACCAGGGTGCCGGAGGCCAATTCCGTCACGACGTCCCATCGGGACAGCAGGGCGATGCCCAGGCCGCCGATGCAGGCTTCGCGGACCGCCTCCACGCTGTTGCTGGCGAAGCGCCCCGAAACGCGTATTTCCCGCGCCTTCCCTCCGGCATCGAACGGCCAGGAACCGGTGCCGCTCAGCACCAGGCACTCGTGCTCGGCCAGCGATTCCACGGTGCGGGGGGTGCCGCGGCGCTCCAGGTATGACGGTGCCGCGCACAGCAGGCGCGTGTTCGGCGCCAGCCGGCGGGCGATCAGCGTGGATTCCCGCAGGCGCCCTATGCGGACGGCGACGTCGATCCCGGCGGCGACGATATCCACCACGCTGTCGGTCAGTTCCAGGTCGATGCGCAGGTCCGGGTTGGCGTCGAGCAGGCCGGGCACGATCGGCGCCACCACCTTCCGGCCGAACGAGGCCGGCGCCGTCACCCGAAGCAGGCCGCTGACGCCCTGCTCCGCCGGAGCGAGGCTGGCCCGCGCCGCCTCCGCTATCTCCAGCATGGCCTGGGCATGGGGCAGGAAGGTCTCTCCCTCGGCGGTGAGGGAAACCGACCGCGTAGTCCTGTGCATCAGGCGGACGCCGAGACGTTCCTCCAGCGCTGCGAGGCGCCGGCTGGCCACGGTCGGGGTGACGCCCAATCGGCGCGCGGCGCCGGACAGGCTGCCCGCCGCGACCGCCTGGACCAGGATCGAGAGTTCGTCCGTTTCCATTGATTATGTCGGATTCCGATAAGCCGGCTTGTCAGAATAGGGTGGTACAGCGGAATCCGCCACAGTGCCATGTCAGGGAGTGAATTCATCGCCTTGGGGAATCAAAGCATGTCAGTCGAATCCCTCTTCACGCCGGTCCGCGTGGGTCCCTTCACCCTGTCCCACCGCATCGTCATGCCGCCGCTGACCCGCATGCGGTCGCTTCAACCGGGCGACGTGCCGCAGCCGATGAACGCCCAGTATTACGCGCAGCGCGCCACCAAGGGCGGCCTGATCATCGCCGAGGCGACCGACGTGTCGGAACAGGCCCGGGGCTATCCCGGCGCTCCCGGCATCCATTCGGCCGAGCAGGTGCGGGGCTGGCGGCTGGTGACCGACGCCGTTCACGCCGAGGGCGGCGTGATCTTCCTCCAGGTCTGGCACACCGGCCGGATCTCGCACTCGTCCATGCAGCCGGGCGGCGCCCTGCCGGTGGCTCCGTCGGCGGTCGCCGCCGGCGGGACGCACATGACCAGGACCTTCGAGCCGGTCGCCTTCGAGACGCCCAGGCCGCTTCGGGAGGACGAACTTCCCGGCATCGTCGATGACTTCCGCCGCGCCGCGATCAATGCCCGGGAGGCCGGTTTCGACGGCATCGAGATCCATTCGGCCAACGGCTACCTGATCGACCAGTTCCTCCAGACCGGTACCAACCGCCGCGAGGACCGCTACGGGGGCTCCATCGAGAACCGCGCCCGCCTGCTGCTGGAGATCGTCGACGCCGTGAGTGCCGCCTGGAGTTCCGACCGGATCGGCGTGCGGCTGTCTCCCTGGGGCCGCTTCAACGACATGAGCGACGAGAACCCGGGCGCGCTGTTCGATCACGTCACCGCCGAACTGGGCAGCCGCAGCCTGGCCTACCTGCACCTGGTGGAGCCGCGGGCCGACCAGAACAGCGACACCAACGCGCTCGATCCCGACGCGCCGGACGCCTCGTCCCGCTTCAAGAAAAGCTTCGGCGGCACGATCATCGCGGCCGGCGGCTTCACGCGGGAGACGGCGCCCCAGGCCGTCGCGGAGGGCAAGGCCGACCTGGTGGCGTTCGGCCGCCTGTTCGTCGCCAACCCGGACCTGGTCGAGCGGCTGCGGCGCGGTGCTCCGCTCAACCGCTACGACCGCCCGACCTTCTACGGCGGCGACGCGCGCGGTTACATCGACTATCCGACGCTCGCGGAAGCCTGAGCGCGGACCGCTCGCCCCGAACGCAACGCCGGGGCGGTTCCGGCGGTTCTTCCTGATCCGGGCCGAGCGCCCGGATCAGGCAAGGACTCGTCGTCAAGGACCCCAATGGCCGGAACTGCTCCACCCCGCTGGTTTCATCCCCTGGTCGGCGCCGACCGCGCCACGCTCCGCTGGGCGCTGTCGGCGAACGGGCCGATATCGCCCGATCGCCGGGCCGCAGTCTGGGCGACGCGGCTTGGTGCCGCGTATCGTCGGCCGTTCGTGGCGCTGGAGAAGAGGAGGGTGCGCCGCCGCCTGACGGAGGCCCCGCCCATGGCGCCGCCGGTCTTCATCGTCGGGCACTGGCGCAGCGGCACGACCCACCTCTACAACGTCCTCAGCCGATCGCCCCAGTGGGGCTGGGTACCGCCCTTCGCCGCGGCGCTGCCGTGGGATTTCCTGGGCATCACCGGTCCGATCCGGACGATCCTGGAAGAGCACCTGCCGAGCGACCGGCTGATCGACAACATTCCCGTCACGCCCGACTCGCCGCAGGAAGACGAATTGCCGCTGGCCCTGATGACCAGCGTTTCCTATTATCACGGACTGTTCTTTCCGAGCCGGTTCGAGGAGCATTTCAACCGCGGCATCTTCTTCGACGGCTGCACGGAGGAGGAGATCGCGGAGTGGCGTGCCGCCTTCGGGTATTTCCTCAGCAAGGTGGCCCTGATCCGGCCGGGCCGCCCGTTGCTGCTGAAGAACCCGGTCCATTCCGCCCGCATTCCCCTGCTGCGCGCGATGTGGCCGGATGCCAAGTTCATCCATATCCACCGCAACCCGTTCGTGGTCTATCCCTCGACGCGCCGGACTTTCGCGACCCTGCTGAACAGTTTCGCGCTGCAGGACCCGACCCGGGTCGACCTTGACCGGATCGTGCTGGACCTCTATCCGCGGCTGATGGACAGGCTGCTGACGGATGCGGCGCAACTGCCCGAGTCCCAGTATGCCGAGATCCGCTTCGAGGATTTCGAGCGACAGCCGATCGCGGAATTGAAGCGGGTCTACGGCACGCTCGGACTGCCGGGCTGGCCCGAGGCGGAGCGGCATTTCCAGGTCTATCTCGACGGTATCCGAGGTTACGCCAAGAATCGCCACCGGTACCCGCCCGACGAGCTGGACCGGGTCGGCCGGCACTGGGGCGCCCTGATCGACCGCTGGGGCTACGCGCCGCCGGCCGGACAGGGGTAGCGATGGTCTGGAGACCCGATGATCCGAACGCCCGATGATCTGGACAAACGAGAAGGCGCATTTCCGGCCGGCCGGAGCTATCGTCCTGTTCCCTGAACATCATCGGGCGACCGCCATGACCGATTCCCTGCTTCGCCTCCATTCGGAAACCGTCCGGCCGGAATGGATCGACTACAACGGCCACATGAACGTCGCCTACTACGTGCTGGCGTTCGACCACGCGACCGACCGCCTGCTCGACCATGCGGGACTGGGGGCCGCCTATGTGAAGGCGGAAAACCGGTCGGTCTTCGTGCTGGAGATGCACGTGACCTATGAACGGGAGGTGAGGCAGGGCGACCCGCTGGCCTTCGCCACCCGCATCCTCGGCGTCGACGGGAAGCGGGTCCACCTGATGCATGCCATGCATCACGGGACGGAGGGATGGCTGGCGGCCACCAACGAACTGGTGCTGATGCATGTCGATCTGGCGGCCCGGCGTTCATGCCCCCTGCCGGATGCGGCGCGCCGCCTGCTGGACGAGGTCCGGACCGCCCAGTCCGGCCAGCCGGTGCCGCCGCAAGTCGGCCGCGTGATCGGCCTCGGGACGCGGAAGCCGGGCCGCCCATCCGAGTGAAATCGCCCGTACGATCGCCTTAATCCGAGATTAGTTTGGCTTCCGCGCTTGTGTGACCTATCTAGGGCATCATGAAGCGTACCATCTCCGCCGTGCTCGCGGCAGCCCTCCTCGCTATCTCCACCTCCAGCGCCTTTGCCGACTGCACCGACCCGGCGGCGCCGGAAGTCAATTGGCGGCGGTGCTATCTGGACGGCCGGGATCTCCGCAAGGTCAACTTGCAGGGTGCCATGCTGCGCGATGCAGGCTTCACGAGGACGAAGCTGGGCGATGCCAACCTGACCGGCGTGGATGCCTATCGCGCCAAGTTCTTCAGCGCCAACCTGGCCGGAGCCACCTTGGACGAGGCACGGCTGATCGAGGCCGATCTCACGCGGGCCATCCTGACCGGGGCCTCCCTGGTGAACGCCGACCTGCGCAACGCCCGCTTCATCGATGCCAACCTGCGCAACGTCAACTTGACGGGCGCCCGGCTGCAGGGGACGGAATTCCGCAACGCCGACCTGACCGGGGCGACCTGGGTGGACGGCAGGATCTGCGTCGAACCGTCCATCGGACAGTGCAACTGAGGTCGCATGCTCCCGGCAACTGAGGTCGCATGCTCCCGGCAATGGTATCGACGCTTGCAAGTTCCTAGCCCTTAGGTCATAGCCTACGACCTAAGTTCAGGTTCTGGCGGAGATGGCGGCATCATGGAGCAGGCGACCAACTGGGCTGACCAAGCGATGGCACGGATGGCTGCCGAATCGCTGCCGCCCACGCCTCAGCATTTCGCCATCTGGTACAGCTATTTCAGCGGCGATCTGCCGGACCTGACCCGCGCCCTGGACAAGCTGGCGGAGGACGGGCAGATCCTCACGGTCGAGCGCATGGCGGAACTCCACGGCAGGTTCTTCAGTTTCGACCACGAGAAGCAGGCCGTCCGCGAAGCGAGCGCCCGGATCCAGGGGGCGCTGGGTCATCTGCTGGATCTGCTGCGCGCGTCCGGCGCCGACAGTGACCGTTACGGCAAGGCGCTCCAGAATTTCGGCGAGCGCGTGGAAGTGCGGGAGCTGGAGCAGCTCAGCGCATTGGTCGATGCGATCGCCGCGGAAACGCAGCTGATGGCCGAGCATAACCGCAAGCTGCACAGCCAATTGCAGTCCTCCAGCAGCCAGATGGACGAGTTGCGCCGCAACCTGGACGTCGTCCGCCAGGAAGCGATCACCGACTCCCTGACCGGGCTGTTCAACCGGCGCCTGTTCGACGCATCCCTGGGCGAGGCCGTCGCCCGGGCGGCCCAGGCCGGTCGTCCGCTGAGCCTGCTGATGACCGACATCGACCATTTCAAGCGGTTCAACGACGCACACGGCCACACGATCGGGGACCATGTGCTGGCGCTGGTCGCGCGGACGGTCAAGGAGTCGATCCGGGCGACCGACACTGCGGTCCGTTACGGCGGCGAGGAATTCGCCGTGATCCTGCCCGACAGCCGGATGGCCGATGCGGTCAGGATCGGTGAGCAGATCCGGAAATCCGTCGCCTCCAAGAAGCTGGTCAACCGGTCGAAGAACGTGACGCTGGGCACCATCACCCTGTCGGTCGGCATTGCCCAGCTGGCCCGCGACGAGTCGCCGGCGGACCTGATCAAGCGGGCCGATACCGCTCTGTACGACGCCAAGCAATCCGGACGGAACCGGGTCGTGGCAAAGTAGGCGCGGGGCTAGGCGGCTGGTAGCTCGGCCTCGGCCGAAGGCCGACGCCGACAGCGTGGCCGGAGCGTCGATGCAGGGTGTCGGCGTTCGCCCTGACGGGCGAAGGCCGACCTACGGCACTTCTCTCCGCCGAACGTCATAAAAAACACTGTGCAGAACCACCAGGGCGCTTCCCCGAAAGGCGGCGGGGTGCCTGTCAGGCCGGCTTGCGGGGCTTGGCGCCGCGGTTGTTGATCGCTCCCAGCAGTCCGGTCGCCGGGGGCGCGCTGGGCCTGGGTGCTCGAAGCTTGGGCAGCTTCATGGTGCTGCTGGCTTCCAGGGCCGCGTCCGTGGCGTCGTCGGCGATCCGGCGCCGGACATCGGGTTCCAGGGTGGCGAAGGCACGCGACGCGAAATCCATGCCGATCTGGGACCGCGTCTGCTGGACCTGTCGCAACGCCTTGGAAACCAGGGTGCATTCCAGGGAAGTCATCCCGCTGAAACGATCCAGAACGTCGGCGAGGATCCCGATGGCTTGAATCGTATGGTCGTCATCGAGGCGCAAGGACGGCATGGGCGACTCCGGTCAACAATCCATAATCTTTTAACATGGGCCGCCGGGTCCGGTCGAGGGCAACCCACCCCTTTTGAGCGTTTGGCGTACGATTGTCATCGGGGCAGCTCCAGATCATGTCAGGAACCTTCAACAAGTCCTTAAACTCGGGACCGCCGGCGGAGTATAGTCCTGCCCATGTCCGATCCATTCCACTATGACGACCCGCTGAACGACGCCGTTCCGGCGGTCTCACCGGCGACGGCCCCGGCCGCGCAACGCTTTCCCTATTTCGACGGCCTGAACGAGGTTCAGCGCGAGGCGGTCGAGACGCTGGACGGTCCCGTGCTGGTCCTGGCCGGCGCCGGCACCGGCAAGACCCGCGTGCTGACGACACGGCTGGCCCACCTGTTGATGACCCGCCGGGCGTCGCCATTCCAGGTGCTGGCCGTGACCTTCACCAACAAGGCCGCGCGCGAGATGCGCGAGCGGGTCGGCGCGCTGATCGGCGCCCCGACCGAGGGCTGGTGGATGGGCACCTTCCACGCGCTCGCCGCGCGCATCCTGCGCCGGCATGCCGAGCTGGTGGGGCTGAAGAGCAACTTCACCATCCTGGACAGCGACGACCAGATCCGGCTGGTCAAGCAGCTGCTCAAGGCCGAGAACATCGACGACAAGAAGTGGCCGGCGCGCGCCGTGCTCAGCGTGATCGAGCGGTGGAAGGACCGGGCGCTGACGCCGGACAAGCTGAAGCCCCAGGATGGCGGCGACATGGCGGGCGGCCGCGTGGTCCAGCTCTACCGGACCTACCAGGACCGGCTGCAGAGCCTGAACGCCTGCGATTTCGGCGACCTGCTGCTGCACAACATCACCCTGTTCCAGGCAAACCCCGAGGTGCTGGCGGAATACCAGCAGCGCTTCCGCTACCTGCTGGTCGACGAGTACCAGGACACCAACGTCGCCCAATACCTCTGGCTGCGGCTTCTGGCCCAGAAGCACAAGAACATCTGCTGCGTCGGCGACGACGACCAGTGCCTAGCCGAAGGCACCCTGATCCGCATGGCGGACCATACCGAAAAGCGGATCGAGGATGTCGTGGTCGGCGACGCCGTTCTGTCCGCGCAGGGAGGCGGCATCTTCGCCCCGTCCTTCGTGGCCCGGACCTACCGGCGCGAGCAGACGGGCGACCTGGTGGAAATCGAGCTGGATGACGGTGCCCGGCTGGTCAGCACGCCGGAGCACCGGCACTTCTCCGGCTACCGGCTGGGTGCGGCCCCCCAGTTGTACTTCACTTACCTGATGCACAAGCGTGGATACGGATTCCGCCTGGGAACGTCGCAGACCTACACGCGCGGCCAAGTCGATCCGGTCCTGGGATACGAACTCCGATGCCGGCAGGAGCACGGGGACGCCGTCTGGATCGTCGCGACCCACGAGAGCGAGAACGAAGCCCGCTACCTTGAATACACGCTGTCCCTGGATTTCGGCATCCCGACATTCCCGTTCGTCGCCCGGGAGGGCGGATCGTCCAAGGGGCTGGTGCATGACCAGGCGATCCTCGACCGGCTGTTCCGCGACCGGCCGACGGAGGGGGCGGGCGACCGGCTCCTGGCGCGATACGGCCTGACGCGCGCATTTCCCCATTATCGTCCGCAGAGCCACTCCGGACGCCGCCGCAACGTGACCGTGACCCTGTGCGGAGAGCGGCGCGGGAGCAGCCCCCTGCACCGGATCTCCGTCATCGGCAGCGATGGAGACGATGCGGATCGCCTCCGGGCCATCGGCCTTTCCGTCCGGCCGGTGAAGAAAGGGAGCCCGGGCTGGCGGTACGAGAGCGCGATGGCCGATTTCGCGGCTCTCATGTCGATCGTGGACCAGATCCGGGATGCCTTCGACGGCGATGTGGCACTTGTCCAATTCGCCCGGTTCGGCAGCGGTATCGACGCGGCGGAGCAGGTGCCTGAAGCCGAGGTCGGGGATGTGCTGGTCGCCGAGCGCCCGGCGGTGCGGACGCGGGCCAGCCTGCCCATGCTGCCGGCAGGCTCGGTGCGTCCAGGCATGTCGATGTTCCGGGGCGACGGCGCGCTTGCCACAGTCCGGTCGATCCGGACCGTCCAGGGGCCGGCCACCGTTTACGACCTGGATATCACCCGCACGCATAACTTCGTCGCCAACGGGATCGTCACCCATAACTCCATCTATGGATGGAGAGGGGCGGAGGTCGGCAACATCCTGAGGTTCGAGAACGACTTCCCCGGCGCGAAGGTGATCCGGCTGGAGCAGAACTACCGTTCCACCGGCCACATCCTGGCCGCGGCGGCCGGCGTCATCTCGAACAACCAGGGACGTCTGGGCAAGACGCTGTGGACGCGGTCCGACCAGGGCGACCGCGTCAAGGTCCGGGCACTGTGGGACGGCGAGGAGGAGGCCCGCTGGATCGGCGAGGAGATCGAGGCGCTTCAGCGCGCCAAGGTGCCGCTGAGCCAGATCGCGGTCCTGGTCCGGGCCGGCTTCCAGACCCGCGAGTTCGAGGAGCGCTTCATCACGCTGGGCATGCCGTACCGCGTCATCGGCGGACCGCGCTTCTACGAGCGGCAGGAGATCCGCGACGCGATGGCCTATCTGCGCATCGTCGTCCAGCCGGACGACGACCTGGCGTTCGAGCGGATCATCAACGTGCCCAAGCGCGGCGTCGGCCCCGCGACCATCCAGCAGCTCTACCAGCTTGCCCGGGCGCGCGGCATGCCGCTGACCGAGGCGACATGGCAGCTTGTCCAGACCGACGAGCTGAAGCCGAAGATGCGGACGACGCTGCGCAACCTGATGACCGACTTCGACCGCTGGCGGACCCTCGGGGCCACCATTCCCCATACCGACCTGGCCCAGATGGTGCTGGACGAGTCGGGCTATACCGACATGTGGAAGGTGGACAAGACGCCGGAGGCGCCGGGCCGGCTGGAGAACCTGAAGGAACTGGTCGCCGCCATGGGCGAGTTCGAGAACCTCGCCGGGTTCATGGAGCATGTCAGCCTAGTCATGGACAATGCCGAGGCCAGCGGCACCGAGATGGTCAGCGTGATGACCCTGCACGGCGCCAAGGGGCTGGAGTTCGACTATGTCTTCCTGCCCGGATGGGAGGACGGCCTGTTCCCCAGCCAGCGCTCCATGGACGATACCGGCATCGCCGGACTGGAGGAGGAACGCAGGCTGGCCTATGTCGGGTTGACCCGCGCCCGGCGGCGCGCCCATGTCAGCCATGCCGCCAACCGGCGGATGCACGGCTCCTGGGTCACGGCGATCCCCTCGCGCTTCGTCGGCGAACTGCCCGAGCAGCACGTCGAGACCGATGCGGCACCCGGCCTGTCCGCGGCGCCGGCACCCGCCTTCGGCGGTGGAGGCGGGTTCGGGAGCGGCTTCGGCGGCGGCTACCGCGACTTCGGCGGTGGTTTCGCATCCAGGCCGCAGCGGCAGCCGCCAAGTCCCCGCACGGGTCCGGTGATCGAGGGCAGCGCCTTCGAGGTGTCGCCCCGGAAGCGGCCGGACCAGCCGCTGAAGCGCGGCATGCGGGTGTTTCACCAGAAGTTCGGCTATGGCACCGTGAAGGCGGTCGACGGCGACAAGCTGGAGATCGACTTCGAGCAGGCCGGCGTCAAGAAGGTGCTGGACAGCTTCGTCGTCCCCGCCGAGAAAGCCGGCTGAGGCGTTCGGCGGCCGAGCATGCGGCCGGCTTCCGTTAACGCTTCCGCAAATAAACCCGCTGTCCAATAGCCCGATCGGGATCACCGGTCGGGCACCTGCGGCCGATCATGTCTGGTGGGCGGGGTGGATGATCAAGAATCGCCAGATAACTTATGAGACCCTGGTCTGCCGGGAAGGACGCTGGCTCATCCACTGCATCGTTCCCGAGGAGGAGGACGCCATCTCCATCGGCCGCCACCTGCTGACGGAGCCCGGCATCGAGGAGTTCAAGGTCGTACGCAACCGGACCATGCTGTCCGGCTTCACCACCAAGCGGGAAATCCTCCACGAGGTCCGGCCGCCGGTGAAGGAAAAGGCCATGGTGGTCAAGGGCCGGATCGATCGCCCCGTGGTCTGCGAGCAGTTGGACGACATCTACGGCTTTCAGAGCCGGATGATCATGGGACGGCTGTTCCGCCTGTTCCTGGACAAATACCAGATCACCGCGTCCGAGCTGCTGCACAACTGGACCTATCTGCGCAAGCTGTCCGAGGCGGGCAACATGATCCATGCCGCGGTCCATCAGGTCGCGATGGCGCAGGCGAACGAATTCAACATCCCGGCTAAGGACCGGATCAAGCATGTCGAGGGCCTGGTCCACCAGGCGATGAACCGTTCCCGCGACTTCTACGCCGAGCGGCGCCGCCTGCCCCGGTTCGAGGTCGCCGACCTCGACCATGTCCGCCGGCGGATCCATGCCCGGTGCGGGCCGGAGAACTGGTCCTTCACGATGCTGTGCCTGCTGGCCCAGCACCTGATGGGCTACGGTTCTGTCGGCGGCAAGATGGAGATGCTGCTGGGCGTGATGACCGAGGATCTCGACCCGGAGTTGACCGCCCTGTTCGAGGGCGTCGTCGCCGATGCGCTGGTTACTTCAGACATGGTGAAGGACCTGATCGGCCCCCACGCCAACCTTGCCGAATCGCTCTGCGCCCTGGCCGACTTCCTGCACGGCCGCAGCGATCCCAAGCGGCTGAACCCCAATCTTGCAAAAATCGGCGGCCTTATCGCGCGCGGTGCCGGCGAGGGCTGCCGCCTCGTCCTGACGGAGCGGCTGATGGCCGAGCTGAAGCGCGACCATCCGCTCGACCGAAAATGCCCCGAGGCCGACGGCGCGCTCCTGGAAAGCGTGATCGAGCATCTGCGCGGTCCCGACGGCAAGCTGTTGGGCGGCGACGCCGCGGAGGCCGCCATTTCGGAACGGCTGGTCCGCCAGCGCCAGGCATTCCTGCGCGACCTGGGCATGGTGGAGGTCGCCGACCAGCTTCCGGGCAAGTGGAAGCCCAACGTAGTGTAGGCGCGGGGGTGCGAGGAGCGGATAGCCGGCGGGGCGCCTTGCGCCCGCCCCGGCCATCGACCATAAACGCGGCTTCCCTCAACGCCGGGTTTTCCGTGTCATGACCATTCCCGATCTCTGGCGCATCGCGCTCACCGTGCCCGAAAACCTGGTGGACTTCTTCGCCGACGCCGTGGGTGACCACGCGGTCTCCGTTTCGACCTTCGAGGTCGAAGAGGGGGTGAGCTGGCTGGTCGAGGCGATTTCCCACGGGGAGCCTGACCGGGCCTGGCTGACGGCCCGGATCGCCGTCCTGGCCGAGGCGATGGGGATTCCGGAACCCGGGATGGTGATCGAACCGGTCCCCCAACTCGACTGGCTCACCCGGTCGTACAAGAGCTTTCCGCCGATCCGCGCCGGGCGCTGCTTCATCTACGGTTCGCATCATGAAGGCGGGGTGCCGCCGTCGGCGGTCGGGCTGCTGGTCGACGCGGCGACGGCCTTCGGCTCCGGCGAGCATGCGACGACCTACGGCTGCCTGGTGGCGCTGGACCGGTTGTCCAGGCATTTTCCGGTCGGTCGGGCGCTCGACATGGGCTGCGGGTCGGGCATCCTGGCGCTCGCGATCGCCAAGCTCTGGCATGTCCCGGTCGTGGCGTCGGACATCGACGCTGAATCCGTCCGCGTCACCCGGCTGAACGCCAAACGCAACCGGGTGTCGGCCCTGGTCCGGGCGGTCGGCGGCAACGGGTACAAGGTGGACGCGGTCCGGCGGGGCCGTCCCTACGACCTGATCGCCAGCAACATCCTGGCCCGGCCGCTGGCCCGCATGGCGCCCGACCTGCGGCGCGCCCTGCGGCCCGGCGGCTACGCGGTGCTGTCGGGGCTGCTCGACCGGCACGAGAACTGGGTTCTCGCCGCCCACCGGTCCCAGGGCTTGCGGCTGGTCGGCCGGATTCCGGTCGGCGAGTGGCGGACCCTCGTGCTCCGCGGCTGAGGCACGTCCGGGAAGTCCCGCTTTTCAACGGTATTCGTTCTTGCGCGGCGGGGAAGGGGGTTCTAGCCTTCCGTACGACAGGCAGTTTCGGCAACCAGAGGAAGGTTCTCCCGTGGAGGGCAGTGCTACGGCTTCGGGCGAGTATGGCGGAGACGGTTCCCTTGAACGGCTGCTCAAGCAGGCCGGGCTTGGCTGGTCGACGTCGGAGATCAGGTCCCTGGTCGCCGGGGTCGCCGCGGCACCGACGGGGACGGACCCGGACGCCTGGCTCGAATTGCTGGGAGGAGCGCGCCTTCCGGCTCCCCTGGTCACCGAGTTGAAAGCGCTGCGGGCCGCGATGGCCGCGGAACGGCATTCCCGTCTGGCTGTAGTCCCGAACCACGCGGCCCGGGTCACGGCGCTGCGGACCGAGTTGGCCAGGCGTGGGCTGTCGGGGTTCGTGGTTCCCCGGTCCGACGAACACCAGGGTGAATATGTTCCGGCCCGCGCCGAGCGGCTTGCCTGGATCTCCGGGTTCACCGGCTCCGCCGGGCTGGCCGTCGTGCTGCTCGACCAGGCCGCCATCTTCGTCGACGGGCGCTACACCCTCCAGGTCCAGGCGGAGGTCTCGCCCGCGCTGTTCCAATACAAACACCTGACCGAGGATCCCCATCCCGAATGGATCGCCGCGGCGCTGCCCCGGGGCGGCCGCCTTGGATATGATCCCTGGTTGCACACGGTCGGCTGGGTCGAGCGCCTGCGCGCCGCGGTGGGGCGCGTCGGCGGAGACCTGCTGGCCTGCCCGGACAATCCCGTCGATGCGGTTTGGCCCGACCAGCCGCCGGCACCCCTCGCTCCCGTGGTGCCCCACGACCTGCGTTTCGCCGGAAAGCCGGCGGCGGAGAAGCAGGCCGACGTGGCGATGGTCCTGAAACAGGCGGGGCACGCGGCGGCGGTGCTGACGCAGCCCGACTCGATAGCCTGGCTTCTCAACATCCGGGGCGGCGACGTCCCGCACACGCCGCTCCCGCTGTCCTTCGCGATCATCGACGACGAGGGCGCCACGGATCTCTTCGTCGACCGCCGCAAGCTGGTGCCCGGTCTGGAGGCGCATCTGGGCAACCGCGTTGCGATTCGCGATCCGGACGAGTTCGGCCCGGCTCTCGACCGCTTCGGCGGGATGGCCGGCGCGAAGGTGAGGGTCGATCCGGCCTCCGCCGCCGCCTGGATCTTCGACCGGCTGCTGCTGGCCAACGCGAAGGTGGAGCGCGACTCCGATCCCGTCATGCTGCCGAAGGCGCGCAAGAACGAGGTCGAGCTGGCGGGCGCCCGCGCGGCCCACGCGCGCGACGCCGTCGCGGTCACCCGCTTCCTGGCATGGCTCGCCTCGGCCGGTCCCACGGGCGAGGTGGGAGAGATCGCGGCCGCGGCCAAGCTGCTCGACCTGAGGCGCGGGGGAGACCTGTTCCGCGACCTCAGCTTCGAGACGATCTCCGGATACGGGCCCAACGGCGCCATCGTCCACTACAGGGTATCCCCCAGGACCGAGCGGCGCCTCGCCCCCGGCAGCCTGTACCTGATCGACAGCGGCGCGCAGTACCTGGACGGCACCACCGACATCACCCGGACGGTCGCGATCGGCGAGCCGACCCCCGAGATGCGGGAGCGCTTCACGCTCGTGCTGAAGGGGCACATCGCCATCGCGACGGCCCGCTTCCCCAAGGGCACGACCGGCTCCCAGCTCGACGGCCTCGCCCGCCACGCCTTGTGGCAGAAGGGACTCGATTTCGACCATGGTACCGGCCATGGAGTCGGCAGCTATCTTGGCGTCCACGAGGGGCCGCAGAGGATCTCCAAGGTCGGCAACACGGTCGCGCTGGAGCCGGGCATGATCCTGTCCAACGAGCCCGGCTATTACCGGACCGGTGTCTACGGCATCAGGATCGAGAACCTTGTCGCGGTCCAGCCCTGCACCGACCTGGAGGGCGCGGAGCGGCCCATGCTGTCTTTCGAGACGCTCACCCTGGCCCCGATCGACCTGTCGCTGGTCGAGCCGGCCTTGCTGACCTCGACGGAGATCGCTTGGCTCAACGCCTATCACGCGCGGGTTCGCGAGTCCCTGGTGCCGCAACTGGATCCGGCGACCGCCGCTTGGCTGATCCAGGCGACGGATCCCCTCATGGATTGAACGGCGGCCTCCCGCCGTGTCCGGTCCCCCTATGCGGGCCGGGTCGGCAGTTAGGCATATCCGCGTCGGTTTAAACGCAATATTTACGCTCGCACAGCATGGTGGACGCTGCAGCATTCGGCCGTAGCCGTCGGGTCGCATGCTGCCGCGAATTTTTCGAATGGCGGCGTCCGGATCGGCGGAGTCCGGGCGCTGCTGATGGAATGGGCGGGTCGCGGCGACCGGACGGATCGCGTGGCACGGCCATCGTCAACGGATGTATTTTGGAGCACACCATGAAGATCCTTGTGGTCGATGATTATGCAACCATGCGGCGTATCGTTCGTAACCTGCTGACCCAGATCGGCTATTCCGATATCGAGGAAGCGGGCGACGGCGTCACCGCGCTCGCCAAGCTGCGCGAGAGCAAGTTCGGCCTGGTGATCTCCGACTGGAACATGGAGCCGATGACGGGTCTTCAGCTTCTCAAGGAGATCCGCGCCGACAACAAGCTGAACGGCACGCCCTTCATCATGGTCACCGCCGAGAGCAAGACCGAGAACGTCGTTGCCGCCAAGGAAGCCGGCGTCAACAACTACATCGTCAAGCCCTTCAACGCCGACACGCTGAAGCAGAAGATCCAGTCCGTCATCGGTGGGTGACGGGTACGGGGGCGGTGGTGGACAAGCTGGTGCAGCTCACCGAAGACGAGTTCGAGCATATCGAGGATACCGTCGCGCGCACCGCGAAGGGTCGTGCCTTTCTGCGGCGCTACGCCCAGCGTGCTCAGGGCGGCGTGGCGGACGATATCCGGATCATGCTCGAACAGATGCGGTGCCTGCTGACCCATGGCGTCCCGATCTCCGGCGGAGCGTCGCATCTCGAGGTGCTGCGGCGCGAACTGCTGGAGATGGCCGGCTCGATCGAAAAGGCCCGCCGCGAAGTCGCGGCGCTCCAGCCCCCGGACAGCGGCAACAACAAGATCCTGTCGGCGACGAACGAGTTGGACGCCATCGTCTCGGCGACCGAGCGCGCGTCGTTCGACATCCTCAATTCCGCCGAACGCCTGATGGACCTGGGCGCCAAGCTGCGCAAGGGCGGTGCCGATCCGGATCTCTGCACCGAGGTCGAGTCGGAGGTGATGAACATCTTCACCGCCTGCTCCTTCCAGGATCTGACCGGGCAGCGTACGAGCAAGGTGGTGAACGCCTTGCGTTATATCGAGCAGCGCGTCAACGCGATGATCGCGATCTGGGGCGTGGAGGGCGTGAAGCCCGCCGACGAGGTGCCCGACGTCTTCGTCGACAAGCGTCCCGATGCGCATCTGCTGAACGGCCCGGCCTTGGACGGGCAGGGCGTCAGCCAGTCGGACGTGGACGCCCTGTTCGCCGATCCGCCGCCCGCACCGGCTCCGCCGCCGAAGCCCGCCAAGGCGGCGGCGCCGGTTCCGGCGCCATCTCCGCCGGCCCCGGTTCCGCAGCCATCTCCGCCGCCCCGGGCCGCCGCTCCCGCTCCGCCGAAAGCCCCCCGCAAGGCGGAAAAGGCTCCGCCGAAGCCGAAAGCCGCGGCCAAGCCGGCTCCGCCGCCCGTCGAAAAGGTGACCAGCCCGCCGCCGCCTCCGCCTCCGGCGCTGGAACCGGTGCCTGTCGTAGCGGCGCCTCCTCCTCCCCCACCGCCGCCACCTCCTCCTCCTCCGACGCCACCGCCGGCTCCACCCCCGCCAGCTGCGGCACCCGCGCCCAAGGCGGCGCTGGATCAGTCCGCGATCGACGCCCTGTTCGGCTGAGAGCGCGTCACGAGGCGAACATACCGGATTGTGCGGGTTCAATCGATTTTAACGAAATGCCCGTAATCTGATCGCCGGGCGCCACAGATCATGGTCCCTGGCGCTACGCCGCGGACAATCGGAATTGGAAGAGGGGCAGGGAATGATGGTCGATACTACCGGGCGAAGCGCGCGCAAGCCTTTCATGGCCGAATTGCAGCAAGCCCGGCGGGCTGTGTCGCCCGGTTCCTCGCAGGCGGAGCCGGCGGGCTTTATCGCTCCTCTCTCGCCGGATGCGAGCCTGCCCGCCGGTCCGATTTCGGTCGAGGTCGACCATACCCCCGTCCTTCGATCAATCGCGGAGCTTCATGCGAAGTTCGACCGATTCATGAGCAGCGACCGGACCGACATCGAGCAGATCCAGGTGGAGATCGCCGATATTTCCGGCCGGATCAAGGCGACCAAGGCGGAAATGGCCGCACTCCGCCATCCTCTCGCCAGCGAGGACAAGTTTCAGCAGGCATCGGAGGAGCTGAGCGCAGTGGTCAGCGCCACGGAGGCGGCGACCAACACGATCATCTCCTGCACGGAGGAGATCGAGGAGATCGTCCATGAACTGAGGGCGCAGCTGCCCGACGGCTATCAGTCGAGCCGCGTCAACGACATGAACGAGATGATCGTCCGCATCTTCGAAGCCTGCAATTTCCAGGATCTGACGGGCCAGCGCATCACCAAGGTCGTCCGCGCACTCTCCTTCATCGAGGAGCGGGTGGATGCCATGATGGGCGTCTGGCACAAGCGCGAGTTCGAGACCATGCCGCTGCCCCCCGGTATCGCCGCCAAGGACGGCGACCTGGAACTCCATGGGCCGAACAAGGTGGATCCCAACAAGGGCATGATCAGCCAAGCGGATATCGACGCGCTGTTCGGGTGATCCCTGGAGCAGTCAGCAGCCCGTCAGTTGTTCCTGCGCGGCGCGAAGACCGCTTCCAAGCTCGCTGCGTCGAGGATACGGTCGGCCCACAGGTTCAGATCGTCGTCGGATGCCTTGAGCACGCGCTGAAGAGTGGTCTCCGGCAAGTTTCCGAAGCGTCGGCGGAGTTGGCGCAGCAGGATCTCGGCTTTGCCTTCTGCTTTTCCCTCCGCCTTGCCCTCCGCATGGCCCTCGGTCTTTCCCTGGACCCTGCCGATCTGGATGCCTTCGGCCATCCACTGTTCCGACGCGATGGACATGCTCCTCTCCTCCTGGCCCGGCAGGATCTCTCCGAGCATCCCGCTCAGCAGTCTTCGAAATCCGCTACACTGCAGAAGCTATCAACATTGGCGGAGCAGCCGTCCGTCAATTGGTTCTGCGCGGCGCGAAGACCTCCTCCAGGTTCGACGCATCGAGGATGCGGTCGGCCCACAGGTTCAGATCGTCGTCGGATGCCTTGAGCACGTGCTGGACCGTGATCTCCGGCACGGTTCCAAAGCGGCGGCGAAGCTGGCGCAACAGGATCTCCGCCTTGCCCTCTGCCTTACCCTGGACTTTGCCGATCTGGATGCCTTCGGCCATCCACTGTTCCGACGCGATCGACATGACCCTCTCCTCCTGTCCCGGCAGGATTTCTCCGAGCACCTCGCTCAGCAGCCCCGGCGGTATCTCGTTGGGCTCGGCGACAATGTAGCGCACGAGGGTTATCAAGTCATCGACGCTGAGGGCCGCCGCCGCACGGCCGAGCGTCAGCAGCTTGGTCCGCAGGTCGCCGCCGGCATCGCCATGTTTCAGGATCAGCAATCCTATCCGTAACGCCTTCTGGCGCGACAGGACGGCGTCGTCGATCCGGCCCAGGTCTGCGAGCGAGTATCTGAAATCCAGCACATGCGGCCGCAGCGCCTCGTCGTCGAAATCGAGCCCCTCGGCGAAGGTGAGCGGCACCTGCCACTCGGACCTTCCGTGATAGACTACCAGCGGCATGATCAGCGGCAGGCGCCGGTGCCCACCGTCCGCCGTCGTCCCCTCGTTCCGCAGCCACCATTCCCAGATCCGGACCATGTATACCAGGAGCTGCAGACCGATGCCGGGATCGGGCGAGGACTTGTGCTCGACCAGGACGAAGATGAAGGCGTGCCGGCCGTCCCGGGTGCTGACCCGGTACAGGCGGTCGGCCCGGTACTCCCGCAGTTCGCCATCGACGAACGAAGTGTTCACCAGCTCCGGCGCTTCCGGCCCGAGCCGCTCGGCGACCTCGGCCGGCAAGCGTTCCTTCAGCAGCGCGCCGGCGGCGCCCGGCTGGTCGAGCAGGAGCTTGAAAAACTGGTCATGGCGCCGGGTGATGCGAGCGGACATGGGCGGGGTGCGACCGTATGCGAAGGGGCTCTCCCCATACGCGCGGAGGGGCCCGGTCCGCAAGCGGGCCGGGCATCCCGCCCTGCGGCATCTTCACACCGTCAGGTACCGCCTCACTTCAGTTTCCACCATGCCGGCCTTTGGGCCGGCCAGCACCACCTCGCCGCGGTCCATCACCGCGAAATGGTCGGCCAGATCGCGGGCGAACTCGAAATACTGTTCGACCAGCAGGATCGCCATGTCGCCGCGGTCGCCCAGCTTCCGGATCACCGCCTCGATCAGCTTGATGATCGAGGGCTGTATGCCTTCAGTCGGCTCGTCCAGGATCATCAGGCGCGGGCGGGTGACCAGGGCGCGGGCGATGGCGAGCTGCTGCTGCTGCCCGCCCGACAGGTCGCCGCCGCGCCGGTTCAGCATGGTCTTCAAGACGGGGAACAGCTCGAAGATCTCGTCCGGGATGGTTCGGTCCTTGCGGGGCAGGGGGGCGAAGCCGGTCTGGAGGTTCTCCAGCACGGACAGCCTGGGAAAGATCTCGCGGCCCTGCGGCACATAGGCGATGCCGCGTCGGGCGCGGTCGTGCGGTGCCAGGCGGGCGATGTCCTGGCCTTCCCACAGGATCCGGCCATGGCGGATCGGCTCCAGCCCCAGCACCGCGCGCAGGAGGCTGGTCTTGCCGACGCCGTTGCGGCCGAGCAGGCAGGTGACCGCGCCCTTCGGAGCGTTCAGCCCGACCCGGCGCAGGATATGGCTGGCGCCGTAATAGAGGTCCACGTCTTCGACGGTCAGCATGGTTTCAGCGCCCCAGATAGACTTCGATGACGCGATGGTCGGCCTGCACGGTGTCGATCGATCCTTCGGCCAGGACCGATCCCTCGTGCAGGACCGTCACCTTGGCGCCGAGCGCCCGAACGAACTCCATGTCGTGCTCGACCACCACGATGGAACGCTCCCGCGCGATGTCGAGCAGCAGGCGGGCGGTCGTCTCGGTCTCGTGGTCGGTCATGCCCGCGACGGGCTCGTCCAGCAGCAGGAGCTGGCCTTCCTGCATCAGCAGCATGCCGATTTCCAGCCACTGCTTCTGGCCGTGGCTGAGGGCGCCGGCCTTCTCGGTCCGCCGGTCGCCCAGCCCGATCACGCCCAGGATCTCGTCGATCCGGCGGGCCTGCCCCCCGGTCAGGTGGAAGAACAGGGTGGCGAAGGTGCCGCGGTCGGTCTTCAACGCGAGTTCCAGGTTCTCGAACACGGTCAGGTGCTCGAACACCGTGGGTTTCTGGAACTTGCGGCCGATGCCCAGGTTGGCGATGGCGGCCTCGTCCAGCCTTGTCAGGTCGACATTGCCGTTGAACAGCACGTCGCCGGTGTTCGGCTTGGTCTTGCCGGTGATGACGTCCATCATGGTCGTCTTGCCGGCGCCGTTCGGGCCGATGATGGTGCGCATCTCGCCTTTGTCGATCACCAGGCTCAGGCTGTTCAGTGCCTTGAAACCGTCGAAGCTGACCGACACGCCGTCCAGGTACAGGATGGACCCGGCCGGCTGGCGGGCGGTGCGGACCGGCGTCGCCTCGACCGGCAGGACCAGTTCAGCGGCGTCAGGCGCCGTGCTTGCTCGCAGCATTGCCGCCGACCTCCTTGGGTGCCGAAGTGGATTTGAGGGCGATCCTGTCCCTGACCTGGCCCGCCAGGCCGACGATGCCGCGCGGCAGGAACAGGGTGCAGACGATGAACAGGGCGCCCAGGAAGAACAGCCAGAATTCCGGCGCCGCGCCGGTGAAGAAGCTCTTGGCGCCGTTGACCGTGAAGGCGCCCAGGATGGCGCCGAACAGCGTGCCGCGCCCGCCGACCGCGACCCACACCGCGATCTCGATCGAGTTGCCGGGCGAGAACTCCGACGGGTTGATGATGCCGACCTGCGGCACGTACAGCGCCCCGGCGATGCCGGCCAGCATGGCGGATACGGTGAACACGAACAGCTTGGCGTTGGTCACCGAATAGCCCAGGAAACGCACCCGGCTCTCCGCGTCGCGGATCGCCATGAGCACCCGGCCCAGCTTGGACGTGACGATGAAGCGGCTGACCAGATAGCCCAGCGCCAGCACCAGGGCGGAGGCGACGTAGAGTCCGATCCGGGTGCCCCGGTCCTGGATGTTGTAGCCCAGGATCTCCTTGAAGTCGGTCAGGCCGTTGTTCCCGCCGAAGCCCATCTCGTTGCGGAAGAAGGCCAGCATCAGGGCGAACACCATCGCCTGGGTGATGATCGAGAAATAGACGCCGGTGATCCGGGACCGGAAGGTCAGCCAGCCCAGCGCGAAGGCCAGCAGGCCGGGCACCGCCATCACCATCAGCATGGCGAACCAGAACTGGTCGAAGCCCCACCAGTACCAGGGCAGCTCGCTCCAGTTCAGGAACACCATGAAGTCGGGAACCTCCGCGTTGCCGTAGACGCCGCGGTCGCCGATCTGGCGCATCAGGTACATGCCCATGCAGTAGCCGCCGAGCGCGAAGAACGCGCCGTGGCCCAGGCTGAGCGCCCCGGCATAGCCCCAGATCAGGTCCAGGCTGAGGGCGAGCAGGGCGAAGCAAAGATACTTGCCGAGCAGGCTCAGCATGTATGTCGGCACATGGAAGGGGCTCTCCGGCGGCAGCGCCAGGTTCAGCACCGGCACCAGCACGACGGTCAGCACCAGGAGGATCAGGAAGACCTGCCAGCCCCGGCGGGATTCCAGGGTCGCGAGACGCGACATCAGCAGCATGGCTTCAGGCCTCCGCGGCGCGGCCCTTGAGCGCGAACAGGCCGCGCGGGCGCTTCTGGATGAACAGGATGATGAAGACGAGGATCAGGATCTTGCCGAGCATGGCACCGGCATAGGGCTCCAGGAACTTGTTGAAGATGCCCAGCGTCATGGCGCCCGCCAGTACGCCCCACAGGCTGCCGACCCCACCGAACACGACCACCATGAAGCTGTCCACGATGTAGCCCTGGCCCAGGTTGGGGCTGACATTGCCGATCTGGCTGAGCGCTACTCCGGCCACCCCGGCAATGCCGGAGCCGAGGCCGAAGGTCAGGGCGTCGACCCAGCCGGTGCGGATGCCCATGGCCGACGCCATGTTCCGGTTCTGCGTCACCGCGCGCATCTGCAGGCCGAAGGGGGTGTAGCGCAGCAACGCCGCCAAGCCCGCCAGCACCGCGAAGGCGAACAGGATGATGGCGATGCGGTTGTAGGTCAGCACCATGCCGGGCATGGCTTCCCAGGCGCCCGTCATCCAGCCGGGATTGGAGACCTCCTTGTTCGGGGCGCCGAAGATCGCCCGGACCGCCTGCTGAAGCATCAGGCTGATGCCCCAGGTCGCCAGCAGCGTTTCCAGCGGCCTGCCGTACAGGAATCGGATGATGCCGCGCTCCATCACGACGCCGACGGCGCCCGCCACCAGGAACGCGGCCGGGATCGAGAGGATCAGGTAGAGGCCGAAGAAGTCGGCGGGGATCCATTCGCGGAACAACTGCTGCACCACCACCGTGGTGTAGGCGCCCAGCATGATCATCTCGCCGTGGGCCATGTTGATCACGCCCATCACGCCGAAGGTGATGGCGAGGCCGATCGCGGCGAGCAGCAGGACCGAGCCCAGGCTGATCCCCTGGAACAGGTTGAGCGCCAGTTCTGTCATAGCGAGGCGGCTGTCGATCCGGTCGAGCAGGTCGGCTGCGGCGGCGCGCACCCGGGCATCCGGTTCGGCGAAGGTGCCGTCGGCGTTGACGGCGGCCAGCGGAGTCACCAGGGCCCGCACCTCGGGCGTCAACCGCTGGGACAGGTCGTTGACCGCGGCCAGCCGCTCCGCCGCGTCGGGGCTGCCCAGGCTCATCTTGGCGAAGGTCAGCGCCATGGCGGCGCGAACGTCCTCGACCGTCTCCCGGTCCAGCGCCTCGCGAAGCAGCGCCGCCGCTTCGGGCGTGCGGTCCTTGGCCATGGTCTCGGCGGCGGCGAGCCGCTTGGCCGGATCCGGGTTGTTGATCTGGAGCCGGCCGATGGCGCCGGCCAGGGCGCTGCGTAGCGCGTTGTTCACGTTGATGCGGGTCAGGTCGCGGCTGGACGCGGTTCCCAGTGCCTCGCCGGTGACGGCGTCGGTCAGGGCGATGTCGCGTCCGGCGCTTCCGATCACCAGCCGGCCGTCGTCCTTGCGCGTATAGAGACGATTCTCCGACATGGCTTGCAGGACCGGCGTCGCGCGGTCGTCACCCAGCAGCGCCAGCGCTTCGATGGCCCCGACCTTCTCGGCGAATCCCGGGGCCGCCAGTCCCGCGACCGTGTCGCCATACTCGTCCGCCCAGGCGGATGGGGCGGCGAAGGCGCCGAGCGCGGTGCCGAAACCCGCGAGCCCGCAAACCACCAGGGCGGCCAGCATAACGGCATGAAGGCCGCGCAGGACCCGGGCGGCCGTCGCAAGGCATGAATTCAAAATGGTCAAGGAGCTTTCCCCCGGCGTGCGGCCCGCTATGGGCCAGATGGCCTTCCTCCGGAACGGGTCCGGAGGAAGGCCACGGGACGGGCTGTTACTTGGCGTAGGCGCTGAACTTGGGATCGGTGCAGTTGCCGCAGACCCAGGGGAAGGTCCAGTCGGCCGTCAGCTTGGCGGACTCGGGGATGTAGGGGCTCCAGGCGGCGCCCTTGATCGCCTCGTCGGTCTGCGACACGATCGAGAACTGTCCGTCGGCCTGGATCTCGCCGATCATCACCGGCTTGGACAGGTGATGGTTGGTGTTCATAACGACGTCGTAGCCGCTGGGGCTGCGCACCTTCTGGCCGTACATGGCTTGGCGGACGGCGTTCACATCAGTGGTGCCGGCCTGCAGGACGGCCTGGGTCCACATCTTGAAGCCGATATAGTGGGCTTCCATCGGGTCGTTGGTGACGCGCTTCTCGTTCTTGGTGAAACCGTGCCACTGCTTGATGAAGGCGGCGTTCTCCGGGGTGTCCACCGACATGAAGTAGTTCCAGGCGGCGAGGTGGCCGACCAGGTTGGACGTGTCGATGCCGGCCAGTTCCTCCTCGCCGACCGAGAAGGCCACCACCGGGATGTCGGTCGCCTTGATGCCCTGGTTGGCCAGTTCCTTGTAGAACGGCACGTTGGCGTCGCCGTTGATGGTCGAGACGACGGCGGTCTTCTTGCCGGCCGAAGCGAACTTCTTGATGTCGGCCACGATGGTCTGCCAGTCGGAATGGCCGAACGGCGTGTAGTTGATCATGATGTCGTCCTTGGCGACACCCTTGGAGATCAGGAACGCTTCGAGGATCTTGTTGGTGGTGCGCGGATAGACGTAGTCGGTGCCGGCCAGGACCCAGCGCTTGACCTCGCCGCCTTCGGGACCCATCAGGTACTCGACCGCCGGGATCGCCTGCTGGTTCGGCGCGGCACCGGTGTAGAACACGTTGCGCGAGGACTCCTCGCCCTCGTACTGGACGGGATAGAACAGCAGGCCGTTCTTCTCCTCGAAGACCGGGAGCACGGACTTGCGGCTGACCGAGGTCCAGCAGCCGAACACGGCGGCGACCTTGTCCTTCTCGATCAGCTCGCGCGCCTTCTCCGCGAACAGCGGCCAGTTGGAGGCGGGATCGACCACCACGGCCTCGACCGGCCGGCCCAGCAGGCCACCCTTCTTGTTGAGGTCGTCCACCATCATCATGATGGTGTCCTTCAGCGTCGTCTCGCTGATCGCCATCGTTCCCGACAGGGAGTGGAGCACGCCGACCTTGATGGGGTCCGCCGCCTGGGCCACCCCGGCAAGCAGTGCCGAAACCGCGACGGCGCAGCCCAGCGCCGCAGACTTGATGCCGCTTTTGAACAGTCCCATGCTCTCGCCTCTAACTTTTTCGTGTTTAAAGCCCGGCGGGGCATGAGCAATTTCGGGGCCAGAGAGGGTAGGGCGGAGCACACTACGGCATTGCTCGGCCGAAGGGCAGGTACGACGAAGGGGTTGCCTCCGTGCATTGCCCAAGATTTAGGCGGAAGTTTAAATTGGTGGCAAAGAATAATGGATTTATGCGATGAGCATGCAATTTTCAAAGCGTGAATGCGCGGCGGCGAAAGATCATGTCCTTCGCCGCCGCTTCGGTCGGGCACGAAGTCAGCCGTTGGACGGGGAACTGGAGATATCCTGAACCGTCTGCCCGACGACATCGTCGTCGTTCGTCCGGGCCGCGAGGTCGCCCAGCGAGACCACGCCGACGAGTCGCTTGTCACTGTTCAGCACGGGCAGCCGGCGAATGTCGTTCTCCGCCATCAGTTCCGCGGCCTCGCTGCTGTCCTGGTCTTCCATGCAGTAGACCAGCTTGTCGGACATGGCCTCCCGGACGCGGGTGACCTTGGGGTCGTGCCCTTCCGCCACCGCTCGGACGGTGATGTCGCGGTCCGTCAGGGTGCCGACCAGGCGGTCGTCCTCGCCGACCGGCAGGAAGCCGGTATCGACATCGCGCATTTTTTGGGCGGCGTCCCGTAGCAGAGTGTCGGGATGGACGAGTTCGACCTCCGTGGTCATGATGTCCCGGATCTTCATCGTCATCTCCTTTCAGGCCTGATGCCTCTGGTCTGCCGAGAACCGGACCCCCTCGGCGAAAGTTCCCGTTCGCCGCGCCCCCTTCCACATGCCGATCGGTCCCACCAAGGCCACAGGAACTTTCCCCGGGGCATTCCGTTGCACACCTGACGGTCCAGGTCGACTTTCCGATCGGGCGGACAGACCGCGGCATTCGAACCGCGAAGACCACTCCCGACTCCCCGAGAGACCGCGCCGTTGCCTCAGTTCCAATGATGGAAGGGGTTGCGCATGCACCACTGGCTGTTGTGGAGCCGGTTCGTCGCCTTGAACATGGTCGGCGTCGCCGGGCTATTTCTCGTCTGGGTGAATGGGTGGGTGGAGCGGGTGCTGGTGGCGGACAGCAGCCGGATCAGCGTACTTATCTTCCTGCTGTTCGTCGTGGGCCTCCTGGCCAGCGCCTGGCGCATCAACAAGGTGACCCAGGAACTCGACAATCTCCGCACCGGCAATACGCCGGTGTCCGAAGGCGGGCGGCTCGCGACATACCGCCGAGCCCTGGAAACCGGCGGGGCCAGCGCCACGCGCGCGCTCGAACTGCGACTCTTCTCCCGCATCGCCTTCATCCGGCACATCGCCAATGCCCTCGTTCTGCTCGGGCTGGTCGGCACGGTGGTCGGCTTCATCATGGCGCTGGGACAGGTGAACGCGGCCAACGCCAGCGACGTCAACGCCATCGGCGGCATCGTCGGCACCCTGATCGAAGGCATGGGGGTGGCACTCTACACCACCTTGGTCGGGTCCGTCCTCAACCTGTGGCTGGCGGCGAACTACCAGCTCCTGGCCACCGGCACGGCGAACCTCGCCGCCGCGTTGATCGATGCCGGCCATGCATGACCCATGGGATCCCGGAGACGACAGCGGAACGGTATTCCGAGACGTCATCCTGCTGGCCCTGGCGGGCTTCATGTTCGTCACCGTGCTGCTGCTTCCCCACATCAATCCCAAGGGCAAGGAATCGGAAGGCTCGACCGATCCGCCGGGCAACGTGATCGCCGAGCTGCGCTGGGACGACAAGCTGCGCACCGACGTCGACCTGTGGGTGCAGGCACCGGGAGACGTTCCGGTGGGATACTCCAACAAGAGTGGCCTGATCTTCAACCTGCTGCGCGACGATCTCGGCAGCCATGCCGACCCGACGGAAGTCAATTTCGAGACGTCGTTCAGCCGGGGCATTCCTCCGGGCGAGTATACGGTGAATGTCCACTTGTTCCGAAATCTGGAAAACACATACCCTATCAATGTGCGGGTCGTGGTGAGGGTAAAGTCCGACAACGAGGCCGGGGCGCGGCCCATTGCGGCGACAACTGTCAGGTTGGATCGTGAAGGTCAGGAACTGACCGCCTTCCGGTTCCGTTTGACTGAAAAAGGCGAACTAGTGCCCAACAGCCTGAACAGCGTCTTCAAACCGCTGCGTTCGGCCAAGACATTTTAAATAAAAGAGGCTTGCTTGAGACGCTGAACCGACATCCGACTTCGTCAGGAACCCGCCATGGAAAACTTGACCTACCTGTTCGTCTTCGTTGCTGCCGTCAGTTTGATGCTTGTCTTGGTAGCGCTGCGCTGGACCCATTCGCGCCTCGCAAGGGCGCTGATCCTGGCCCTCTTCGCCCTGCTTCTGCCCGCGGCCTATGCCGCCCCGGCTTCCCTGCTCGGACGGGCCAAGCCGGTCAGCCTCGAATGGCTCGGCGCCCACGTAAAGGAAGCCTCCATCCTCAGCGCGTCCTATGTGGAGGGCGAGGCCATCTACCTGACCCTCCAATGGGGCCAGGTCCCCAACCTCTATCGTATCCCCTGGGATCGCGATGCGGCGGAACAGCTCCAGCAGGCCATGCGGGACGCGCAGCGCGATGGCAGCACGGCGATGATGCGCCTGCCGTTCGAACCCAGCTGGGACAGGAACGAACCGAGGTTCTATGCGCTGCCCCAGCCCAAGATGCAGGAGAAGCAGGAACCCGGCGGCGGCGGTGGTGGTGGCGGGATCGAGTACCGGCGCCCCGGCCAAGCGGCCTGACCCGACGCTTTCCATCGGCATAATCCGATGCTGTGCATCCTCCGGATGCGTGCTAGGCTGATCCGGTTAGGACCGGCAACCAGCATCGTTCGATATCATGCAGATGGATTATGAGAGCGCCGCGGAGGCACCACCGCTCACTCGCCGAACGCTCGTCGGGTTGCTGGATCTGGCTGCCTATGTCATGGGAGCGCCTGCCGCCATTCTCTGCCTGGACGGCGCCGGTTCGCTCTCCGTGGCGGCCTGCGCCGGCATCGAGGAGGAGGCGGTGGAGGCGCTGGGTCCGGATCTGGCGGCACTCCGCGACCGCCTGGATGTCTCTGGCCTGCTGATCGGCCCGCAGCCGCTCGCCGGCGGGGCCGCCACGGGTCTGCAGGTGCTGGCCGGTGCCGCCATCGTCGGGCCGGACCGGGAAAGGTTGGGCAGCCTATGGCTCTGCGGGTCTTCCGGCAAGATCGACTCGGACCGGCGGGGGACGGAGGGCCTGCGCCGGATCGCCGGGCTGATCGGTACGGAGATCGCGGAGCAGGTCGCCATGGATGGACGGCTGGCGGCCGCCCGGGCGGAAGCGGAGCGGGCGACGCGGTCGAAGTCGCGGTTCCTGTCCGCAGCCAACCATGACCTGCGCCAGCCCTACCAGGCGATCCACCTGTTCCTGCACCTGCTGCAGACCAAGCTCTCCGATCCGGGCCAGCAGTCGCTGGTGACCCGCATCCAGGAAGCGGTGCAGTCGAGCGAAGTTCTTATGACGTCGTTGCTGGAATTGTCCACGCTCGACGCCGGGACCGTGCGTCCGGCCGTGGGCCGGATCGGTGTCGGCGAAATCCTCGAGAGGATGATCCGGGAGTTCGAGCCGGCAGCCCTGGCCAAGGGATTGCGGCTGCGCTACGTGCCATGCACCGCCGCCGTCGTCACGGACCCGGTGCTGCTGGAGCGGATGCTTCGGCATCTGATCGGCAACGCGGTCCGCTTCACGGCCAAGGGCAGCATCATGATCGGCTGCCGGCGGCGCGGCGACCGTCTCCGCGTCGAGGTCTGGGATACCGGTCCGGGCATCGCGGAAGACAAGAGGGCGGCCGTCTTCGAGGAGTTCGTCCAGATCGCAGCGGCCGGGCCGCGCGACCGGGGACGCGGGCTCGGCCTCGGGCTGGCGATCGTGGAGCGGACCGCCCGGCTGCTCGGCCACGGCATCGACGTCCGTTCGACGGTAGGCAGGGGATCCGTGTTCACGATCTCGATGCGCCGTGCCGGGCGTGGCGCCGATGCGGCGGCGGCGGGTCCGGTTTCGGTTCTGGTCATCGGCGGCGACCCCGTCCAGGTGACGGCGCTGCGGGTCATGCTGGAAAGCTGGAATTGTACGGTCACCACCGTGGCGGTGCCGGAGAAAGCCGGCGCCGCGGCGGATCTCGTGATCGCCGAGCTTCGGCCGGGGAGCGGCGGCAACGGCCTGGAAACGGTCGATCTGGTGCGCCGGCGCTCCGGGCGGGCGATCCCCGCCATCGTGGTTTCCGGCGACGGCGGGCCGGAGCGGGTGAAGCTGCTGGGAGATGCCGACGTCTCCGTGCTGCTGAGACCGTTCGGTCCGGACCATCTGAAAAGCGTGATGGAAGCCGCCCTGATGCGCCCGATCGGACCCCGGTGATCAATTGCGCGTGAAACAATCCATTAACATTGACAGTCACTCTCCCTGTAAGGCTATTCTGAGAACCATGACATCTCGGCGCGGGTAGTCGCGCTTGAAAGAGCTGTCCGAAGAAAAGACGCTTACAGGAGGCTTATAATGCATCAAGCACTGCGCGGGGCGGCCCTCGGGTTGGCTCTCGCGGCGGGCTTCGCTTCACCGCTCGCGGCAAAAACTCTGGTTTATTGCTCCGAAGGCAGCCCGGAGGGTTTCAATCCTGCGTTTTTCACCGCAGGCACGACATTTGATGCGACGTCGCGGCAGGTCTTCGACAAGCTCGTCCATTTCGAGCGCGGCACGACCAAGATCGTGCCCGGCTTGGCGGAATCCTGGGAGGTGTCCGAGGAGGGGCTGGAATACACCTTCAAGCTTCGCAAGGGCGTGAAGTTCCACACGTCCAAGTCGTTCAAGCCGACCCGGGATTTCACTGCCCAGGACGTGGTCTTCACGTTCGAGCGCCAGTGGAAGGCCGAGCACCCCTATCACACGGTGTCGGGCGGCGCGTACGAGTACTTCAACAGCATGGACATGCCCAAGCTGCTGAAGAGCATCGAGGCGGTGGACGACTATACCGTCAAGTTCACCCTCAACGAGCCCGAGGCGCCGTTCCTCGCCAACCTCGCGATGGATTTCGCGTCCATCCAGTCGGCCGAGTATGCCGACCAGATGGCCAAGGCCGGCACCCAGACCAAGGTCGATCAGGAGCCGGTCGGCACCGGACCGTTCCAGTTCGTGGGATACCAGAAGGACGCGGTCATCCGCTATCGGGCCAATCCTGACTACTGGGCGGGCAAGGCGCCGATCGACACGCTGGTGTTCTCGATCACGCCCGACGCCTCGGTCCGGTACGCCAAGCTGAAGGCCGGCGAGTGCCATGTCATGGCCTATCCGAACCCGGCCGACCTCGCCGCCATGAAGACCGACCCGGCCATCAACCTGATGTCGCAGGAAGGCCTGAACGTCGGCTACCTCGCCTTCAACACCGAGAAGGAGCCCTTCACCAACGTCAAGGTGCGGCAGGCGCTGAGCATGGCGGTCAACAAGGACGCCATTATCGAGGCGGTCTACCAGGGCGCCGGCAAGACCGCCAAGAACCCGATCCCGCCGACCATCTGGTCGTACAACGACGCCGTCGAGGACACCAAGTACGATCCGGAGGCGGCGCGCAAGCTGCTGGCCGAAGCCGGTTTCCCCAACGGCTTCGAGACCGACCTGTGGGCCATGCCGGTGCAGCGGCCGTACAACCCCAACGCCCGCCGCATGGCGGAGATGGTCCAGGCCGACTGGGCCAAGATCGGCGTCAAGGTCAAGATCGTCAGCTACGAGTGGGGCGAGTACCTGCGCCGCACCAAGGACGGCGAGCACCAGACCATGCTGATGGGCTGGACCGGCGACAACGGCGATCCCGACAACTTCCTGTACGTCCTTCTGGGCTGCGAGGCGGTCGGCAGCGCCAACCGCGCCCGCTTCTGCCATCAGCCGTTCAACGACCTGCTGATCAAGGCCAAGCGGACGCCCGACGTCGCGGAGCGCACGAAGTTCTATGAACAGGCCCAGGTCGTGTTCAAGGAACAGGCGCCGTGGGTGACTGTCGCCCACTCCGTCGTCTTCGAGCCGATCCGCAAGGAAGTGCAGAACTACAAGATCGATCCGTTCGGCGGCCACATTTTCTATGGCGTGGACCTGAACTAGACCCGATCGGAAGCTGAAGACCCCCCTGTCCGCCGGGCAGGGGGTGATCTCGCTATTCCGCAGACATAAAGCTGACCATGTTCCGATTCATTCTGACCCGGTTCAGCCTGATCATTCCGACATTCATCGGCGTGACCCTGCTGACCTTCGCGCTGATCCGGCTGGTCCCGGGCGACCCGGTCGAGCTGATGGCCGGCGAGCGCGGCATCTCTCCCGAACGCCACGCGGAGCTGCGGGCCGCCATGGGCTTGGACAAGCCCCTGATGGTCCAGTACGGCACCTACATCGCCGACGTGGTGCGCGGTGACCTCGGCCAGTCCGTCGTGACCCGCACGCCCGTCCTGGACGAGTTCCTGACCCTGTTCCCGGCGACCATCGAGCTGTCGGTCTGCGCCATCCTGTTCGCCATGGTGATCGGGCTGCCGCTGGGCATCATTGCCGCGGTCAAGCGCGGATCGGTGTTCGACCACAGCCTGATGGGAATCAGCCTGACCGGCTATTCCATGCCGATCTTCTGGTGGGCGCTGCTGCTGATCCTGCTGTTCTCGGTCAACCTGGGCTGGACGCCGGTGTCGGGCCGCATCTCCGTGATGTACTGGGTGGAGCCGGTGACCGGCTTCCTGCTGATCGACAGCCTGCTGTCGGAGGAGGAGGGCGCCTTCGCCTCGGCCCTGTCGCACCTTATCCTGCCCGCCATCGTGCTGGGCACGATCCCGCTCGCGGTGATCGCGCGCATGACGCGGTCGTCGATGCTGGAAGTGCTGGGAGAGGACTATATCCGCACGGCGCGGGCCAAGGGCCTGGCGCCGTTCCGGGTGATCGCCCAGCACGCCCTTCGAAACGCGCTGATTCCCGTGGTGACCGTCATCGGCCTCCAGGTCGGCGTGCTGTTCGCCGGCGCGATCCTGACCGAGACCATCTTCGCCTGGCCGGGCATCGGCAAGTGGCTGATCGAATCCGTGGCGAGGCGCGACTATCCCGTGCTCCAGGGCGGCGTGCTGCTGGTGGCCGCCGTGATCATGATCGTCAACCTGCTGGTCGACCTGACCTACGGCATCCTCAATCCGCGCATCCGCCACGGGGGGCACTGAGCCATGACCGTAGAGACCCAGATCGACGCGGCGGCACCCCCCGCGGCTCCGCGGCCACCGTCCCAGCTCTCCGAGTTCTGGCACTATTTCGCCCAGAACAAGGGCGCGGTCGCCGGGTTGGTGGTGATCGTCGTCGTGGCGCTGGCGGCCTTGCTGGCCGACCTGATCGCCCCCCATTCGCCGATCGCCCAGTACCGCGATGCCATTCTTCAGCCGCCGTTCTGGGCGGAGGGCGGATCCTGGCGGTTCCCCATGGGGACCGACGACGTTGGCCGTGATATCCTGTCCCGGATCATCTATGGCGCCCGGCTGTCGCTGCTGATCGGTGTCATCGTGGTGACCCTGTCGCTGGCGGTCGGCGTGCTCCTGGGGCTGATCGCCGGGTTCGCCCGCGGCGTCACCGACATCGCGATCATGCGCCTGTGCGACATCATGCTGGCCCTGCCGTCGCTGCTGCTCGCCATCGTGATCGTCGCGATCCTTGGCCCCAGCCTGACCAACGCGATGATCGCGATCAGCCTCGTCGTGCTGCCTCACTATACCCGCCTGACCCGCGCTGCCGTCATCACCGAGCTGTCGAAGGACTATGTCGTCGCCAGCAAGGTCAGCGGCGCCGGCGTGTTCCGGCAGATGTTCATCACGGTGCTGCCCAATTGCACGGCGCCGCTGATCGTGCAGGCAACGCTCGGCTTTTCCACCGCGATCCTGGACGCGGCGGCGCTGGGCTTCCTCGGCCTCGGGGCGCAGCCGCCGACGCCGGAGTGGGGCACCATGCTGGCGTCCGCCCGCGAGTTCGTCAGCCGCGCCTGGTGGGTGGTCACGTTCCCCGGCCTCGCCATCCTGATCACGGTGCTGGCCTTCAATCTGCTGGGCGACGGGCTGCGCGACGCCCTCGACCCGAAACTGAAGCGATAAGGGCACTCCATGCCTCTGCTTGATATCCGCAACCTGTCCGTCGAGTTCTCGACCCGCGCCGGCACGTTCCGGGCGGTCGACGGCATCGACCTGACGGTGGACGAGGGCGAAGTCCTCGGCATCGTCGGCGAGTCCGGCTCCGGCAAGAGCGTGACCTCGCTGGCCGTCATGGGCCTGATCGCCAACAATGGTCGCGTGGTCGCCGACAAGATGGAGTTCGACGGGCGCGACCTGCGCACCCTGACCGAACGCCAGCGCCGGAACCTGACCGGCAAGGACGTGGCCATGGTCTTCCAGGAGCCCATGTCCAGCCTCAACCCGTGCTTCACCATCGGCTTCCAGATCATGGAGAGCCTGAAGGTTCATGAGAGGATGGGCCGGGCGGAGCGCAAGCGCCGGGCGATCGAACTGCTGGAGCAGGTCGGCATACCGGCCCCGGAAAGCCGGCTGTCGTCGTTCCCCCACCAGCTTTCCGGGGGCATGAACCAGCGCGTGATGATCGCGATGGCGATCTCCTGCAATCCGCGGCTGCTGATCGCCGACGAGCCGACCACCGCGCTCGACGTGACGATCCAGAAGCAGATCCTGGACCTGTTGCTCGACCTCCAGAAGGACCGCGGCATGGCGCTGATCCTGATCACCCACGACATGGGCGTGGTCGCCGAGACCGCCCAGCGCGTCTCGGTGATGTATGCCGGCCAGGTGGTGGAGAACCGCTCGGCCCGCGACCTCTTCACCCATCCGCAGCACCCCTATACCGGGGCGCTGCTCGACGCGCTGCCGGAGCGGGCGATCGGCAAGCGTCGGCTGCCGACCATCCCCGGCGTCGTGCCGGGCATCGCCGACCGTCCGCGCGGCTGTCTGTTCAACCCGCGCTGCGCCTTCGTGCAGGAGAAGTGCCGGACCCACGCGGTCCCGCTGTTCCCGGACGAGAGCGGGACGGCCCGCTGCTTCTATCCGCTCCAGGTGACCGGCGGGGTGGCGGCATGACCGCGGCTCCGATCACGCCGGACTGGCCGGCGGCCCGCGCCCGGCGCGATACCGTGCTGGACGCGGTGGACCTGAAGAAGCATTACCGTCTGAAGCGCGGCCTGTTCCGCGCCGACGCGACGGTCAAGGCGGTGGACGGGGTCTCCTTCGCGCTCCAGACCGGCCGCACCCTGGCGGTGGTCGGCGAGTCCGGCTGCGGCAAGTCCACGCTGGCCCGCATGGTGACCCTGATCGACCCGCCCACGTCGGGCCAGCTGAAGTTCGACGGCAGCGACGTGACCGGGGTGAGCCGGGCGGAGGCCAAGGCGCTGCGCCGCAAGGTGCAGATGGTGTTCCAGAACCCCTACGGCTCTCTGAACCCGCGCAAGCGGATCGGCACGATCCTGGAGGAACCGCTGGTCATCAACACCGACTTAGGCCGGGCGGAGCGGCGCGAGCGGGCGTCGGCGATGATGGCGAAGGTGGGGCTTCGGCCCGACCAGTACGACCGCTATCCCCACATGTTTTCCGGCGGACAACGCCAGCGCATCGCCATCGCGCGGGCGCTCATGCTGAACCCGCGGGTGGTGGTGGCGGACGAGCCGGTATCGGCGCTCGACGTGTCGATCCAGGCCCAGGTGCTGAACCTGATGATGGATCTTCAGGAGGAGCTCGACCTCGCCTACCTGTTCATCAGCCACGACCTGAGCGTGGTGCGGCACATCGCCGACGACGTCATGGTGATGTATCTGGGCCGCCCGGTCGAGCACGGGCCGAAGGAAACCGTCTTCGCCCACCCGCGCCACCCCTACACGCGGGCCCTGATGGCGGCGACCCCCCGGGTCAACCCGGCGCTCCGCCAGGATATCCCGCCGCCCTCCGGCGAGCTGCCGTCGCCGATCAACCCGCCGTCGGGCTGCCCCTACCACAAGCGCTGCCCGCACATGAACCAGCGCTGCGCCGACGAGGTGCCGGCCCTCCGGGAAGTCGACGGCCGGCGGGTGGCCTGCCACTACGCGGAGCAGATGGAGTAGGGGTTCAGGGAACCGGCCAGCTTCGGAGTCGGATCCGAAGCTGGCTTCCTGATCGGGGCACGCCATTCGAACAGGTCCAAGACGCCGGTCGATCGCACGGGTGGCCGTGCGGTGCATGGACGAATCCGGCGAGGGCTTGCCGCGGAAGCCGTCCTTGGTCATGCTCGGCGCAAACGGGCCGGAGAGTGACATGCCGACGATGGATGCTTCAGCGCGGCAAGATCTGGGATTCGCTGAAGATCTGGACGAGCGGATAGACTTGGCCCGCCAAGCAGGCTGCCTTCCCAACGTGCATGGCATTGTCGCGGCGCGCGGCGGACGCATCGTCTGCGAACGCTATTGGCCCGGCCTCGACGATGCCCGCGGCCGCCCTCTTGGTATCGTGCGCTTCGGGCCGGAAACCCTGCACGACCTGCGCTCCATCACCAAGAGCATCGTCGGGCTCCTCTATGGTATCGCGCTCGCCGCAGGTCATGTTCCGCCGCCCGACGCCGTATTGATCGACCAGTTTCCCGAATTCCCGGACCTTGCCGGTGACCCGGAACGCCGGGCGCTGAGGGTCGAGCACGCCTTGACCATGACGCTCGGCCTTGAGTGGGATGAACTGACACTGTCCTACGCCGACCCGCGCAACAGCGAGATCGCCATGGACCGAGCCGCCGACCGCCACCGCTTCGTGCTGGAGCGGCCGGTCATCCATTCCCCGGGCGAATGCTGGACGTACAATGGAGGCGCCACGGCACTGCTGGCGCGGCTCATCGTCAAGGGAACAGGTCGTTCCCTGCCGGACTTCGCCCGCGAGTCGCTGTTCGAACCGTTGGGCATCGGCCGAGCCGAGTGGCACCGCAGCGCGTCCGGAGAGGTCTTCGCAGCGTCCGGACTGCGATTGGCCCTGCGTGACCTGGTTCGGATCGGCGTGATGCTCCTCGACGGCGGCCGCTGGCAGGAGCGCGGGGTCGTTCCGAAGGAATGGCTGAACTCCTCGTTCCGGCCCGCCGTCGGCCTGCCGGACGGCCGGCGCTACGGCTATCACTGGTATCTGGGCGCCGTTCCCATGGACGACGGCGCCGGTGGAATACGGTGGGAGGAGATGGTCAATGCCATCGGTTACGGCGGACAGCGCCTGTTCCTGTTGCCGCGGTTGGATCTGGTCGTGGCCGTCTTCGCCGGCAACTACGGCACCTCCGACCAGTGGCTCCCGCCGCTGACCGTCCTCCGCGACTTGGTGCTGCCGGCGATGCGCGTTCCCTGATCTTTCCTGCTGAATGCAGACCGTCAGATCCTCGAAGATGCTCCGGCTGCAGAGAGGTCGCCCCGGGGGCAGCGGCTAAGCTTGGGTCCCGTTCGGCCACCGGGGCACAACGGGCCTTCATCGCCGCCTTGCGCTGAAGCGGCCTGATCGATCGACGTGCCCCTGCTTCGTCTCGGGACCGATGAACAGCACCCTCTCCGTGGCCCGTGCCCGAAGCCGTTTCGCACGGAACGAAAGCGGACTGCCGATCCGGTTTTGAAAGCAGGTGCCCGCCCGGTGTCCTGAAGTATCAACACTGATGATGTACATTTGTATGCATGTGTTGTCTGATCTGTTTAAATATTAAGAATCCAGAAACAAAAAAACAGATTTTTTTCTTGTGTAAAAATTGAATCAGTTCATTCTGATTTGGCAATCAACCCTCAGAGAACGGCAGACATATTTGACGTTACTCGGTTATGCAGCAGCCTTTAAGGCTGTATGCACGGGTGATTTCTGCGCGCGTCAATCAATAAAACTCCAGCGGAAGGAACGATTTTCCATGGCATCGGACATTATAATCACCTCGACCCTGCCCCTCATCATCTCGTCTTCAGCGGTTGCCACGGCATACAACAACGTCACGCTGGAGGCCGGCGGCTACATCCTCATCAGCATTCCCTGCACTTTCTCGTGCAACACGCTGACCAAGGTCTATTCCGCCAGCGCCGCCGCCACGACCGGCGAGGAATACACCTCCCAGTACGACATCGTGGTCATTGGTGTGGACGGGGTCGATGGGGCCAACGGCGCCGCGGGTGCAGGCGGCGTCAACGGCTCGAACGGAGCCGGAGCTGCCTGCACCGGGGGTGGCTGCTCGGTCGACCATTTCGGCCGCGACGGGACCAACGGCGGCGACGGCAGCAACGGCAACCAAGCCACGAGCGGCGGCAACGGCGGCGATGCTCCGAACGTCACGCTGAACCTCGGCACCGTTTCCGGCTCGATCAGCGTCATCAATGTCGGGGGCCCCGGCGGCACCGGCGGCAACGGCGGCAATGGCGGCAACGGGGGTAACGGCGGCAATGGCGGCAACGGCAAGAAATGCTGCGCCGTCACGGCCCGTGGCGGCGACGGCGGCGACGGCGGCGACGGCGCGAACGGCGGGGCGGCCGGCAACGGCGGCAATGGCGGCAACGGTTCGCAGGTGACCATCACCTACACCCCCGCCGACGCCACCAGCACGGTCAATGGTTCGAACCAGGGCGGCCTCGCCGGTCATCAGGGTGTTCCCGGCGGCGTCGGCCAGGGGGGAGCCGCCGGCAGTGCGGGCAGCAAGGGCGGCAGCGCCGGCAGCCCCGGCAATCCCGGCACGTCGGTCGGCGCGTCCGGGATCGACGGCATGGCCGGGTCCGCCGGGCGGATGACCATCAACGGCAAGTCGGTCTGATCCTTGGGTGTCCCGGTCAGCGGGGCGGCGCCATCGGGGCCGCTCCGCGCCGCCGGCCGCTGCCACCCGATCTCCGCCCGCCGAGGTTCGCCATGGATACCCGCCACTCCCCTTGCTGCCGTCTGCGGACCCTGCTTCGGGGAATCGTCGCCACCCTTTGCCTCGCGGCGATGACCGGTCCCGGCGGTGCGCAGGTATCCGCCCCGGCGGCGTCCTACCAGCCGGCCGATGCGTTCGGCACCATCGACGCGACGTTCTCGGTCAGCCCCAACGGGTCGGGCGTCTACGCGATGCCCATCGAGGTGCCGCCCGGGACCAACGGCGTCGAGCCCAGCCTGACCCTGCGCTACGACAGCCAGGCGCCGGACGGGTTGCTCGGCGTGGGGTTCTCGCTCGACGGGCTTTCCCAGATCACCCGGTGCGCGGCCAACAGGGCCGTGGACGGTTATGACGGCGCCGTCAATATCGACTCGGACGACCGGTTCTGCCTCGACGGACAGAGGCTGATCAAGGTTTCGGGCGACGGCGAATATGGTGCCGCCGGTTCGGTCTACCAGACCCAGATGCAGAGCTGGACCCGGGTGACCGCCAACGGCACCTGCGGGACCGGTCCCTGCTCGTTCACGGCGGTGACCCGGCAGGGCTGGACCATGGGCTTCGGGACGACGCCGGATTCGGCCCTTCCGCTGTCGGGCAGGTCGGAGAAGTATTCCTGGCAGGTCGCGACGATCACCGATCTCAACGGCAACGCCATCGACTTCTTCTACACGCTCAATCAGAACACGAACCAGAGCTATCCCGACCGGATCGAGTACACGAGGAACGACTCCGCCGGTCGGCAGGCCCAGCGCAAGATCGTCTTCGGCTATCAGAACCGGTCCAGTTGGCCGAACAAGTACAAGGCCGGCTTGCTGTTCAAGACGGACAAGACCCTGACGACCATAACGACTGAAGTGTCCGGCGCGACCGTCCTGACCTACACCCTGTCCTACGGGACAGGAGCGACCGGGCGGCCGGTCGTCTCGCAGGTCCGGAAATGCTCGGGCTCGGGCGACTGCCTGCCGGCGACCGCGTTCTCGTGGTCGACCTCCGCCAACCAGGTGTCGTCCGCCAATACCCGCGCCAACGGACAGCTCAATTCGAACACGTTCTGCGCGGGCAGCGGCGGGCGGTGGTCATGGTCGGACTTCAACGGCGACGGCATGCTGGACGCGACCTGCGTCGATGCGTCGGGCGCCCAGTACGCGCTCGTCTCCGACGGCAGCTATCTCAAGACCCCGAACAGTCAGGCGAGCGGACTGCTCACTTCGGTCAAATGGTGTACCGGATCGCAGGACATCAGCGTCTGGCCCGACTTCAACGGCGACCAGATGGCGGACTCCGCCTGCATCGCCGCGGACGGTTCGGTCAGCGTGCTCAAATCGGACGGCAAGTACCTGTCCACGGTCAACAGCCAGGCCACCGGGCTGGTCCGGTCGCAGTGGTGCCCGGCTTCCTCCTGCCGGGCGATGGTCGGCAATTTCGACAATGACGGGCGCGCCGATTTCCTGTGCAGTTGCGACAGCGGCACCCAGATGGTGATGGTCAGCGACGGGAAATCGGTCTCGACGCCGAACGGCAATGCCAACGGCACCGTCCTGACCGGCTGGTGCGCCAATCCGGCATCGCACCGGCTGACCGCCGATTTCAATGATGACGGCAAGGCCGACCTGATCTGCGCGGCGCCGGGCGGGAACATCTCGGTCCAGGTCGCCAACTCGACCTCCACCGCATTGAAGAGCCCCAACAACGACGCCGCCGGAGCCGTCGTGTCGGGCTGGTGCGGCGGTTCGGGCCAGTCGCTTTCGACGGTGGACTTCAACCGCGACGGCAACGACGATCTTTATTGCCGGGGCACCGACGGCAGCCACAGGATACTTCTCTCCACCGCGACCACCGTGAAGCCTCCGGCCGGCGCGTCGGCCGACGGGCTGCTGCTGACCGGCTGGTGTGCCGGCAGCACCGCATCGGTGAGCTGGAACGATTTCAACGGCGACGGCCTGCCCGATCTCCTGTGCAGCGACCAGAGCGGCACTCAGTCGGTGAAGCTTTCCACCGGAACCCAACTCAAGGACGCCACCAATTCCTCCGGGGGAGTGGTCGCCACCGGCTATTGCTCGGGCGCCGGCTCGACCGGGGGACTGGGCGACTTCAACGGCGACGGGTACGCCGACCTGCTCTGCCGTCAGGACAGCGGCATCCAGTCGGCGATGGTGCGGAAGGCCCCGTTCAACGATCTGGTCACGGGGGTCACCAACGGCCTCGGCGGCGGCGTCGATATCGCCTACAGCCCGATCACGGACCCGAGCGTCTATACCCGCACCACCGCGACCGACTATCCGGACCTGACCGTCGAGAGCCAGCTCCAGGTCGTCAAGACCTACACGCGCCGCGACGGCCGGGGATGGTCGACGACCTACCGGAACGAATACACCAACCTGATGACCGACCTCGACCAGGGCCAGTGGCTCGGCTTCGAGACGCTCACGGTCATCGAGGAGGCCACCGGCCGCAAGATGACCAACCGGATGGCGCAGGAGTTTCCGCAACAGGGCTTCGTGACCCAGACCGACGGATACGATGGGTCGGGCGCGCTGTTTCAGACCACCGTCCATTCCCCGGTCACAATCGAGCCCTATCCCGGCGTCTACCAGGTCCTGAACCGGAAGACCGTCCGTACCTTCTACCAGGATGGCGGCGTGGCCTACACGACCGAGGACGACTACGAATACGACGGCTACGGCAACCTGGTCTTCCATGCCGGCCTCGGAGACCCGACGAGGGCCGAACAGGCGGTCTACGACTGCTCGACCTTCGAGAACGATCCCGCCGCTTGGCGGCTCGGATACCTGACCGCGACCAAGACCACCGGAAGCGAAAGCTCCTGCCGCGATTTCCTGGCGGCGGCCGAACCCGCCTGGACCGCCGGGGCCGACCTGAGCCTCGCGCGGATCGGCTACGACGCCCGCTACAACGTGACATCCCAGGCCGACTGGGACGACGTCAATGCCGTCTGGGTCACCTCGGCGATGACCTATGACGGCTTCGGCAACGTGATCACCACGACGGATCCGGCGGGCAACACGACCATCGTCACGTACGACGCCGATTACCAGACCTTCCCCGCGACCAGCACGTCCCCTCCGACCGCCAATGCCGGGCCGCTCGTCACGGCGACGGCCTACGATGCCGCGTTCGGTGTCCAGACCTCCATGACCGACCCCAACGGCAGGGTCTTCTCGGTCGTGCTGGACAGCCTCGGGCGGCAGGTGAAGTCCTATGGTCCCGACGAGAGCGGCGCCAGCTCCGATCCGGTGCAGTTGTCGGCGGTGTCCTTCAGCGAGGACGGGGACGGCATCTACACCGAGACGCGGCGGCGGCGCGACTGGTCCAACGGCGACACCGCCACCTGGGCGTGGCAGCGCGACTATATCGACGGGTTGAACCGGCCTACCCAGACCGTCCAGGGAGGCGAGACCACCGAAACGTCGATCGTCACCGGCACGCAGTACGACACCTCCGGCCGTCCGTACAAGGTGTCGCCGCCGCGTTTCCGGAACGCCGCTCCCAGTTGGGCGGAGGTCGAGTACGACAGCCTGAACCGGCCGATCCTGGAGACCCTGCCCGACGGGACCCGGACGGAAACCGCCTACGGCCAGGGCGGGCTTCTGGTGACGGTCACGGTCGGTGCCGGTACGCCCGACGCGCGGACGAGCCAGGCAACCCTCGACACGCGCAGCAACGTCCTGAAGCGGGTGGACCCCAATCAGGCGGTCACGACCAGCAGCTACGACCCGATCGGACGCATGACATCGACGACCGGGCCGGTCGGGAACGTCACGCGGAACAGCTATGACTCTCTCGGCCACCTGATCGCCCAGGCCGACGCCGATGCCGGCTCGCAGACCTGGACTTATGACGGTGCCGGCCGGATGGTCGGCTCGGTGGATGGTTCGGGCAATCGGACGACGCTTGTTTACGACAGCCTCGGCCGGATCACGTCGCGGGCCGTGGCGTCGGCCGACGGCGGGGCCACCGTCACCACCACGCTGGATTACGACCAGTCGGCGTCCGCCAACGGCAAGGGGCGGCTGACCACCGTGACGCGGCCGGACTCGGTCGAGACGTTCGGCTACTCGGATTACGGCCTCGTCGGTTCGGAAGTCCTGACCCTGGCGGGCTCGACCTTTTCCCTGGCGACGAGCTACGATCCGCTCGGCCAGCCGATCGACATGACCCACCCCGACGGATCGGTGACCCGCAACGCCTACGACATCCTTCAGCGGATATCGTCCGTGGCTTTCCGGGACGTCGGGGAGACCGCGTTCACGACCTATGGAAGCTATCCCGGCTACACCGCCCTGAACCAGCCGACGTCGATCGCCTACAACAATGGCCTGACGACGACCAACGCCTTCTATCCCTATGAAACGGGGATGGGCAGGCTCCAGAGCTTTTCGCTGGCTTCCGGCGGCGCGACGGACGCCTTCTCCGCCGACTTCACCTGGAACGCGTTCGGCCAGCTCACGCAAGTCGCCCGGAAGCGCGACGGTGCCACGACCGGGAGCACCGGCTATACCTACGAAGACACCGGCTGGCTCAGCCAAGCGGCGGGCTCCAGCGGCACCTTCGCCTTCTCCTACGACCTGGCCGGCAACATCGCGCTGAAGGACGGCGTGACCTATGCCCGCACGCCGAACACCAACAGGCTCGCCTCCGCCAGCAACGGGCTGACGGCCGCCTTCGACGGCAACGGTGCCATGACGGCGCGGGTTCTCGACAAGCAGGCATGGTGCTACCGGTACGATCCGGAGGCGAACCTGGCGACGGTCCTCAGCGGCCAGGCCGACGGCACGGCCGATGGCGCCTGCGCCGATACCTCCGGCTATTCGACCGTCGCGCAGGCGTCCTACGACGCGAGCGGACGCCGCCTGGTCAGGACCGATCCGGACGGGACGGTGAACCTCTACGTCTCCACCGATTTCGAGGAACTGCGCCGGGACGGGCAGGTCTACCAGACCCGCTACCTGGTTGGCCCGGAAGGCCGTTTCGCCGCCCTGACCCGGCAGGTCACGCCCGCGGAAGAGGCCGGCGCCGCGGCATCGGCCGGCGGCGGCTATCCGACGCCGGGGATCTATTTCACCTTCGGGGACCAGGTGGACAGCACCTTCCTGGTGACCGACGCCGCCGGCAAGGAGGTGGCGCAGGTCGGCTATCGGCCGTTCGGGACGATCGACCCGTCCGTCACCACCGGGGCCGACAATTTCCGCGTCAAGTTCGGCGGGAAGGAGCTGGACGAAAATACCGACCTGTACTACTTCCTCTCGCGTTACTACAGCGACGAGCTGGGGCAGTTCACCAAGCCCGATCCGGCGCGGCAGTTCTCCAGCCCCTATCTGTACGCCGCCAACGATCCGCAATCGCTGACCGATCCGGACGGGGAATTCGTCGAGCTGGTGGTGCTGGCGGTCGGCGTGGCGGCCGGGGCCTATTTCGGCGGCTCGGCTGCCGACCATAGCTACAATCCGGCGGACTGGAACTGGCACAGCGCCCGAACCTACGAGGGCCTGTTCGCCGGCGCCGCGATCGGAGCGGTCGGGGCCGAGGTCGGCGCCGCTTTCGCCGAGGCCGGGGTGGCTCCCGCGATCCTCGGCGGCATGCTGCTGGGCGGCACCGAGAACGCCGCCTATGCCGGGATCGCCAACGAACCGCCGGAGGGCATCGCCATGGCGGCCCTGACCGGCGCCGTGCTGGGCGGCGTGACCGAGGGGGTGTTGGCCGGGGGCGGCGCGATGATGGCGGAGGCCGGCAGCCGGATGGCCGGCCGCGGCTACTCCAGGCTCGAAAGCGCCGCCGACGTCGATGCTCCCGAGGGAGCCGCCTGGGAGGGGCAGGGACCCTGCGCCAGCTTCTCCGCGGGGACCCTGGTGGCCACCACGGAGGGCACCGTGCCGGTCGAGCAGATCCGGCCGGGAAGCTACGTGCTGTCCCGGGGCGCCGAGGGGGAGTCCGCCGAGCCCAGGCTCGTCCTGCGCACCTACCGGCGCATGGCGGACGACGCCGTCCGGTTCACGGCTGGGGATACCGTCATTCGGACCACCGCCCAGCATCCGTTCTGGGTGGAGGGCAAGGGCTGGACCGTGGCGGGGGCGCTCGCGGCCGGCGACGTCCTGGCGACCCTGGAGGCCGGCGGCGCCGCGGTCGAGCGGGTTGAAAAGGCGTCCGCCCCGGAGCCGGTCTACAACTTCGCCGTCAGCGGCAGCCAGTCCTACTTCGTTTCCGGCCTGAAGCTCTGGGCGCACAATGCGCCGTCGAAATCCTGTGCCGTGGCCGGAAAGCCGAAAGCCTTCAAGGCGGCCGGGAATGCGAAGCACACGGCAGGTGCCCCGGCCGCCACCGGCAACGGCCGGGGTTTGACCCTGGAAGCGCTTTCGGCGCCGAAGGCGAAGACCTACTTCAACGTCAAGACGGGCATCAAGGAGACGCTCTACCACGACTACGTATTGTCGGTGAGCAAGTCCAGCTACGGCGAGGCGGCCGAACACATGCGGCACTATATCGAGGTCCAGAAAGGCGTTCCGGTCTGGTCCGTCGAGCGCACCGGCGCGAAGGTCAGGAGGAAGTTCGCGCTGAAGGGCATTCCGACGAAGCCCAAGCTGGACCGTGACGAGATCCCGATGGCGATGTTCCAGCAGGGCGGCGGAAACGGCAGCTATCTCAGCTCGGTCCGGCACATCGACGTCAGTTCGAACAGGTCCCTGGGGTCGGCGATCGGCCATGCCCTGAAGGGGTTGCCGAACCAGACGCGCGTCCTGATCCGCATGGTGGCCTACCGGCGCCACCGCTCCGCCGCGGGGATGGCGGCGCCTCGTCCGCGCCGCCGGTTCCGGGCCGCCTGACCATGGGCGAATCGATGCCCGACGACGCGTCCGAAGCCGGCTGGGACGATCACCGGCGGGCGTTCGGCGACATGCTCGGCCTCGGCGGCCCCGTGCCGGACGCGGTCCTGCGGGCGGCGCTTTACGACGGGCCCTATGCCCAGCGCCTGTTCGCCGCCCGGAAGGGCGACCCGCGGCATCTGCGCAGGCTGCTAGACGATCCGCCGGAGGTCGAGGAGGTCGCGGCGAAGTCGCCCCAGGCGAGGCAGGCGAGGCTGGTCCGCCGGGCCGCCAACGCCCTGGCGCTATGGGCCAGCGACCTGTTCGCCACCGTGGACGACGATACGCTGCGGCGTCGGCGCGACGCCTGCGCCGCGTGCGAGCACGCCACCCGTCCGCCCGACCTGCTGGTCTACCGGCTGGCCGGCGGGCTGGAGCAGACGATCTGCGAGCTGTGCGGCTGCAACCTGATCCTGAAGACCCGCCTTCCGGAGGCAAGCTGCCCGGCGCTCCATCCGAACCGGCCCGGCCTTACCCGCTGGGAGGAGCCGATCGGCGGCGCCTGATCCGGCCCTGGGTCAGGCGGAGCGGCGGGCCTGTCGGCCGAGGCGGGCGTGGAGGTCGCGCAGGTACTTGGAATCCATGTCGGTGAACTCGCCCTCAGCGATGTCGGACTTGAAGTCCAGCAACTCCTGACGGGTGCCCGGCGACAGGGTGTCGTGGGACAGGAGCTCCTCGATCAGCGTCAGGTCGTCGGGATAGCCGCCGGGTCGCCGCACGGGGCCGATCTCCAGCGGGTCGTCGTCGGTGAAGGCGCCGTGATAGTCGTCACCGACGGCTCCCGGCGGCGGGACCAGCAGCTCGTTCCAGGTCATCCCGCTGTCCCGGACCCGCCGGTCGATCTCCCGCGCGCTCGCCAGGGCCTCGGCCTCGTCGGGATCGCCGAGGCGGTCGAGCAAGGCGATGAAGCTGTCGCGGTCGAGATGGGGCATTCCTGGTCTCCTCCCATAGGGGCCTGCCGGCGGCCATGTCGCTAGCATAGCTGTGATCCGCCGGCGGTCTTTCAACACTCCGTACAGTATGGTTTTGCCGTCCGGCGTGCTAGGGTCCGGTCCGATCCGCAAGCACAAGAATACGAGTGGGGCCATGCCGTCGTTCGATATCGTTTCCAAGACCGAGATTGCCGAAGTCGACAACGCCCTGGACGGGGTGACCCGCGAGATCGGCCAGCGCTACGACTTCAAGGGGTCGCACTGCTCGATCGAGCGCAAGGAGAACGAGCTGACCGTCCTGGCCGACGACGACCTGAAGCTGAAGCAGATGCACGAGCTGCTGGTCGTCCATTTCACCCGGCGCAAGCTGGATCCCGGCGCGCTCGACTACGGCAAGCCGGAGAAGGCGGCCGGCAACACGGTGCGCCAGGTGATCACGGTCAAGCAGGGGATCGACAAGGACCTCGCCAAGCAGATCACCAAGGCGATCAAGGACAGCAAGATGAAGGTCCAGGCCTCGATCCAGGGTGACGAGCTTCGCGTGAACGGCAAGAAGATCGACGACCTCCAGGCCGCCATCGCGCTGGTCAAGGGGCTGAAGATCGAGCAGCCGCTGCAATACATCAATTTCCGCGACTGAGCACCGCCGGCCCGGAGGGCGTCAGGTCGCCAGGAAGCGGCGGCGGTCGCCCTCCAGCACCAGGCAGGTGAGATGGCCGCTGGCATAGGCCCCGGTGTCGATGCCGATGCGGTTGTTGCGCACCTCCGGCAGGTCGGTGATGGTGTGCCCGTGGACCACGACCTTGCCGTGGTCGGCGGTCGAGTTCAGGAAATCGTCCCGGATCCACATCATGTCTTCCCTGTCCTGGCGGTTCAGCGGAACGCCCGGACGCACGCCGGCGTGGGTGAAGAAGTAATCGCCGATGGTCAGGCTGGGCCGCAGATGGTTCAGGAAGCTGACATGGGCGGGCGGGATCACGCGCCGCAGCTCCTGCTGGGCGAAGGAGATCCGCTCCTCCGGCGTCAGGCCGGAGGGGATCTGGATGCCGTAGCTGTGCAGCGTCGCCATGCCGCCGAACTTGAACCATCCCGGACCCGGCGCCGCATCGGTCAGGAATTCCTGGAAGGCGGCCTCGTGGTTGCCCCTGAGATGGACGGAGCCGAAGGTCGCCGGCGGGCCGCCGATCATCAGGTCGATCACCTGGCGGGAATGCAGGCCGCGGTCCACGTAGTCGCCGAGATAGACCAGATAGTTGACCGGCCCCGGCGAAGCCTTGGCGTCGTCGGTCACCATATCGAGCAGGCGCATCAGGAGATCCGCGCGGCCGTGGATGTCGCCGATCGCGTAGACGCGGATGCCCTTGGGCACCGTCGCCGCCACCTGCTCCACATCCTGGCGTTTGCGCAGAAAACTCAACACCACGTTGCTTGATCTTTCCGGTACGCTCATCAGTCCCCCTTCTGTCACAGAAATAAGCGCTCCGGCGCCCGTGTGCGAGGGGTATCGAAGGCGGTTGGGCAGCTTTGTCGAGGGGCGCCCGCGATCCCGGAAGCGTTACCGAGACCGTGCAATCCGATCGGGTCGACCGAGAGGAAGGAGACCTCCGCCTGTTGCTGCTTCGGTTCGACGCAGCAAAGTTCGGGCCACCCGCACGTATCGAGGAGAATCGAGGAATGGCGTACTGCTTCACGCCGGAAGAAACCGTGCCCGAGGGCGTCCGCCGCATCGCCCTGGAACAGATCGACAAGGCCGAGGCTGCCCTGACCGGAGGCAAGGAACGGCACAAGGCGGTGCACAATGCCCGCAAAGGGTGCAAGAAGATCCGCGCGCTGCTGCGGCTCGCCCGCGGCGGGCTGGGCAACGCCTATGCCCGGGAGAACGCCTGTTTCCGCGACGCCCAGCGCCGGCTGTCGGCGGTGCGCGACGCGTCGGTCATGGTCGAGGCCCTGGACAAGCTGGCGGGGCGGCAGGGCAGCGACGGCGCCGGCGGGTTCGCCCCTGTCCGGAACGTCCTGGTCGAGCGGTGCGAGCGCGCCTCGGCCGAGCACCTGGAGCAGGAGCGGACCACCGAGGAGGTCGCCGCCATGCTGCGCGAGGCGCGCGGGCGGGTCGAGACCTGGACCCTGCGGAGCCCCGGCTTCAAGGTGCTGAGGCCCGGCCTGCACAAGGTCTACCGCGACGGCGCGAAGCGCTTCGCGACGCTGGGCGAGGCGCCGACCGCCCATGACTTCCACGACTGGCGCAAGCAGGCCAAGTATCTTTCCTACGACCTTAAGTTGCTGACACCGGTGTGGCCGGGCACGGTCGGCGCCCTGGCCGGGGAGTTCGGGGAACTGGGCAGCCTGCTCGGCGACGAGCACGACTTGGCCGTGCTGCGCTGCATGCTGGAGGCCGACGAGCAGGCTTTCGGCGGCCCGACCCTGGTGCGGCCCCTGGCCGGGATGATCGAGCAGCGCCGGTCCGAGCTCCAGGCCGCCAGCCGGATGCTCGGCGCCAGGCTCTATCTCGACAGGCCCAAGGCCTTCATGGGCCGGATGGAAGCCTGGTGGGACATGTGGAAGGCGGAACCGGCCAGCCGCGCGGCCTGACGCCTAGATCCCCCCTGTTCCCTCATTCCCCCGCCGCGATATGCACCTCCACGTCGTGGGCCGCCAGCACGTCGGCCAGCGGGGCGGGGGGCGCCCGGTCGGTGAACAGGGCCGAGACCTCGCCGATATGGCCGAGGCGGACCATGGCGTTGCGGCCGAACTTGCTGTGGTCGGCGCACAGGAAGACGGTGCGGGCGTTGCGGACGATGGCCTGGGCGACCCTGACCTCCCGGTAGTCGAAGTCGAGCAGGGTGCCGTCCAGGTCGATGCCGCTGATCCCGATGATGCCGATATCGACCTTGAACTGGTTGATGAAGTCGATGGTCGCCTCGCCGATGATACCGCCGTCGCGGTTGCGCACCAGCCCGCCGGCGACCAGCACGTCCAGGTCGGTGCCGGCCGCCAGGAAGGCCGCCACGTTCAGGTTGTTGGTGATGACGCTGAGGTTCTTGTGGCCGACCAGCTCCTGGGCGACCGCCTCCGTCGTGGTGCCGATATTGATGAACAGCGAGACGCCTTCCGGCACGTGGCGCGACACCAGCCGGCCGATCGCCCGCTTGGCCTCCGACCCCTGGGCCTTGCGCTCCACATAGTCCACGTTGTGGGTGGTGGAGCGGGGGACGGCGCCGCCGTGGTGGCGCTCCAGCAAGCCCTGTTCGCAGAGCTGGTTGATGTCGCGCCGGATGGTCTGGGGCGTCACCTCGAACTGGCGCGACAGCCCGTCGATCGAGACGAAGCCCTGTCGCCCGGCGAGGTCGAGGATGCGCTGCTGGCGGGTGTCGCTCTTCACCGGGCCGCTCCTCCCGCCGAAGGGCCGCAGCCGATGCCGCAGCCGCGCAGCACGAAAGCGGTCACCTCGGAAGTCGCGTCCTCCCAGGCCGCGTCGCTCAGGCTCTCCACGTCCATGACCGCCCGGATCTGGACCGCGAAGTCGGCATAGGTCTGGGTCATGCCCCACAGCATGAAGAAGAGATGCCGGGGGTCGAGCGCCGCCATCCGCCCCTCCGCGATCCAGCCCGCGATGATCCGGGACTTCGCCTCCACCCGCTGCTTCAAATCGATCTCCAGATAGTCGGTCAGGAACGGCGCGCCGCTCAGCAGCTCGTTGGCGAACACCTTGGACGCCAGCGGCCGGTGCCTGGAATGGCGCATCTTGGCACGGACATACCCGGAAATCGCCTCCGCCGGGTCGCTTTCCGGACGGATCATGTCGGTGGCGTCCAGCCACAGCTCCAGGATGCCGGTCAGCACCGCCTGGTAGAGCTGTTCCTTGGTGCCGAAATAATAGTGCAGGTTGGCCTTGGGCAGCCCCGCCGCCTGGGCGATCTGCGCCATGGTGGCCCCGGCGAGCCCGGTCTCGGCGAAGACGCGCTCGGCCGCCTCCAGGATGCGCGTCTCGTTCTCCCGCCGGATGCGCCCGCGGGGAGGGGAGGTGGCGCCGGAAGCAGCCGTATTATTCATCATATCGCCCATCCGAGCATCATTCCGTCCCATAACTGATCATTTTTGAAACAAGTTGACCAAGCGGTCAATTTGTTTATAGCATCCATCCAAAGACGCCGACAAACGGCCCGGCGGGACCGAACCAACGGAACCGATCCCAGAAGAGGCCCGGCGGAAAGCAACGAAGCGACCAACGGAACAGGAGCAGGCGGGATGACGAGCGTGATGGACGTGCCGGCGGACATCGCTCCCGGGAGGCTGTCGCCGCGGGAGTACGAGGCCAACTTCGACGATGCCGCGCCGCCGCTGAGCCGCAAGCAGGCGCTGATCGAGGCGGCGCGCTGCTACTACTGCTATGACGCGCCCTGCATGGAGGCCTGCCCGACCGGCATCGACATCCCGAGCTTCATCAGGAAGATCGCCGGCGACAACCTCAAGGGCTCCGCCGTCACGATCCTGGAGGAGAACATCATGGGCGGCATGTGCGCCCGGGTGTGCCCGACCGAGATCCTGTGCGAGCAGGCCTGCGTCCGCACCGCGCAGGAGCACAAGCCGGTGGCGATCGGCGCGCTTCAGCGCCATGCGACGGACTGGCTGTTCGAGCGCGGCATCCAGCCGTTCGAGCGGGCGGCCCCGACCGGCCGCAAGGTCGCCGTGGTCGGCGCCGGCCCGGCCGGCCTGTCCTGCGCGCACCGGCTGGCGATGCACGGCCACGAGGTGACGGTGTTCGAGGCTCGGGAGAAGCCCGGCGGCCTGAACGAGTACGGCATCGCCGCCTACAAGGTGACCGACGGTTTCGCCGGGCGGGAGGTGGATTTCATCCTGTCGCTGGGCGGCATCACGATCGAGTACGGCAAGGCGCTGGGGCGCGACGTCACCCTGGCGGAGCTGCGGGCCGGCTTCGGCGCGGTGTTCCTGGGACTGGGCCACAACGCGGTCAACGCGCTTCGGATCGAGGGCGAGGAGCTGGAAGGGGTGGTCAACGCGGTGGATTTCATCGCGGCGCTGCGCCAGGCCCCGGACAAGTCGGCGCTGCCGGTCGGGCGCCGGATCGTCGTGATCGGCGGGGGCAACACCGCGATCGACGTGGCGACCCAGTCCAAGCGGCTGGGGGCGGAGGACGTCACGATCGTCTACCGGCGCGGCCCCGACGGCATGTCGGCGACGGGAGCCGAGCAGGAATGGGCGCAGACCAACGGCGTCCGGATCAAGCACTGGGCCCAGCCGCGCCGGGTGATCGGGGCGGGCGGCCGGGTCCGCGAGGTTGAGTTCGAATACACCGTCCTGGACGAGGCCGGACGCCTGGCCGGTACCGGGGAGCTGTTCCGCATCCCGGCCGACATGGTGTTCAAGGCGATCGGCCAATGCTTCGTGCCGGCGGCGGTCGGGGACGCCGATCTGGCGGAACTGCTGGAGTTCCGGCCCGACGGGCGGTTCGCGGTCAACGAGGACCGGCAGACCTCCCTGCCGACCGTGTTCGCCGGCGGCGACTGCGTGCCGGGGATCGACCTGACCGTGTCGGCGGTGCAGGACGGCAAGGTGGCGGCCGAAGCGATCCACCGCCTGCTGGTCGCGTCGTGAGGACCGGAATGGGCGGGACCGGCGCGACGGCCGGGACTGGAACGGGCGGTACAGGGAAGGGGAGATAGCGTCATGGCAAGTCTGGTCAGCAACTTCGTCGGCATCCGGTCGCCCAACCCGTTCTGGCTGGCCTCCGCGCCGCCGACGGACAAGGAATACAACGTCGTCCGCGCCTTCGAGGCGGGCTGGGGCGGCGTGGTGTGGAAGACGCTGGGGGAGGACCCGCCGGTCGTCAACGTGTCGTCGCGCTACGGCGCCTTCAGCTACAACGGTACCCGCGTCGCCGGCTTCAACAATATCGAGCTGATCACCGACCGGCCGCTGGAGGTCAACCTTCGGGAGATCAAGTCGGTCAAGCAGCGGTTCCCCGACCGGGCCATGGTCGTGTCGCTGATGGTCCCGTGCGAGGAGGAGAGCTGGAAGAACATCCTGCGCCGGGTCGAGGAGACCGGGGCCGACGGCATCGAGCTGAATTTCGGCTGCCCTCACGGCATGTCGGAGCGGGGCATGGGCTCGGCCGTGGGGCAGGTGCCGGAATATGTCGAGATGGTCACCCGCTGGTGCAAGCAGCACAGCCGCATGCCGGTGATCGTCAAGCTGACGCCCAACATCACCAATATCCTGGGCCCGGCGCGGGCGGCGAAGCGCGGCGGCGCCGACGCGGTGTCGCTGATCAATACCATCCAGTCCATCATGTCGGTGGACCTGGACGCGATGGCGCCGACCCCGACGGTGGACGGCAAGGGCACCCACGGCGGCTATTGCGGCCCGGCGGTCAAGCCGATCGCCATGCGCATGGTGGCCGACATCGCCCGCGACCCGGAATGCCAGGGGATGGCGATCAGCGGCATCGGCGGCATCTCCACCTGGCGGGACGCGGCGGAATTCATCAGCCTGGGGGCGAGCACGGTCCAGGTCTGCACCGCCGCGATGCACCACGGGTTCCGCATCGTCGAGGAGATGGCCGACGGGCTGGGCAACTGGATGGACGGCCGGGGCTTCGGGGAGGTCAAGGACTTCACCGGCATGGCGATCCCGAACTATGTCCACTGGGAGGACCTGAACCTCAACTACAAGATCGTCGCCCACATCGACCAGGACAGCTGCATCAAGTGCGGGTTGTGCCACATCGCCTGCGAGGACACCGCGCACCAGGCGATCGGCGCCCTGCGGGCAGCGGGCGCCCGGCGCTACGAGGTGATCGAGGAGGAATGCGTCGGCTGTAACCTGTGCATGCATGTCTGCCCGGTCGAGAACTGCATCACCATGGAGCGGCGCGACGAGGGCAAGCCCTTCCTGACCTGGAAGGACCATCCCAACAACCCGATGCGGCGGGAGGCGGCGGAGTAGGGCGGGCGGGCGCGCCGTAGACTCCCCCGGCCGACTCCCCCTGCCACGGCCGCGGATGTCATCATTCGTCATGATCGGGGCCGGTCCGTGCCGCGGGCCGGCCCTTGATGCGCCATGCGCCGCCTTGGGGCGCTGCCCGATCGGGTCGATCCGGCCGGGGAGCCGGGGCGGAGGTTGGGCCACGGCCCAACCTCCGCCCTGCATCGAACCGTAGGTTGGGCCGTGGCCCAACGCATCGCGGCGAGTGGAATGGCAGGCCGCATGGACCGGAACGGGTCAATCCGGTCGGAAACCGCTCCGGCCCGCCATCCGACCTGCGGTCCGAAAGGCGCAAACGCCCGAAATGGCCGCCGATGTCATCATCCGTCATGGTCCATCGCCATGTCGCGCGCCGGCTTGGAGCGCCCGGCTTGGAGTGAAAGGTCGGCTCCGAAGCGGCCCTGTCCGGGTGCATGTGGGCGGTCTCCGGTTGTTCGTCGGGTGTAATAGGTATTTTATCACAACAAGTTGAGGATATCAATCCATTCCGGGCTCCGGTGGGCACCGGTTGAGGATGCTGCTACGATTACTTTAAAGTATTGCTGATGTAAAATTTGAAATCAGACCGAATCATTTAGTTCATAATGCCAAAACTTTCTCTTAAATATGTAGGTGATAGATAGTATAAGGCTCTGATGAGCCAATATTATATGACAACACACAAGAGGATGTGACATGACCGGCTCTTCCAGCGGACAGATAAAGGTCTATCGGGATTTCAATATGCAGGGCCAATCCCTGGTGATCAACGATGCATGCCCGGATCTGCGTCCCACCGGCCTGAACGACCAGATCTCCAGCTTCGTCGTGGTTTCCGGTGCCTGGATCTTCTACCAGGACATCAACTATCAGTCCCAGGTCGGAAGGATCTACGGTCCCGGATCCTACCCGAACGTCGCCCAGGCCGGCCTGCCGAACGATCAGATCTCGTCCCTGAGATGCGTCAACCAGATCACGGTCTATCAAGACTTCAACATGCAGGGCAAATCCCTGTCGATCACCGATGCATGCCCGGATCTGCGTCCCACCGGCCTGAACGACCAGATCTCCAGCTTCGTCGTGGTTTCGGGAACCTGGACCTTCTACCAGGACATCAACTATCAAACCCGGGTCGGACGGACCTATGGTCCCGGCGTCTATCCGAACGTCGCCCAGGCCGGCCTGCCGAACGACCAGATCTCGTCCCTGAAGTCGTCCGTGTGATCGCAACGGGAGTTGCGCGGTGAACCGCGCCGCCCCGGCCACAGGGCGGCGCCGGCAGCCGGCGGGGGCGATGACGACCCTCCCCGAGGATGACCGTAAAGGTCATCCTCGGTCATCCCGTCGCGGCGGGAAGCGGCGGCCACTGGCGGCGCGGGAGCAGCCGGCCTTTGCGGTCGAAGTACGGCAGGGCCTGGCTGGCCCGGGAGAGCCGGCAGGCGATCTCCGGGTGGTGGTCCTCCAGGTAGGACATGCAGCGTAGCATCCGGCGCGCCACGGCGACGGCCGACTGGCTGTCCTCGTGGTCGTAATTCATCTCCTCGGGCGGCGGGGCCGGCTCGGGCGGCAGCTCGGGTTCCGGCTCCGGCGGCGCCGCGGGAACGTCGTCGTCGTCGAAGGCGGCGAGGGGCTTGCGGGAACCGGGCATGAGGTCGCGGAACCGGGCGATCCGATCGACGGCCCGCAGCACGGCGAAATGGTTCTGCTTCTCCAGGGCGTCCAGCATCACCCGCTTGAGCATGCCGACAAGTTCGTCCGTTTCCTCGCGCCGGCGGGACTCCTCGGCGTCGATCAGCTCCGCCACGCGCGCCGCGACGCGGGCATCCCGCATCAGCCGCGACCCGGCTTGGCGGGCACCGTCCCAGGCATAGCCGGAAAGCCGGGCAGCCGCCGCCAGGCTCCGGCCGGAGGCGACGTGGCGGGCGAAGGCTTCCTGGCGGTGGGGCAGGGGCAGGTCCGGGGCCAGATCCAGGTCCTGGTCCAGCTCAAGGTCTGCGGCGATATCGGACATGCGGCGCGCTCCGGGCGGATGGATGGCGTTTGATATAGGTATTTTATCTTATCGTCCCGAGGAGATCAATCCTTTACGCCGGGGCGGCTTGCTCAACCGCCGGTCGGGTGGAGCGCCTGATGGCGGAGGGGCGGCGTCCCGCCGCCCGTGGTGCGCGGGACGCGCACCCTCCAGCGTCGCGGGACGCTTCGCCGTTCCTGAGAGGGGTGGTCAGGGTAAGGAGGAGTTCTCGAAAACCGCGAGAGAAGCGCTTGGCTACCGATCGGAGGTAATCCTGCGCGGCGTGGGTGGCGCCGCTGGCGGTTGAAACGGAGACTGCGCCTAAACTTCTCATCAAGATTGACTTATGCGGGCTCCCGTCCCCGTTCCCGATCCGTCCCCGCGCGCCGGCTGAACCGCCGCGCCTGACCATATCCGGCTGAACGGCGGCGGCTTTCGCCGCGACCGTTTTCCCGTACCGGGACCCTGAACCGGGCCGCGCGGCAAGGAATGCCGGCGCCTGCCCGGTCCCGGCCCGTTCCGTACATCGCATCGGCGAAGGCAAGGACTCGACATGCGTCAGGACGACGACCCGAACGGGGCGGCGAAAGCCCGCTCCCGCCTGCTGGATACCGCCCTCGGCATCGTCGAGGTTCTCAGGGACCACCGCATCACCGTGACCGAGGCGGAGCCGACCGATGCCATGGTGGCGGCCGGCATGGCGGTGTCCGGCCTCGGCGCGGAGCAGGTCCGCGCGATCTTCAGGGCGATGCTCGCCGCCAACGCGCACCCGCCCGGCCGGACGCAGTAGGGCACCCGCCCGACCGGCCATCTGCCGCTCGACCACCTTCCCGCCGTCTGGCGCGAGGGCCGGAGCCGGCCTTGTATCCAGTCTGGATAATAGTCTTGCAGTCCTTGTATAAATTCCAACACGCGAGCTTCTGATCTTTTGAATTCGAAGAGCATGATGTTATCTGTTCGATGTAAAATGCCAGTATTTCACATTTGAATTCCATTGGATTGAGGTAGGTATCTGCAATGGAATATTCGTGATACAAAACTGTAGTAACATGCAATAATAATGAAATGAAATCAAAATTACTGAAATAAAACCGGTTTACTATTCTGAGTTCAGAAGATTTGATGTAATAAATTTGTGTCCGACCAAGTGGCGGATAACAAGCATACATGAGGATGATTATGGCTACCAGCTTCACGATGCAGTTCGACTTCACCCAGGACCCCGAATTGACGGTCTTGGCTCAGCTGCAGAAATTGAACTACTCCCTCGTGGCCTATCTCGGCGCCAGCGGCACCGGGCAGATCACGGTCGGCGTTCCGACCTGGTTCACCGTTCCGTATTCGGACGTTTTCGGCAAAGAGACCATCACCTACACGCCGTCCTATCAGGTCTATGTCTCCACCCAGTCCACGATCGCCCAGGGTACGGTGATCACCATGAATTCCCAGTCGCCCACCACCGGCCTCGGCCAGGGATTCACCTTCGGGCAGAACGGTTCGTGGTCCTACGGGCTGCCGGCCGGCACGGTCATTCCGCCCGATTCCGTCGGCCTGTTCAACGGCAACTCCCGCGAACTGACCTTCGGTCTCGCCGCCCCGGCCGCCCTCAACGGCGGCAACGCCGCGTTCACCCCTTTCTGCGCGTTCACCGTGCCGCCGCAGAACACCATCTTCATGACCCCCAACCAGACCGTGATGCTGGTCAACGCCATCACCGCCGTCTCCTCGGGCAGCGTGCAGGCGGTGATCGGGGCGCCCGGCGCCTCTTTCTCTTTCCTCGACTCGCCCCAGTATTTTCTCGACGTGACGCCGAACACCTATGCGATCACCAACGCGCCGAACACCGCGCCGGTGAAGCCGGTCAATTCGGGGGCCTCCATCTCGCAGGTCGTCAACTCCTGATCCTGCAATGAGCCCAGGGACCGCGGCCGCTCCGAGGTGCGGCCGCGGTCCGCTGCATAGCGGTACGTTCATCATGACTCACCGGCTTTTCCGGACGACCGTCCTCGTGCTGTGCCTGACCTGCGCCTTTGGTTGCAGCAGACGGGCGATAGACGCCATGGCCCCGGCTTCCGCCGCCGATCAGACAACCTTGAACCTGATCATCGAGGTCGATGCGGACTCGCGGCAGTTCCTTATCGACACCGGCCAGACGGTACTGATCACCGCTTCCGACCCGTCGCAGAACGATACGCTGCTGGTCGTGCAATCGTTCTCGCCGTTGGGCGATCAATCCCAGGTGGGGATCGGCACCTTGCCGACCCTGTTCATGTCGGTTGGCGCGACGGTCCCGTTCAGCACCGTCACCATGCAACTGACAAGCCCGGTCAGTTACGGCCAAGCCTATCTGTTCAACGGTGTATCAATCGTCAACGCCGGCCCCGGCATTCCCGGGACGGTAGGCATAGAATACGTCCCGATCCGCAGTGGCAACGCCGAGGTGAGCACCGGGCTGGCCCTTCCGATCAGCAATTCATCGGTCGATGACACCGCGAGCAATGCCGCTTTCGAGTCCTTCGACCTGCAACTTTACGAGAACCGACTTTTGCCGTCGCCGTCGGCCGTGGTCTATGTGCTGATCGGGCAGGGCATCAACACCGGCATGGCATTGCCGGCCTCTCTCCTGAAGCCGGCGCCGGGATCAGCTCCGGTGGCCGTCGCGCCTGCCAGCGCATCGGCGGCGGCGCAAGCCGGCCCGTCGCAGTCCCCCGGAGCCGCGCCGCTCGTGCCGCCGATCCAGTTAGGCCGGTACCTGTCGGTCGATCTGCTGTCGAATGCGCAGACGACCGTTCATTTCGACCGGACGATCAACGCCTTCGTCTATGGCGCCGACCCGGACTGAGCGACGCATCGGTGGGGTGGGCGGGGAGGCGGGAGGTGGGCGGCGTCTTGTGGGCGCGCGTCGGGGGCATCGGCGGAGTGGCCTTCCGTCGAAGGATCCGCATGCCCATGCCCCGCGGGGAGGTTGGACGAGGAGCGCAGGAACTGCCCGGCGGGAAACGATCGATACCGTCGATCAGGTATCAGGAGTTCCGGTAAAACACTCTGACCCCTTTGCCACGCTGACCCCTTTGCCACGTGCCGGCGTCGTGCAGGACGCCCATGGCCCGCGCCACCTGCCTGAAGCCGATCGGCGCCGCGAAGCCGGCGGCCAGGTTGCCGGCTTCGTTCAGGTGCGTCGCCAGCGGTTCCCAGTGGCGTTCGTCCGGGTTGGGCAGGGAGTGGGCGAAGGGAACCGGAGTGGGAGCGGGATCATGTGTGTCCATGGGAAACTCCGGGAGTGAGGTTGCAGGGAGGAAATTGACTCTGACCCCATTTTTCCCCACGGCTGGATCGATCTGATCGGGCACGGCTCCAGCCCACCATCCCGATATTGCCAGCCGTCACGCTCACTGCTTTCCGCCCTCGGCTGCCGGTGTGCCCCAGTCAGCATAGAAAGCCCGAGCCTCGGGTGAAGCGGCTGCGTACTCCGCCACCGTCCGGCTCTCCGCCCGCATCCGTTCCTTGCGGATCTTCCTGGCCTCTCTCTCGGCTATCTCGCGGAGATAGGTGGACAGGCCGATGCCACGCTCCCTGGCAGCGGCCTCAAGCACTTTCCGGGTGTCATCATCCAGGCGAACAGATATGGGAGATCGCATCCCAAACCTCCGGGTTGGCTTCGATAACGGTACTCTGAAGTGTGTGACCGGTAAGTGATGCATGCAAGCAACCGGCCTTGTCCACGTGCCGTGGCTCCCACGCCTTGGTTCCAGGAGTGATGCTCACTCCTCCAGGCGGGCGTAGTCGCCCTTGTAGTAGAGCAGGGGCTTGCCGTCCGGCAGGGATGACAGGCGTTTCACCCTGCCGACCAGGATGACGTGGTCGCCGCCGTCGTGGACGGATTCGGTGGTGCAGTCGAGGGAGGCGAGGCAGCCTTTCAGGATGGGGGAGCCGGTCTCCCACGCCTCCCACTCGACGCCGTCCCAGCGGTCGCCGATCGCGGTGGAGAAGCGGACGGAAAGGTCGCGCTGGGTCTCGGACAGCACGTTGACGGCGAACCGGCCGGAGGTGGTGAAGACGTCCAGGGCGTTGGACGAGCGGCCCAGGCAGAACAGCACCAGGGGCGGGTCCAGGGACACCGAGCTGAAGGAGTTGGCGGTCAGCCCGAACGTCTCCCCGGCGTCGCTCACCGTGGTGACCACGGTGATGCCGGTGGCGAAGCATCCAAGGGCGTTGCGGAACGCCCGCCGGTCGAAACTCATCGCGCTGGACTCATTGCCGTGGGCTCATGGACATGCCGCGTGCCGGCGTGCCGCGTGCTTCGGTATAGCAGGCGGGGACGGCGCGCAAGCCCCATGTATCCCGGCATTTCCTACTCCCGCACGGCCACTAAGGGCTTCTTAACGAAACTGAACGACCCTGTCGGCCGGGTTCCCTGGTCTCAACGCGGTGGCTGCTTCAGGACATGCTGTTCATCATCGGCTCCATCACCGTTCTGGCCTGCGTGCTGGGCGGCTACGCGGCCATGGGTGGGCATCTCGCCGTTCTGTGGCAGCCGTTCGAGGTCGTCATCATCGTGGGGGCGGCCATCGGCGCCTTCATCATCTCCAACCCGAAGACGGTGCTCGGCCGCTGCGGCAAGGCGATGGTCACGCTGCTGAAGGGGTCGCGCTACAACAAGGAAAGCTACCTGGAGCTGCTCAGCCTGCAATACCAGGTCTTCAAGATCGCCAAGACCCGCGGCCTCTTGGCGCTGGAGCAGCATATCGAGAAGCCCGAGGAAAGCTCGCTGTTCCAGCAGTTCCCCAAGTTCCACGGCGACCACCACGCCGTCGTCTTCCTGTGCGACTACCTGCGCCTGATGTCGCTGGGGTCGGACAATCCGCACGAGCTGGAAAACCTGATGGACGAGGAACTGGAGACCCACCACCAGGAGCACGCCCAGATCTCCGGCGCGATCCAGACCATGGCCGACGGCATGCCGGCGCTGGGCATCGTCGCGGCGGTGCTGGGCGTGATCAAGACCATGGGCTCGATCACCGAGCCGCCGGAGGTGCTGGGCAAGCTGATCGGCGGCGCGCTGGTCGGGACGTTCCTGGGCGTCTGGATCTCCTATGGGTTCCTCGCCCCGATCGCCAGCTCGCTGAAGGCGGTGTACGAGGCCGAGGCGAAGTATTTCCAGTGCATGAAGGCGGGACTGCTGGCCCACCTTCACGGCTACGCCCCCGCCGTCTCGGTGGAATACGCCCGCAAGGTCCTGCTGTCCGACATCCGCCCGACCTTCTACGAGGTCGAAGAGGCGACGTCGGCGCTGCCGCCGGCCTGAGCGGACGGACGCCATGGCGCCTCCCCCTTCCCAGTCGTCCGGCGGACAGCAGCCGGTCGTCATCATCAAGCGGAAGAAGAAGTCCCGCCACGACGCCCACCACGGCGGCGCCTGGAAGGTCGCCTACGCCGACTTCGTGACGGCGATGATGGCCTTCTTCCTGCTGCTCTGGCTGCTCAACGTCACCACGTCGGAACAGCGCCAGGGCATCGCCGACTATTTCAGCCCTGCCAGCGTGTCGCGCTCGACCAGCGGCAGCGGCGGCGTGCTGGGCGGCCTGACCATCACGGTTCCCGGCGCCATGATCTCGCCCGGATCACCCCTCAACGTCGCCCAGCCGACCCCCAGCCGGGCCGGGGAGTCCGACCGGGAGCCCGACCAGAACTCCGAGGAACTGTACGACCGCGCCGGGATGAGCGCCCGGCAGATCGAGGAACGCGCGCTGCGCGAGGAGATGGCGCGGCGCGAGCAGAAGCAGTTCGAGGAGGCGGAGAAGACCCTGCGCAAGGCGATCGAGGGCGTGCCGGAGCTGTCCCAGCTGGCCGACAGCCTGATGATCGAGCAGACACCCGAAGGGCTGCGCATCCAGATCGTCGATCAGGCGAACTATTCCATGTTCCCGCTCGGCAGCGCCCAGATGTACACGCCGACGCGCCAGCTCCTGGGGCTGGTGGCCCAGGCGGTCGGGCGCCTGCCGAACAGGCTGTCGATCAGCGGCCACACCGACGGGACCCGGTTTGCCCGCGGCGACGTCTACGGCAACTGGGAACTGTCCACCGACCGGGCCAACGCCAGCCGGCGCGCCCTGATCGCCGGCGGCATCGACGAGAGCCGGATCGAGACCGTCGTCGGCCGCGCCGACCGCGAGCACCTGTTCCAGGACGACCCCCAGTCGCCGCGCAACCGCCGCATCAGCATCGTCCTGCTGCGCGACGCCAAGCCGCCGCCGCCCCGGCGGTAGGGCGCGGCAGGCGGGGAAGGAGGGGCTTCAGGCCGCCGCCTTGATGCCGGTGATCACGAAGCCGCTGTTAGGCATGGTGGGCATGCGCGACAGCGGCACCTCCAGGTCCTGGCGCGGCACGTCGTAGCGCATCGCCGCGGTGAGCATCCGCACCGCCCGCTTGATCAGCTCGATCGTGATCCACTCCCCCGCGCAGCGGTGGTCGAGCTCGAAGCTGCCGCCGCCCTGGGGGATGAAGTTGAATGGGCCGCCGTCCCAGCCGACGAACCGCTCGGGATCGAACCGGCCGGGGTCCTTCCAGGTCCGGGCGTCGTGGTTGGTGCCGTACAGGTCGAGCAGCACCCAGTCGCCCGGCCCGAAACGGTGCCCGCGCCACTCGAAAGGCTCCATCACCCGGCCGCCGACCAGGGGGAAGAAGGGATAGAAGCGGCGCACCTCCTGGACGAACATCTCCAGGTAACGGTCGTCGACGGCGGCCTGGCCGCGCGTTTCGGGATACTGGTGAAGCGCCAGGGCCGCGAAGGTGACGAAGCGGTGGACGGCGACCGTCGGCCGCAGGATGTTGAGCAACTCCACCGCCGCCACGTCCGGTGGGAGCCGGCCGCCGTCCCCGCCCCGGAACCGGGCGACGACGTCCAGCACGGTTCCCTGGGTCACCGGCAGGTCGCCGCTCCGGACCCGCTCGACCAGGTCCCGCGCCCATGCCTCCGTCCGGCGGCGCAGCATCAGGCCCCGCCAGTTGCGCGGACCCACGGCGCCGGCGCCGTCTACCATGGCGCCGAATTCGCGCGTCCGCTCCGGGAGTTCGGAACCGTCCAGCGGCACGCCGGCCCAATCGCAGACCGCCCGGCACAGCACGCCCTGGACCTCGTCATGGAGCACGACCCGGTCCATGGCTTCCCAGGCGGGCAGCCGGGCGCGCCACGCCGCCTCCAGCGAGTCGCCCATCCGCTTGACCGCGTCGGGCGTCATCAGCGACATGAACATGCGCTTGCGGTCGTGGTGGGCCGTGCCGTCCAGCGTCTGGACGCTGCCCTTGTCCTGGAGCAGCATCAGCGTCGGCCTGGGGATGGCCCGCTTCCGGGTGAAACGGCCCGGACGATAGAACTCCCGCGCCGCCTCCGGACCGCTCATGCAGACGGCCGGGCGGAGCATCAGGCGGGTCGCGAAGATGTCCGACCCGTGGCGCCGGCACCGGTTGGGGATGAACAGATAGCCTTCCTTCAGCAGGGACAACGTGCTGTCCGGGGCCTTGTCGCGGGGAATGTCCGGCATCGAATCTCCGTGGGTTCGCAGTGGTGCTCCCCCCGGTCAACCGGCCGCCGCCGCGACCGTTTCACCTGCCGGCGCCTTGGGGGGCGGGGGAAGGGGCGGGCGCGGCGGTCCCCAGGTAGATTCCCGGCAGGATCAGCGCGATCCCGGCGAGATGGTACGGCCGGGGCTGCTCTCCCAGCAGCAGCCAGGCCAGCCCCGCGATATAGACCGGGACCAGGTACATCAGCAGCCCGGTCCGGCTCGGCCCGACCATCGCCACCAGCTTGCCGTAGAGCAGATAGGCGCCGATGCCCGGCACCAGCGCCAGGAAGACCCAGATGCCGACGGTCCGCGCGTCGAACAGCGCCCGCTCGCCCAGCGCCGCCTCGATCCCCAGGAACGGCACCAGCACCAGCACCCCGCCCAGCGTGATCGCGGTGAACCTGACCGTCAGGTCCAGGCGCGACGGCCGGTGCTTGAGCAGCACCGAATAGAGCGCCCATCCCAGGGTCGCCAGCACGGTCCAGAGGTCGCCTGCGGTGAAGGACAGGCTCGCCAGCGTTCCCGGATCGCCGCGCGTGACGATCGCCAGCACCCCGGCGAGGCACAGCGCGATGCCGGCCGCCTGCCGGACCGATACCCGCTCGCCCCAGAAGATCCGGCCGAACACCACGATCAGGATCGGCGTGGTCGAATAGATCAGGCCGATATTGGTCGCCGTGGTGGTTACCCCGGCCAGATAGACCGGCGGCCCGCAGACCCCCATGCCCAGCGCCCCCAGCAGCAGCAGCGTCGGCCATTCCGCCGCCACCGCCGACCGGTGGCGCCACAGCCCGCCCGCCGTGAAGGGAAGCAGCAGCAGCGCCGTCAGCAGCCACCGCCCGAAGGCGAGCGCCACCGGCGGAACGCTCCCCTCCACCCAGCGGGCCGCGAGCATGTTGCTCGACATCAGCAGCGGCGCGAACAGCAGCAGGACATAGGCCAGCCGCAGCGGCGAACGATCCCCCATCAGCCCGCTCCGGTTCCGGACAACCGGGGCGAGCATGACATTATGACGCGGAGCATGACCAGGCTTTACCTCCCCAAGGTTACTCCGCTTTAGCGAAGCTCGTCTAATTTGGCATTACAAAACAGATACTTGCACGCATTGATATGCACGAGGTCGCGATGCCACACCGTAAGAAGCTTCCCAAAGTCTATGACGCCGTCGGCCCCCGCGAGGCTTCGCCCAAGCAGGTCCTGGGGAATTTCGCGGTCGCGCTCGGCGGGCTCGCCGGCAACAACGCCCACGGCGCCGGCGTGATCGAGGCGCTTTACCGCTGCGGCAAGAAACCCAGGCTGATCTCGTGCACCTCCGGCCAGATCCGTTTCACCTACGCCTACCTGCGCGGACTGACCCCCGGGTCGGAGGTGAACCCCTATAGCATGCTGCAACGGCATTTCAATTCGGCCCAGCCGTTCAAGGACATGACCGACGTCAACCTGAACTACAAGCTGATGACCTGGCCGATCCAGCAGATCCGCCCCTCGGTGCCGGAGTTCTCGGCCGACATGATGGGCAACCTGACCCGGTCGATGAAGCAGTTCCTCGCCAACCCGCGCGATTTCTCGGTCTGGCGCGAGATGTACCGGATGATGCCGGCGCGGACGCTGGTGTCCCAGGACACCCTGTTCGACCCGGACGTGTTCTCCGACATCGCCGGCCTGTTCAACGCCGACACGGGACCGGACGGGCACGGCATCGGCGTGATGTTCAACGCCTATGATTTCGTCAAGGGCGAGGAATATGTCTTCATGAACCGGACGGCGGCCGAGCTGACCGGCCACGCTTACGGCGCCGGGAGCGACAGCCGGCCCTGGATCAAGTATCAGGCGATCACCGAGGAGGCGGTGCGCAACGCCCTGCGCCTCTACGAGTACGGCTTCCACGAGGAGGGCGACCTGCTCGACGGCGCCTATTTCAGGGGCCTTATCCTCAGCGAGATCCCCAACAAGGGCAACGGGATCGACACCATCGTGGTCGGCCGCCCGCTGGCGTCGTGCTGGCTGGGCGACGCGCCGTCGAGCCTGATCGAACTGCGCGACATGCAGACGGAAGTGAACTTCCTGGGCAGCTATCTTGGCGAGAAAGGCCAGATCGAGCTGATCAACCAATTGCTCCGGACCGGTCACCCGGTGGCTCCCCCCGCCAAGGCGACGCCGATCACCATCCTGGAGGTGGAGATGGACCGCCAGCGCGGCTGGTGGGAATATGTCCTGGAGGACGAGGCGGTCTTCAACAGCGCCTTCCACCGCACCCGGTCCGAGATCTGCCCCCGGCTGGAGCTGCCCATGGCGGCATGACCGTCCGCCAAGCGGATCATTCCTTCCGCCGCGCGTGTTTCAATGGGAAGCGCTCGGCAGGAGGAATGAACGCCATGGACACCGATGACCGCGAGGAGCGGGTGCGGCAGCGCGCCCACGAGATCTGGATGCGCGAGGGTCGCCCGGAGGGCCGGCGGGACCGGCACTGGCAGGAGGCGAAGGACGAGATCGAGGTGGAGGAGGGCGGCTCCCTCTCCGCCGTCGGCGAGGAGGACCCGGAGCCGATCGCGGTCCCTAGTTTTCCGGCCCGAGACGCTGGAAATCGTCGCGGATGATCCGGTAGCAGTCGCAGGCGACGTCCTCCAGCCCGGCCGGGTCGAGTATCGTGATGTGCCCGCGCGTATAGCGGATGAAGCCCGCCTTCTGCAGAAGGTTCGCGGTGACGGTCACGCCGGCCCGCCGCACGCCGAGCATGATGGCGAGGTATTCCTGCGTCAGCGGGAAATCGTCGCCGACCCGGTCGCGGGTCATCAGCAGCCAGCGGGCGCACCGCTCGTCGATGGTGTGGAGACGGTTGCAGGCCGCGGTCTGGCCCACCTGGTTGAAGTGCCCCTGGGCGAAACGCAGGAGCTTGGCGCGGAGCGTGTCGCTGCGGCGGAGCGCCGTCCTCAGCGCCTGCGCCGGCATCCGCCAGCCGTCGCCCGGGATCTGGATGTCGCATTGCATGGGCATCCTGTCGGATTCCATCAGGACGGGCGTGCCGACCATCCCCTCGTTGCCGATCGTTCCCACCTCGACCGCGCTGCCGTCCGGCAGGATGTTGATCAGCGACGCGCATCCCCGCTCGATGAAGAAGACGTGGGTGATCACTTCGTCGGGATGGACGACGGTCAGCTTGTGCGGAAGGGGGACGGCTTCGAGATGAGGCCGGACCAGCGCCTCCTCGTCCGGCGTGAGAAGCTTCAGGATGTAGTTGCGGCTTTCCACGGTGCTGCCTCCGGAACGGAATAAGGAAAACCCTCGCTTTCCCAACAGGCAACACGGCGGATCGGGGCAAAATCAGAATGGCCGGCGGCGATATCGGTCTTTTTAAGGTGCCGCCCGGCTCAGTCCGCCATCTCCCATTCCGGTTCGGGCGACTTTACCGGCTCCTTGGCGGGCGGGGGCAGAATACTCTCCGAGCGCAGCAGCCGGCGCTCGCTTTCCTCCAGGGATTTCCGGCTCGCCTCAAGCCGGGCGCGGCATTCCTCGACACGCGGTCCGCATGCCCGGCGCGCCGTGTCCGCGGCGACCTTGGCCCTTGCGCAGGCCGCATGGGCCTGCTGCACCGCCCTGGCGATCGTGCAGGCCAGAAACTGCTTGGAAATACGGATAGACACTGCCGGATCCTGGTCCCCTGGGTTCGTCGCGCCGCGAATCGGCGAGGCGCGACGATGCCCGGTCGGCCCGGGGCCGTCTGTACCATCCCGTACGGACCTGGAGGATCCATGGCCTGCGGCCACCCAGGGCATGGCCGATCACGACACGTCGTCCATCAGCTCCGCGGGATAACCCGCCTCGCGCAGTTTCGCGATGATGGCGTCGACATGGGCGGGGTCTCGGGTTTCCAGCACCACGTCGATGTCGGCCATCTTGACCGGCACGTTGTGGAACAGGCGCTGGTGGTAGACCTCCACGATGTTGCCCCCGGCGTCGCCCAGGAACTGGGCCACCTTGGCGAGCGCGCCGGGCGCGTCGCTGAGGCCGATGCGCAGCCTCACGACCCGGCGCTGGCGCACCAGCCCGCGCATCAGGATCGAGGCGAGCACGCGGGCGTCGATGTTGCCGCCGCAGATCACGGTGCCGACAGTCCGGCCCCTGAACCGGGCGGGATCGTCGAGCAGGGCCGCGACGCCGGCGGCGCCGGCTCCCTCGACCACCAGCTTCTGTTCGGTGATCAGGGTGTAGATCGCCCGTTCCAGGCATTCCTCGCCGACCAGGACGATGTCGTCGACCAGGTCGCGGACGATGGCGCGGGTGAGCTGGCCGGGCGCCTTGACGGCGATGCCCTCCGCGATGGTGGCGCCGGAGCAGGTGACGGGTTCCCCCGCCAGGGTCTGCTTCATGGAGGGATACAGTTCGGCCTCGACGCCGATCACCTCGATGCCGGGCTTCAGCGCCTTGGCGGCCGTGGCGATGCCGGCGATCAGGCCGCCGCCGCCGATCGGCACGACGAGGATGTCGAGATCGGGAACGGCGTCCAGCATCTCCAGCGCAACGGTGCCCTGGCCGGCGATGATCAGCGGGTCGTCGTAGGGATGCACGAAGGTCAGGCCGTCGCGGGCGGCGATGCCGTGGGCGAAGGCCTCGGCATCGCTGAGGGTCTCGCCGTGTAGCAGGACGCGGGCGCCGTAGGCCTCCGTCCGCTCGACCTTGGTGAAGGGCGTCTGCGCCGGCATCACGATGGTGGCGGGGATGCCCAGCCGGGTCGCGTGATAGGCAACGCCCTGGGCATGGTTGCCGGCCGACATGGCGATGACGCCCTGGCGCGCCGCGGCCTCGTCCAGGCTGCGCAGCTTGGCCAGGGCGCCGCGCTCCTTGAAGGAGCCGGTGTGGTGCAGGCTTTCCAGCTTCAGGAACAGGCGGGTGCCGGTCTGCTCCGACAGGCGCCGGGCCGCGACGGTCGGCGTGACCGGAAGCTCGCCGGCCAGGATCGCCGCCGCGCGTCGGATGTCGTCGAGGGCGATGGGCATGGGCGGCGGCTCCGGCTTCGGGCGGGTTCGGGGTGAGAGGATTCAGGGCGGGGGGACGAGGGTCAGGCGGCCGAGGCCGTCGGCCGCGATCGCGTCCAGCGAACCGCCGATGGTGAAATGCTCCCCGTCGCGCCAGCGTTCCACCAGGTCGCCGTAATGGGGCGACAGCGGATTGCCCGACTGCCCGGTGGCGATCATGAAGCGGGAGTTCTGCGGGTCGGACATGTCGTAGACCGCCCGATAGCCGGCGCCGTGGATGTGGGCGAACGGCGTTTCGTCGTTGCGGATCGCGCTGCCGCCGCGATTGACGGTCTGGTTGCCGCCGTCGGTCTCGATCCCGATGTCGAACAGGTCCCCCAGCACCGGGACCCGGCCGAGCACCTGGTGGCCGAGCGGCGCCCGGTGCTCCAGGCCCCAGCGCCACGCGGCGGGGTCGTCGCCGTGGCGTTCGGCCAGTTCCGCCAGGGTCCGGTCGAGGGCGGCGGCCAGGATGTCGGGGCAGGTCTCCGTCCTGTCAGGGGTGCCGACGTCGTCGCACCAGCGCGGCGCGGCGCGGAGCATGTGGATGACCAGCCGGGGCGAGGAGGACCGGACGTCGCCGAACAGCTCGCCCAGCTCGTCGGCGTAGAGCGCCCGGTGCAGGTCGCGCAGCCACCATTCGAAGATCAGCGGCTCGGGCCGGTCGCGGGTCAGGGTGCCGTCCCAGGCGCGCAGCAGATCGAGCGCGGTCCGGGCCTGGGGCGAGGAAGGTTCGATCCGCAGCATCTCCGGCAGGAGCTCCAGCGCCGCGACGGAGACGTTGTCCATCAGCAGGGCTTCCGCCGCGTCCACGTCGTGGCGTTGGCCCGAGGCGAGGACCTGCTCGATCCGGGCGGCGCGGTACCAGTCTTCCCAGCGGTTGGTCAGGAAATGCGGATAATCCGGGCCGACGATGCGGTTGTTGGCGTTGACGATCCGCCCGGCCGGCGGGTTGAACGACTGCGGCATCCGATCGAACGGGACGGCGCCGGTCCAGCCATACTCGTCGGTCCAGCCGGGCACCGGCAGGCTGCCGTCGCCCTTGCGGCGGATCGGCACCAGTCCGGGGGTGTAGAAGCCGATATTGCCCTGGATGTCGGCGTAGACGATGTTCTGGAGCGGCGCCTGGAAGTGCCGGAGCGCCGCCTTGAAGCCCTCCCAGTCGGGCGCGCGGGCGAGGCGGTAGAGCGCTTCCGGCGTCGTGTCGCGGTCGCTGAGGCCGGTGAAGGCCAGGGCGACGACATGGCCCTCGGGAGCGGCGCCGAGGGCTTCCGGGTCGATGTCGGACAGCACGGGGCCGTGCCGGGTGGTGCGGACGGTCAGCATCTCGTCCGGCGCGTCCTTGACCCGGATGGTCTCCTCGCGCCGGATGAAGGGTTCGGGGCCGTCGGGCGTCAGGTACCGCGAAGGATCGGCGGGGTCGAGCCGTTCGACGAAGAGATCCTGGACGTCGCCGCCGGTGGTGGTGAAGCCCCAGGAGATGCGGTCGTTGCGGCCGAGCAGGTGGAACGGCACGCCGGGCACCGTGGCGCCGGTGACCGAGAAGCCGGGCGCCTCGATCCGGGCCAGGTACCAGAGGATCGGGGCGCCGAGCTGGAGGTGAGGGTCGTTGGCCAGGACGGGCAGGCCGGTGCCGGTCCGCCCGCCCGCGACCACCCATTCGTTCGACGCGGTCGCCGGGCCGAGCGGCGGCGGCAGGGCGGCGGCCAGCCGGCCGAAGTCCAGGTCGGGCAGGCCGGCGGTCAGGGTGACCGGGGCCGAGGGGGGATAGTCGGGATACAGGTCGCGGATGCGCTCGGGCGGCAGGCGCTGCATCATCCGGGCGCGCAGCAGTTCCTCGGTGTAGTTGCCGCTGAGCTGGAGCGCCATCAGCTTGCCCCAGACGATGCTGTCGGCCGGGCGCCAGGGTTCCGGCGCGTAGCGGAGGACCTGGAACTCGATCGGGAGGGGGCCGCTCCGGTCGTCGAGCCAGGCGTTGACCCCGGCGGCGTAGGATTCCAGCGCCAGCCGCACCTCCGGCGCCAGGGCACGGACGCTGGCCTCGGCGTCGCGGTAGAATCCCAGGGTCCGCATCAGCTTGTCATAGCGCAGGCCGCCGGCCCCGATCAGTTCGGACAGCCGGCCGGCGCCGATCCGGCGGTTCAGGTCCATCTGCCACAGCCGGTCCTGGGCATGGACGTAGCCCAGGGCGAAATAGGCGTCCTCCTGGGTCTGCGCGAAGATGTGGGGGACCGCGTTGGCGTCGCGCGCGATCTCCACCGTCGACACGAGGCCGGGCAGCGCCACGGTGCCTTCCAGGTCGGGCAGGCCGGAGCGGAGCCACAGCCAGGCCGCCGGAACGCCGAGCAGCGGGACGGCGACGACGATCGCCAGGATTGCCAGGACCGTCCGCCGTAACCGCCGCATCGCCGCCTTCCCCGTCTCAGCCCATGTTCAGGATGATCGTCTTCTTGTGGGTGAAATGTTCCAGCATGGCCTCCAGGGAAGCCTCCTTGCCGAGTCCGGAATGCTTCACGCCGCCGTAGCTGAGGCCGGGCTGGACCACGAGGTTCTGGTTGACCTGGACGAAGCCGGCTTCCAGCCGCTGGGTGGCGTCCAGCGCGGTGCGCAGGTCGCGGGTCCAGATGGTGGCGGCAAGCCCGTACTCGCTGTCGTTGGCCTGCTCGATCGCGCTGTCGTAGTCGGTGAAGCGGATGATGCAGGTGACCGGGCCGAAGATCTCCTCCCGCGCCAGCCGGCTGTCGTTGCCGAGGCCGGTGAAGATCACCGGGCGGACGAACAGGCCCTTGGCGAGCCTGGGGTCGTCCGGCATGGCCGAGCAGGCGTGCGCGGTGGCTCCGGACGTGCCGGTGCCGAGCTCGATGTAGGAGTTCACCTTCTCGAACTGCTGGGGCGAGACGATGGTGCCGATGTCGGTGGCCTCGTCCAGCGGGTCGCCCATCTTCATGGCGTCGACGCGGGCCTTCAGGCGGCTGACGAACTCGTCATGGACGCTGTCATGGACGAAGATGCGGCTGGCCGCCGTGCAGCTCTGCCCCTGGCGGGTGAAGCGCATGCCGGCGACGGCGCCGTCGATCGCCTTGTCCAGGTCGGCGTCGCCCATCACGATCATGGGGCTCTTGCCGCCCAGCTCCAGCGTGACCGGGATCAGCTTCTCGGCCGCCGCCCGGTAGATGATCTTGCCGGTCTCGACAGAGCCGGTGAAGGTGACCTTGCCGACCTTGGGGTGGGCGACCAGCGGTCCGCCGCATTCCGGCCCCTGGCCGGACAGGATGTTGAAGACGCCCTTGGGCAGGATCGTGTTCATGATCTGGCAGGTGCGCAGCACGGCGAGCGGCGCCTCCTCCGCCGACTTGACCACCACCGTGTTGCCCGCGACCAGCGCCGGCGCGATCTTCAGCGCCATCAGCATCATCGGGACGTTCCACGGGATGATGGCGCCGATCACGCCGATCGGGTCGCGCTGGGTGACGGTCAGCATCTTCGGATTGAAGGGAACGGATTCGCCCTTAAGCTCCGAGCCCAGGCCGCCGTAGAAGATGAAGGCGTCGGCCAGCACGCCGGATTCGACCCGGCTCTCGGTGCGCAGCGCCTTGCCGGTCTCCAGCGCCACCAGGCGGGCCAGCTCCTCGGCATGCTCGGTCAGGCGGCGGCCGCATTCGGTGACAAGGCGGCCGCGCTCGCGGGCGGTCAGCTTCGACCAGGGCTTCTGCGCGGCGTGGGCCGATTGGACCGCGATGTCCACGTCGGTCGCCTCGCCCTCCGCCGCGTCCGCGATGGTTTCGCCGGTGGCGGGATTGACCACGGCGAATGTCTTGCCGGAACGCGCGGGCACCAGTTCCCCGTCGATCAGCAGCTTGCCCGACAGCTCCCGCGCCAGCGCGTGCGGGTCCAGGGTGAGGGTGAGGGTTTGCGGTGCCACGATCGATCCTCCTGATTTTCTTGGCCTTGGCCGTGCCTTCGCCGGATCGGGCATCCGGTCGGCGGGGTGGCGTCCTTGTAGCACCCGGCGGGCCTCACGGAAACGGCTGCATTGCAGCATGGCGATCCCGGCTGTCAAGCCATGCCTGCACCGAAGAGAAGCGGCAACCCCTGTTTAAAATGAAGTATAAATGCAGGGAAGTGACATCGTTAACTGAGTCTTTACCCTGGAAAAATCATAAAGCGATCAATATCGCTCCCGTGGCGGGCGAGGCAGGTGACGGTCGGCTCTTTCCGTCATCGACAGTGCATTTTCCCAGTACATCTTGAATGATGGAACAAGCGCCCATGTCTTTGCCCTTCACCGCTCCCCTTGCCGCGCATGAGCACGCCACCCATGAGCATACGGCTTACGAGGATGCGGCCGCCATGGTCGCGGCGCTTCGGCCGGAACAGCCGGTCTATTGCATCCGCCCGCACGTCCTGAGGGAAGCGGCCCGGCACTTCGTCGAGACGTTCCCCGGCAAGGTCCTTTATGCGGTCAAATGCAACGCGGAGCCGGCGTTCCTGGACGCCCTGTACGAGGGCGGCATCCGCCACTTCGACACCGCGTCGCTGCCGGAGATCGCGGTCGTCGCCGAGCGCTTCGCCGACACCACCTCCTATTTCATGCATCCGGTCAAGCAGCGGGGCGGCATCCGCGCGGCCTATGGTCGGCACGGCGTCCGGCATTTCGTGGTGGACCATGCCGACGAACTCGCCAAGGTGCTGGCCGAGACGGGCGGGGCCAGCGACATGGTGATCGTGGTCCGGCTGGCGACGGCGCGCGGCGCCGCGGTCTACGATCTCGGCGGCAAGTTCGGGACGTCCCCGGCGCAGGCCGCGGCGTTGCTCAGGCAGGCCCACGGGGCGGGGTGCCGGGTCGGCCTGTCGTTCCATGTCGGCTCGCAGTGCCTGACGCCCGGTTCCTACACGGCGGCGCTGCGGCTCGCGGCGCACACGCTCGACCTCGCCGGGGTGCCGCTGAGCGTGATCGACGTGGGCGGCGGCTTTCCCGTCGCTTATGTCGGCCTGCACCCGCCGCCGCTGGAGGACTATGTCGCCGCGATCCGGGCCGGGCTGGCCGGGATGGAGCTTCCGGTGGGGTGCGAACTGTGGTGCGAGCCCGGCCGGGCGCTGGTCGCCGCCGGCGCGTCGCTGGTGGTCCGCGTCGAGCTACGGCGCGACAATTTCCTGTACATCAACGACGGCGTCTACGGCAGCCTGTCCGACCTGAAATATGCCGGGCTGCGCTTTCCCATGCGCGTGCTGCGGCCCGTCGGGGACCGGGTCGAGGTGCTTGAGCATGACCTGGGGGAGTTCAGCCTGTTCGGGCCGACCTGCGACGCGGTCGACGTGATGGAAGGCCCGTACCGGCTGGCGGCCGACGTGCGGGAGGGCGACTACATCGAGATCGGGCAGGCCGGAGCCTATACGCTGGAACTGCGCACCGACTTCAACGGCTTCTGCCCCGACCGCTTCGTGGAGGTCGGCGACGGCGCCTTCCTGCCGACGGCCGAGATGGAGCCGGCCCCGTTCCTGAGCGCCGCCGCCGAGTAGGGCGGCGGCAGGGCCGGCATCATGCCGCATGGGCGGGCAGACGGAAAACGGGTTCCATCCGCCGCCCGCCTCCTGCCATGGTATGCGCCACCCGATGTCCGCCGTCCACGATTCGCTGTTCCGCGCCCTGATCGACGATCCGGTGCGGGCCGGCGTCCTGATCCGCGATTTTCTGCCACCTGACATCGTTGCGCGGCTGGCCGACGAGTCGCCGACGCTGCTGGACGGCACCTTCGTCGATCCGGAGCTGAACCCGAGCCAGAGCGACAGGCTGTTCAGCGTCGCGCTGCGCGCCGGCGGGTTCGCGCTGCTCTACATCCTAATCGAGCACAAGAGCTTTCCCGACCCCTTCACGCCGATCCAGGTGCTGCGGTACCGGGCGGAAATCTGGCGCCGCTTCGCCGAGGCGGCCGGCCGGGGCAAGCTTCGGCTGCCGCCGATCATCCCGATGGTGTTCTACCATGGCAGGGGACCGTGGAACGTGCCGACGTCGATAACGTCCTGCCTGGATGCCGACGAGGACCTGAAGCAGATGCCGGCAGACATGGGGTACATCCTGTGCGACCTCGGTCCGATCCCCGACGCCGAGCTGTCGTCCGACGATGAGGTCCGTGCCGGGCTGCTGGCGCTCAAGCACGTGTTCCGCCCCGGCGATCCGGAGGCGCTGCTGGCGGAGATCCTGTCCGCGCTGCGCAGCGGAACGACCTTTGAGGAGCAATTGATCCGCTATATGATCCTGATGTACCCGGCCATCACGGCGGATCTGCTGTCCAGGGTGGCGCGTCGGGTCAATCCGGACCGGGAGGGGGAATTGGTTTCGCTCGCTGCACAGGAATGGCTCCGCCAGGGCGAGGAGAAGGGGATCGCCATCGGCGTGGAGAAGGGCTTCGCCAAGGGCAAGGCCGACACGATCCTGATGTTTCTTGAGTCGCGGTTCGGACCGGTTCCGCCCGAGGTGGAGGATCGCGTCCGCAGGGCCGAGCCGGAGGAAATGGACCGCCTGTTCCGCCGGGCCATGACGGCGTCCTCGCTCGACGAACTGTCCGCCGGCAAACCTCGGCACTGACACGCACCCGCGTGCGTGAGGCATCGCGGCGGCGTTGGAACGGCGGCGCCGGTGTGCTACGTTTTTATGTATGCACGCTTATCGAGAAAAGAGCCTTCGCGGGCTGAACGTCGCCGGCTTTCACCGGATCAACTACACCGAGTGGGGACCGGAGCGTTCCGACCGGACGGTCGTCTGCGTCCACGGGCTGACCCGCAACTCCCACGACTTCGACTGGGTGGCGCCGGTGCTGGCGGCGCAGGGCTTCCGGGTGGTCTGCCCCGACGTCGCGGGACGCGGGCGGAGCGGGTGGCTGCCGGTTGCGGCGTCCTATGGCTTTCCCCAGTACCTCGCCGACATGACGGCGCTGGTCGCCCGGCTGGACGTGGAGAGGGTGGACTGGGTCGGGACCTCGATGGGAGGCATCATCGGGATGATGCTGGCGGCCCAGCACGACACGCCGGTGGCGCGGCTGGTGGTCAACGATGTCGGGGCCTTCATCCCGGGGACGGCGCTGCAGGCGATCAATGCCTATGTGTCGGAGCATCCGGCGTTCGACGATGTCGCCGATGTCGAGAGGGAACTGCGGGCGCGGCTGACCGGCTATGCGCCGGTGACCGACGCGCAGTGGCGCCGGCTCGCCGAGGTGGAGGCGCGGCGCGGCGACGACGGCAGGCTGAGGCTCGGCTACGATCCCGCCATCGGCGCCGCCATGGCGGCGGCGGGGCCGGCCAAGGATGTCGATCTCTGGCCGCTCTATGACCGCATCGCCTGCCCGACGCTGCTCCTGCGCGGCGCCGAGAGCGCGTTGCTGACGGCGGACACGGCCCGCGAGATGACGGTGCGCGGCCCGCGCGCTAAGCTGGTGGAATTCGCCGGCGTCGGGCATGCTCCGCCGCTCATGTCGGACGACCAGATCGCGGCTGTCCGCGATTTCCTCGTCTGAGGGACGGGAGCACCCATGACAGCATTTCCGATACCGAGGCCGGCGCAATCGGCCTGCGAGGGCTTCGACGACGACCAGACCCGCCTTTTCGACAGCCTGGTTGAAATTCTGGCCGAAGAGCCGACATGGAAGCAGCGCCGCGCGGTGTTCTTCCAGATCATCGAGCGGCTGCGCAAGGCCTTCGACCGGAACCGGCAGGACCCGGACAGCCGCGGCGACATTCCGTTCATCGCCGTGCTGCCGCTCCATATCGGCGCCATCCTGGAAAAATTGGGCGAAGAGGAGATGATGTCGGTCGATCAGGCGGCATTCTACCTCCTGTCGATCCATCCCGAGCACCAGCAGGCGGCCGACCAATGGATTCAGGGCGACAAGGCCAACCTGAAAGCCATGATGAAGTTCATCGACACCAACCCCTTCTATGCCGCACTGCACCGCTCCTATGAACAGTATTCCTCCGAACCCGACGACCGCTGAACCCGCGGTGGAAACCCGCGGCGGGACCGAGCCCGTGGACCTGATGTCCGCGGTGGCCGCGACTCCGTTCGACTTCCCGTCCTTCTCGCCGCGTGCTCCCTGGTGGGGCGCCGACCTCCAGACCGTGCGCAGCGTGCTGATGCGGCAGCGCTACCGGCCGGAGGACCACCCGCAGAAGCTGATGCGCTTCCGCATGCCGGACGCCACGGGCGACGTGCTCCATGCGACGTTGAACCGGCCGGAGGAGCCGGCGGGAAACCTGCCGCTGGCCGTCCTGGTCCATGGGCTGACCGGCTGCGTCGAGAGCCACTACATGCGCGCCACGGCAGCCGTCCTGCTGCGCCGGGGCATGAGGGTGCTGCGCGTCAACCTGCGCGGGGCGGGACCGTCGCGCCCGTTCTGCCAGGAGCAGTACCACGCCGGCCGGACGGAGGACCTGCGGAGCGTGCTGGCGCAGATCCCCGAGCCGCTGACCCGGTCGGGCATCGTGCTGGTCGGCTACTCGCTGGGCGCCAACGTGACGCTGAAGCTGCTGGGCGAGGGGACGCCCGCCGGGGTGGTCGCCGCCGCGGCGGTGTCGGCGCCGATCGACCTGGCCGAGACCAGCCGGCGCATGATGAGCCGTCGCAACTTCTTCTATCATCGCCGGGTCGTCGCCCGCATGAAGGAGGAAGTGCTGGGCATGCCGATCCCGGAGCACTACAAGGCGGCCGTCCGCGAGGTGCGCAACTGCCACGAGTTCGACGACCGCTTCACCGCGCCGCGGAACGGCTGGCGCAGCGCCGACGAATACCACCAGGTGAATTCCGCCGTCCGGTTCATGGGCGGCATCAAGGTGCCGACGCTGGTCATCCACGCGCTGGACGACCCCTGGATCCCGGCCGACGCCTATCTCGGCTTCGACTGGAGCTCCAACCCGAAGCTGACTCCGCTGCTGCCGCGCGGCGGCGGCCATGTCGGGTTCCACGGCGCGGGTGCCGATCCGTGGCACGACCAGTGCCTGCTCAAGTTCCTGGAGGCGGTCGTCGGCCCGATCGGCGAGGCGACGGTCCCGCTCAGCGCCGCCGCCCGGGCTGGCTGAAGTCGGGCTGGCTGAAGTCGGGCAGGCTGGGCGCCCGGGCGACCAGACCCTCGACCATCCCGAGCGCAAGCTCCAACGCTTCCAGCAGGCCGGCGGCCTGGAGCGCCGCGTGCTCCGGCTGCGCGGTCACCCGGTCGCGGACTTCCGACAGGGTCCGCAGTTCCGGCAGGAACAGCTCGCGGGCGCCCAGCGGCAGGGCGTTGGATTTCTCCATCAGGGCATAGAAGCGGGTGCTGGTCCGGACCAGCATGACGAGGACGGCGGCGTCGAGCCGCCTGAACTGCTCCCGCAGCTCCTCCGCCTGGTCATCCTCCATGCGGCCCAGCCGCTCCTCGATCAGGGCGATCAGCGCCTGGACTTCGTCCACCTTGGCCCGGAAACGGAAATAGGCGGTGTACGAGTCGCGGCTGGCTTCGCCGTGGGCCCGGTCGGCGAGCGAAGCGGCCTCTTTCGCCTGCTTCTCCAGCGCCGACAGCATCAAGGCGATCTCGCGCCGATCCGGAGCCTTCCTGATGAAGTGTCGCCTCAACTGAACAGATCCCGAATTGCCGACGCCGGACTGCATGCACCAGTCGGTATAGGAGCTTTCAATACGGGGTGAAATCGCTGCCGCCTTCGGCATACCGTGGCAAATCAGCGCTCACGTCCAGGGCCGGAACGGCGCCGCCGCACCAGACATGGTACTGCGGCTTGACCGCGCCCGGATCGTCGAGGGTCGCCAGGGTCACGTCGATGTTTTCGGGGCCTTCGGTATAGTGGAAGGTGAGCTGGGAACCGCAGGTCGGACAGAACCGCCGGATCCCCTTGGGCGAGGATCGGTACTCGGCGGGCTCGCCGCCGGTGAAGCGGAAATCCGGAGTCCGCCAGGTTCCCCAGGCGACCGCGGGCGCGCCGCTCGCGCGGCGGCAGAGGCTGCAGTGGCAGAACCCCGCTCCCTCCGCCGTGAGTTCGCCGTCGATACGGTAGCGCACGGCGCCGCACAGGCACCCTCCCGTCAAGACCATCGCTTCCTCCGTCAATCCGGCTCGGCGTCGCCGAAAATTATCACCCTTCGGGCGTTGAACCCTTTTTGCCCCTTGGGTCGTTCTTCTTCAACGTTCTTGACCGGTCATTCAATCATGTGGGGGGAAATCGGATGCAGTGGCGTGGGCGCCGGCAGAGTGACAATATCGAGGACCGGCGCGGCACGGGTCCGGTGTCCGGGTCGGGCCTGCCGGGCGGGATGCTCGGCGGCCGGGGGATGCGGCGCGGCGGCTTCGGCCTCGTGGGGACGGTGGTGATCCTTCTGCTCGGGCTCGTGTTCGGCTTCGATCCCAGTTTCCTGCTGAACGGTGGCTCCGGCGGAGGACCCGGCGGAGGCTATGTCGAGGCGCCGCAGCCGCGCATGGGGACGGCTCCGGGACCGAGGTCGGGCGGCGACCAGGATCTCGCCGACTTCGTCAGCGTCGTGCTGGCGGAGACGGAAGACGTCTGGGGCGACATCTTCGCCCAGTCCGGCCGGCGCTACGAGGAGCCGGTGCTGGTGCTGTTCAGCGGGGCGGTCCAGTCGGCCTGCGGCTTCGCCCAGGCGGCCATGGGGCCGTTCTACTGCCCGGCCGACCGCAAGCTCTATATCGACCTGAGCTTCTACCGGGACCTGCGCACCCGGATGGGAGCGCCGGGCGACTTCGCCCAGGCCTATGTGGTCGCCCACGAGGTCGGGCACCATGTCCAGAACCTGCTGGGCGTCTCCGGCGACGTGCAGGCGGCCCAGCGTCAGTCGTCGCGCGGCGACGCCAACGCGCTGTCGGTCCGCCTGGAGCTCCAGGCCGACTGCTTCGCCGGCATCTGGGCCTTCCACCTGGCCCAGCAGGGGCAGATCCTGGAGCCGGGCGACATCGACGAGGCGCTGAACGCTGCCAGTGCCGTCGGCGACGACCGCCTGCAGGAGCGGGCGACCGGCAGGGTCACGCCCGACTCGTTCACCCACGGCAGCTCGGCCCAGCGGGTCGAGTGGTTCCGCCGCGGGCTTGAGTCGGGAGCTCCGACCTCGTGCGACACCTTCCAGGAGGGGTGACCGGAGGGGCCGTAGGTCGGGTAAAGCGAAGCGGCACCCGACATCGACGCGCCTGTTTGTCGGCTGCCGCTTCGCTCTAGCCGACCTACGGTTGAGGCATCTTTCCGGCTTCAGTCCGCCAGTTCCAGGACGACCGGGGTGTGGTCCGACGCTTTCTCCTCGCCGCGCGGGCCGCGGTCGATCCGGCAATCGGCGAGGCGGTCGGCCGCCTGGGGCGACAGCAGGAAATGGTCGATGCGGATGCCCTGGTCGCGCGGCCAGCGGCCGGCCTGATAGTCCCAGAAGGTATAGGCGCGGGGTTCGTCGGGATGCACCGCGCGGAAGGCCTCGGTCAGACCCAGGTTGAGCAGGGCGCGGAACTGGGCGCGGGTCTCGGGGCGGAACAGGGCGTCGGTTTCCCACGCCTGCGGGTCGTAGACGTCCTCGGGGGCGGGGATGACGTTGTAGTCTCCCCCCAGCACGAAGGGCTGCTCGGTCTTGAGCAGTTCCGCCGCGTGACGGCGCAGGCGTTCCATCCAACGGAGCTTGTACGGGTACTTCTCGGTCCCGACGGGATTGCCGTTGGGCAGGTAGAGCGAGGCGATGCGGACGCCGGCCACGGTGGCTTCGACATAGCGGCCCTGGGTGTCCTCGGAATCGCCGGGCAGGTGGTCCAGCACGTCCTCGGCCGGCTGCTTCGACAGCAATGCCACGCCGTTGTAGCTCTTCTGCCCGACGACGGCGCAGCGATAGCCCAGCGCCTCGAAATCCTGCTTGGGGAAGGAGGCGGTCTCGCACTTGATCTCCTGGAACAGGACGACGTCGGGGGCCGCGCGCTCCAGCCACGCCAGCACGTTGGGCAAGCGGGCTTTCACGGAGTTGACGTTCCAGGTGGCGATTTTCATGGGCGAGTTTTCCTTGGTGATCCTTGCCTTGGTAATAGGGGCAAAAGGCCGGGCGATGAAGCGGCCTTGAGCAGCGAATGCAGCCTGCCGTTCCATTCGTCGCGATGCGTCGGGCCACGGCCCAACCTACGGTTCGATGCAGGGCGGAGGTGATGCGGGCCGTCGATCGTAGGTTGGGCCGAGGCCCAACGCATCGGCCCGGCTGCCCCGGCCGGATCGACCTGATCGGGCACAGCTGTAACTCGCTCCCCGCCCGGCCTTTTGCCCCTGTTACGGCATGGCGCCCGAATTTCTACGGTGCTGGTGATTTTCCAACTTTACCGTAGAAAATGTTTAAAAACAATGCACTGACTGTTCCCGAAGGTCCTGCTTCGCTCGTCGGCCAAGGCCGACCTACGGCGAACCGGACGGCACCAGCGTGCCGGAACCTATCCGAGGACTTCGGACGCCTGCCCGCGCTTCATCATGTCCAGTCGCCCAGGTCGGCATTCGCTTCGATGAAGTCGAGGGCATCAGCTTGCTCTGGCGCTCCCCTGAGCAAGGCGGCCTGCCGCCGCGCTTCTTCCCGGAAGCCTGGCAAGGTCGGTTCGGGGAGCGAAGCCCTGAGCAGATCCAGGCCTTCGGGTCGGCCGCCGGACCGCATCACACCGCGAAGGACGAGCCGCAGCCGCACGAGGCGGTGGCGTTGGGGTTCTTGATCTGGAAGCTGGCGCCCATCAGGTCCTCGACGAAGTCGATGATCGAGCCGTTCAGCAGGTCGAGGGAGACGTCGTCGGTCACGACCGAGGTTCCCAGGTGCTCGAACACGTGGTCGTCCTCGTTGACGGTCTTGTCGAAGCCGAAGCCGTACTGGAAGCCCGAGCAGCCGCCGCCGGATACCGTGACGCGGAGCATCAGGGCGTCGTCGCCTTCCATTTGGCGGAGCACGGCGACCCGCCTGGCTGCGCTGTCGGAGATGGACAGGGACCGTCCACCCGGAGCGACGGCGGCGGCTGAGTCGGTCTGCGGTGTGTCGAGCGCCGTGTCGGTCATGGTCTTCTCCTTGGGTTCCGCGCGTTCTCCGCGGGAGGTCGGTCGAAAGCGGGCCTGAAAAATGCCCATGTCGGGGAGTTACGTTTGACCCTATGTAAGCAGACCAAGTCGTCTCTTCAAAGGGCCGGCGACACGGCAGGTCAATAGGTCGCGATGGTGATTGAAATATGAACCGCACTATCGGTAGTGTCCGGGCATGATCGCCGATCAATCCCTTCTCCGGAACGCCGAACCGGGACCGGCCGCCTATGCGTGCCGACCGGAGCTTACCCGCGGCCGGCTGAAGCCCGAGCCGGAGAGCCCGACGCGGTCGGTATTCCAGCGCGACCGCGACCGCATCATCCATTCCGGCGCGTTCCGCAAGCTGAAATACAAGACGCAGGTCTTCGTCTACCACGAGGGCGACTATTACCGCACCCGCCTGACCCACAGCCTGGAGGTCGCCCAGATCGCCCGCTCGGTCAGCCGCACCCTGGGCCTGAACGAGGATCTGGCGGAGGCGGTGGCGCTCGCCCACGACCTTGGCCACACCTGCTTCGGCCATGCCGGGGAGGAGGCGCTGAACGAGGCCATGAAGCCCTATGGCGGCTTCAGCCACAACGACCAGACGCTGCGTATCCTGACCCGGCTGGAGCGCCGCTACGCCGAGTTCGACGGGCTGAACCTGACCTGGGAGACGCTGGAGGGCGTGGTCAAGCACAACGGCCCGCTGCTGCCCGAGCTTCCCGGCCATACCCTGCCGACGACGATCCGCGAGTTCCAGCAGGAGCTGGACCTGGAACTGGGCACCAATCCCGGCATGGAGGCGCAGGTCGCGGCGCTGGCGGACGACATCGCCTACAACAACCACGACATCGACGACGGGGTGCGGGCCGGCCTGTTCACGCTGGAGGAGATCGCGGAGCTGCCGCTTCTGGGCGGCATCATCCGGGGCCTGCATGATCGCTATCCGGGCCTGGACCGGACGCGGCTGGTCCACGAGACGATCCGGCGCATGATCGACCACATGGTGACCGACCTGATCGCCGAGACCCGGCGGCGGATCGCCGAGGTCAGGCCGTGCTCCGCCGCCGAGGTGCGCTCGGCGCCCCGCGCCATGGTCGCCTTCAGCGACGGGATGCGCGAGCATGATCGGGTCTTGCGCGGATTCCTGAAACAGCGCATGTACCGGCATTACAAAGTGAACCGCGTCACCAGCAAGACGCGGCGCGTGGTCTCCGAGCTGTTCTCGCTGTTCATGGCCGAGCCGGAATGCCTTCCGACGGAGTGGCAGGCCGACCTGGCCGCGTTGGGCGGCAACGACGAAAGATCGCGCGCCCGGCTGGTGGCCGATTATATTGCAGGCATGACCGATCGCTTCGCCCTGGCGGAGTACGAGCGGATGTTCGACATGGAATCCAAGACCTGATGAATCTGTTCAACGAGTTCGCCAAAGACCTTCGCGTCATCCTGGATGACCTCGCGGCACGCGGGCAGCTTCCGGGCGGGCTCGACCTGTCCAAGGTGACGGTGGAGCCGCCGCGCGACGCCTCCCACGGCGACCTGTCCACCAACGCCGCCCTGGTCCTGGCCAAGCAGGCAGGATTGAAGCCGCGCGAGATCGCGGACATGCTGGTGGAGCGGCTGAAGGGCTTGGCCGACGTCGTCTCGGTCGAGATCGCGGGACCCGGCTTCGTGAACCTGCGCCTGTCCGACGACACCTGGCGCCAGCGGGTCGGCGACATCCTGGTGGCGGGCGTCACCTACGGCAACAGCAGCGTGGGCGCCGGATCGGCGGTCAATGTCGAGTATGTCTCGGCCAACCCGACCGGCCCGCTGCACGCGGCCCACGCGCGCGGCGCGGTGGTCGGCGACGCGCTGGCGTCCCTGCTGGAGAAGGCGGGCTACACCGTCACCCGCGAATACTACATCAACGACGCCGGAGCGCAGGTCGAGGTGCTGGGCCGCTCGACCTACCTGCGCTACCGGGAGGCGCTGGGCGAGACGGTCGAGATCCCGGCCGGCATGTATCCCGGCGAGTACCTGAAGGACGTCGGCGCCGAGCTGGCCGAACGGGACGGGCCGAAATGGCTCGACGCTCCCGAATCGGAATGGCTGCCCGCCGTGCGCGACTTCGCGATCGAGCGGATCCTGGCCGGGATCAAGGACGACCTGGACGCGCTCGGCGTGCGCCGCCAGGTCTTCTCGTCCGAGCGGAACCTGATCGCCAGCGGCGCGGTGGAGGACGCCTACCAGTCGCTGGTCGACCAGGGGCTGATCTATACCGGCGTGCTGGAGCCGCCCAAGGGCAAGAAGCCCGAGGACTGGGAGCCGCGCCCACAGACGCTGTTCCGCGCCACCCAGTTCGGCGACGACGTGGACCGTCCGCTGAAGAAGTCGGACGGGAGCTGGACCTATTTCGCCAACGACATCGCCTACCATCTGGACAAGTTCCGCCGGGGCAGCCCGATCCTGATCGATGTGCTGGGCGCCGACCATGGCGGCTACGTCAAGCGGATGCAGGCGGCGACCACGGCGGTGACCGGCGGGCAGGGCTCCCTGGATGCCAAGATCTGCCAGCTGGTCCACCTGCTCCAGAACGGCGAGCCGGTCAAGATGTCGAAGCGCGCGGGCACCTTCGTGACCCTGCGCGACGTGATCGACCAGGTCGGCCGCGACGTGGTCCGCTTCATCATGCTGACCCGGCGCAACGACCAGACGCTGGAGTTCGACTTCGCCAAGGTGACCGAGCAGTCCAAGGACAACCCGGTCTTCTATGTCCAGTATGCCCATGCCCGCTGCTGCTCCGTGCTGCGTCACGCCAAGGAAGCCGATCCGGCGCGCAGCCTGAGTTCCGACGACTTGGCGGCGACGGCCAACCTGTCCCGGCTGGAGGCGCCCGAGGAGCTGGCGCTGGTCAAGCTGATGGCGAACTGGCCGCGCATCGTGGAGTCGGCGGCGCAAGCCCACGAGGCGCACCGCGTCGCGTTCTATCTCTACGACCTCGCGGCGGCCTTCCACGGATTGTGGAACAAGGGCAAGGACGACACGACCATGCGTTTCCTGCTCGATGAAGACCCTGAGCTGACCACCGCCCGGCTGGCGCTGATCAAGGCGGTGTCGATCGTGATCGCATCCGGTCTGGGTGTGATGGGAGTGGAGCCTGTCGAGGAACTGCGCGGATGAGCCAGTACGATCGCCGAGACCCCTACGGCCGGGACGACCATGGCCCGGAGGGCGATGGCCGGGACGAATATGCCGCGGGCGACGGTCCCGACGCCGAGGATGCCCGGTACATGCCCCGCGACCTGCGGGTGGAGCCGCGGGTCTACCAGCGCGGCTCCTACCGGCCCAACCCGGACGCCCAGCCCGCGCGGGGCCGGCGCCGGCTGCTGGCGCCGATCCTGGCCGGCGTGGGGCTGGTGCTGTTCTTCGCCATCGTCTGGCTGACCTATACCGGCGGCCAGGACGGCGCCACCGACGGCGGCATGCCGCTGATCAAGGCCGACGGGTCCCCGGTCAAGATGCGCCCGGACCAGCCCGGCGGCATGGCCGTGCCGCACCAGGACAAGCTGATCTACGACCGGCTGAAGGCCGAGACCGGCAATACGGAGACCGCGGCGGTCGAACGGCTGCTGCCCCCGCCGGAATCGCCGCTGCCGCGCCCCGAACCCCCGCAGGCGGCGCCGGAGCCGGTCCCGCAGCTTCCGCCGGCCGCGACTGGCGCGCCGGTGCCGCTGTCCCAGGACATGGCGGCGTCGGAGCAGCCGGGTCTGGTCGAGGACGAGGGGCCGGCGGAGGAAGTCCCGCCCGCCGCGATCCCGGCGCCTCCGCCGCCCGTGGCCGCCGCTCCGGCACCGCCGCCGGCGCCGGCTCCCGCGGCGCGTCCGGTGCCGCTTGCTCCGCCGCCGGCACCCCCGCAGACGGCGGCCCTGCCGCCGCCGGCAGCGCCGGCGCCCGCGGCATCTTCGGGCGGGGGCGGCTTCCGTCTCCAGATCGCCTCGGTGAAATCCGAGGAAGGCGCGCGGGCCGAGTTCCAGCGGCTCCAGCGCCGCCATCCCGAGATCCTGGGAGGGCTGGGCGTCAACTATGTCCGGGCCGACCTGGGCGCCAAGGGGATCTATTACCGGGTGCAGGCCGGGCCGGTGGACGAGGCCCGCGCCTCGTCGATCTGTTCGTCGCTGAAGGCCCAGAGCGTCGGGTGCATAATTGTCCGCCAGTAAGTCCGTTCTCTCCGGGAAGCGTCCCGCCGCCGTCGTCTATGGCTGTGCCGGCCTGAGCCTGAGCGAGGAGGAACGGGAGTTCTTCCGCCTCGCCGATCCGTTCGGCTTCATCCTGTTCCGCCGCAACTGCCAGTCCCGCGATCAGGTCCGCGCCCTGGTCGCGGAGTTGCGCGCCTCGGTCGGCCGGGCCGACGCGCCGGTGCTGATCGACCAGGAGGGCGGCCGGGTCGCGCGCATGCGCCCGCCGGAATGGGCTGCCCATCCGGCGGCCCGGCGGATCGGCGACCTGGCGGTCGGCGACCCGGAGGCGGGGGCCGAGGCCGCGTGGCTCAACGCGCGGCTGCTGGCCGCGATGCTTCACGAGGTCGGCATCACGGTCGATTGCGCGCCGGTGTGCGACGTGCCGGTGGACGGCTCGCACGACGTGATCGGTGACCGGGCCTTCTCGGACGATCCGGAACTGGTCGCGAGCCTGGCCCGGATCTCCTGCACCGGGCTGCTGGACGGCGGCGTGCTGCCGGTGATCAAGCACCTGCCGGGCCATGGCCGGGCGCTGTGCGACAGCCACCTGGAGCAGCCGCTGGTCGAGGCGGGCCGGGCGGAGCTGGCGCGCAGCGACTTCCTGCCGTTCGAGGTGGTGTCGGACATGCCGCTGGGCATGGTCGCCCACGTGGTCTACCGGGAGTTGGACCCGGTCGACCCCGCGAGCACGTCGCGCATCGTCATCCAGTCGGTGATCCGGGAGCAGATCGGCTTCGACGGGCTGCTGTTCTGCGACGACCTGTCGATGGAGGCCCTGGCCGGCACCGTCGCGGAGCGCGCCGTGGCGGTCCTGGAGGCCGGCTGCGACGTGGTCCTGCACTGCAACGGCAGGCTGGAGGAGATGCGCGACCTGCTGGGCGTGGTGCCGCCGCTGACCGACGCCGCCGCCGTCCGGTGGGAGCGGGCGCTGACCTTCCTGAAGCCGCCGGGGCGGGGCGACGTGGATGCCATGCGCGAGCGGCTGGACGGGCTGCTGGAGGGCGATGCCCTGGATCCCGGCGCGGACCTGGTGGCCTGATGCCGGATATCGGGCAGTTCCTGTTCGACGCGTCGGTCTGGGTGATCCCGGTCATCGTGGCGATCACCTTCCACGAGGCGGCCCACGGCTATGTCGCGTGGAAGCTGGGCGACGACACGGCGAAGGTGCTGGGGCGGGTGACCTTCAACCCGCTGCGCCATGTCGATCCTTTCGGCACGGTGGTGCTGCCCGCGATCATGTATTTCACCACCTCGTTCCTGTTCGGCTGGGCCAAGCCGGTTCCGGTCAATTTCAGGCGGCTGCGCAACCCGCGCTACGGCATGGTGCTGGTGGCGCTGGCGGGGCCGGCGATCAACATCGTCCTGGCCTTCTTCTCCGCCTGGGCGCTGCGCTGGGTCGGGCTGCTGCCGGACGAGGCCCTGCTGTGGGTCCAGCAGAGCCTGGTGATCGCGGTCCAGATCAACGTGATCCTGGCGGTCTTCAACATGATCCCGCTGCCGCCGCTGGACGGCGGCCGGGTCGCGGTCGGGCTGCTGCCGCGCCAGCTCGCGATGCCGATCGCCCGGATCGAGCCCTATGGGCTGTTCATCCTGATCGGCGTGCTGTTCATCCTGCCGCTGATCGGGACCCAGCTCGGCTATAACCTCAGCGTGCTGCCCTGGCTGCTGGGGCCGCCGGTCGAGTATGTCATCCGGCTGCTCGGCCTGGTGACCGGGCACGGCTGACGCCCCATGGCCGACCAAGCGATCCTGGAAGCGGAAGGGCAGCTCGTCCTCGACCTCGACGGGTACGAGGGGCCGATCGACGTGCTGCTGACCCTGGCCCGCGACCAGAAGGTGGACCTGACCCGGATCTCCATCCTTCAGCTCGCCGACCAGTACCTGGAGTTCGTCGCCGAGGCGCGGCGCATCCGGCTGGAGCTGGCGGCCGATTATCTGGTCATGGCGGCGTGGCTGGCCTACCTCAAGTCCCGGCTGCTGCTGCCCGAGCAGGACGAGGAGGAGCCGAGCGGCGAGGACCTTGCCCAGGCGCTGGCCTTCCAACTCCAGCGGCTGGAGGCGATGCAGGAAGCGGGCGCCAAGCTGCTCGACCGGCCCCGGCTGGGGCGCGACGTGTTCGCGCGCGGCGCGCCGGAGGGCATCCGGATCGTCACCCGGTCGATCTTCGACCTGTCGCTCTACGACTTGCTGAGGGCCTATACCGAGCACAAGCGGCGCGAGGAGTTCGGCACCTGGCGCATCCAGCCGACCGAGCTCTATTCGCTGGAGGACGCGCTGAAGCACCTGTCGGAGATGCTGGGCCGGCTGCCGGACTGGACGGACCTCGCCAATTTCGTGCCGGGGGCGGGCGGCGACACGCTGCTGAGCCGGTCGGCCCTGGCCGCCCATTTCGTCGCCAGCCTGGAGCTGACCAAGGCCGGCAAGTTGGAGCTTCGGCAGGAAGGCGTGTTCTCGCCCATTTATCTGCGCCGCGTGCGGTCGCCTTCATGAGTCCGCAGCTCCGATTGCTGGAGGCCCTGCTGTTCGCCTCGGCCGAACCCTTGGACGCCCGCAGCCTGGCGGTCCGGCTGGGGCAGGGCACCGACGTGGACGCGCTGCTGGGCGAACTGGCGGCGCATTACGCCGAGCGGGGCATCAACTTGGTGTGCATCGGCGGACGCTGGTCTTTCCGGACGGCTCCGGATCTGGCCGAGAAGCTGCGGGTGGATGCCGAGGTGCAGCGGAAGCTGTCGCGGGCGACCGTCGAGACGCTGGCGATCATTGCCTACCACCAGCCGGTGACCCGCGCCGAGATCGAGAGCATCCGCGGCGTCGCGACCAGCAAGGGCACGCTGGACATCCTGATGGAGGCGGGCTGGATCCGTCCCGGCAAGCGGCGCGAGACGCCGGGCCGGCCGCTGACCTGGATCACGACCGACGGCTTCCTCGACCATTTCGGCCTGGAGAGCCTGCGCGATTTGCCGAACCTGGAGGACCTGAAGGCTTCGGGCCTGCTGGACTCCCGGCCGGTGCTGGCAGCGGTTGGCAACGGCGATGCCCTGCCGGGGCGGGAAGAGGAGGGATAACGACCGTTGACATCGCCGACGGGGGTTATCGGGGTCAGACCACCATTTCCCACCAGCTTTCCTGAATGGCAGCTTTCAGGGGAAATGGTGGTCTGACCCCGATAACCCGGTTCCGGCCGATAGTCTGTCGTTCAGTGCGTCAGGTCGTGCATATAGCCCAGCTTCGCGATCACCGCCGGGGACAGGATGAACGGGTAGAGGTCGGGCTGACCCATGCTGCGGTTGAGGGCGTTGACGGCGTAGGTCAGGGGCAGCCAGTTGTCGATCAGGTCGTCGATGTCCTTCGCCTTGTGCGGATCGAAGTCCACTTCGGCCTGAAGCTCGTGGCCCAGGCGGATCCTGGGGCGGATCTTCATGCCGAAGGAGCGCGCCGTCTCCAGCGTGTCGACGATGTGCAGGTAGTGCGCCCAGGTCTCGGCGAAGTCTTCCCACGGGTGGGCCGTCGCGTAGGTGCTGACGAAGTTCTCCTGCCAGTCGGCCGGGGCGCCGGTGTTGTAGTGGGTCTGGAGCGCCTGCCCGTAGTCCGCCCGCTCGTCGCCGAACATCTCGCGGAACTTGGCGAGGCTTTCCTCGCCCGCGTCGCGGACCAGCTTGTCCCAGAAGTAATGGCCGACTTCGTGGCGGAAATGGCCGAGCAGAGTCCGGTAGGGCTCCTGCATCTGGGTGCGGCGCTTCTCGCGCTCGGCGTCGTCGGCCTCGGCGACGTTGATGGTGATCAGGCCGTTGTCGTGGCCGGTCAGCACCGTGGTCACGTTGCCGTCGGCGTCCACCTGGTCGGACAGGAAATCGAACGCGAGGCCGCCCTCCGGGTCGTCGGTCCGGTTCTTCATCGGCAGCTTCAGCTTCAGCATCGTGTAGAACAGGTGGTGCTTGGCCATCTCCAGCTTGCGCCAGCGCGCCATGTTCTCCGCGTCGGAAATGTCCGGGATGGTCCGGTTATGACGGCAGGCGGCGCAGTGCGGCTCGGCGGAATCGGCGGGGAGGAGCCAGTTGCAGGCATCCACCTCGGCGTTCAGGCAGAACTTGTACAAGGTGCCGGGGGCGCCCAGCGCGCGCCAGGCCTCGCCTTCCGGCTCCAGCGCCGTCACCTTGTTGACTTCCGGAACATAGCCCAGCCGATGGCCGCAGCTCTCGCACACCGTATTTTCGAAATAGAGCGGCTGGCCGCAGCTCTCGCATTCAAACAGCTTCATGTCACTTTCGCCTTGCCGGAAGATGCCCGCCTTCAGTCGCCCAGCAACGCTCTGGAACGCGCAGTGTTCCAAGAAATGGCAGCCATGCTTCGAAGAGATGGCCGGTCGGTCGACAATACTGCGCAATAAAGATTTAGACGGCGGGAACGATCAGCGGCCGATCCTGGTCGGCCCGCCGAGACACCAGCACGGGATGGTCGAAGGCGGCGGTCAGGCATTCCGGAGTCATCACGGTCCAGGGGGCGCCGGCCGTCAGGACGCGGCCGTCGCGCATCAGGACGACGGTGTCGGCATGGACGGCGGCGAGGTTGGGGTCGTGCAGCACCGCCATGACCGCCCAGCCCCGGCGGGCCAAGCCATGGGCCAGCCCGAGAAGCTGGGCCTGGTGGCGGATGTCCAGGCTGGAAGTCGGCTCGTCCAGGATCAGGTAGCGGGGAGAAGGGTCGGCGCCGTCGTCCAGCTGGGCCAGCACGCGGGCGAACTGGACCCGCTGTTGCTCGCCGCCGGACAGGGACGGGTAGGAGCGCTTGGCGAGGTGCAGCGCGTCGGCCGCGAGCAAGGCCCTCTCGACCGCCTTCAGGCTTTCGGTCCGGGTCGCGCGGGTCCGGTGCGGCGCCCGGCCCAGCATCGCCACCTCGCCCACGCCGAGGGGGAAGGACAGGGTGACCGACTGGGACAGCACGGCGCGCCGGCGCGCCAGCTCTTCCGGCTCCCACTCCCCCAGCGGGCGGCCGTCGAGCGTGACGGTGCCGGCGTCGGGCGCGGCCTCGCCCGACAGCAGCCGGACCAGCGACGACTTGCCGGCGCCGTTCGGCCCGAGCACCGCCGTCAGCGTCCCGGGGCGGAGATCCAGGGAGACCCGGTCCACCAGCACCCGGCCGCGGCGCCTGAGCGTCGCGTCGGTCGCCCGGATCATGACAGGGTCTCCCGCCGTCGGCGGATCAGCAGCCAGAGGAAGAACGGCCCGCCGATCAGGGCGGTCACCAGGCCGATCGGCAGCTCGGCCGGCGCCATGACGGTGCGCGCGACGATGTCGGCGAACAGGACCAGGGTGCCGCCGAGCAGGGCCGAGGCCGTCAGCAGCAGCCGGTGCCCGGCCCCGGCGACTAGGCGGACAAGATGCGGCACGACCAGCCCGACGAAGCCGATCACCCCGGCGACCGCGACGCTGGCGCCGACCGCCGCGGCGCAGACGATCACGATCCCGGTCTTGGCCGGCTCGACCCGGAAGCCCATCAGCGCCGCTTCCCGCTCGCCCAGCAGCAGGGCGTCCAGCACGCCGGCCCAGCGCCCGGCGGCCAGAACGGCGCCCAGGGCGAACGGTGCCAGGGCGAGGACCACCGGCCAGGCGGCCCCGCCCAGCGAGCCCATGGTCCAGAAGGTGATGTCGCGCATCTGCCGGTCGTCGCTGCCGAAGACCAGGTAGCCGGTCCCCGCCGAGGCGATGGCGTTGACAGCGATGCCGGCCAGAAGCAGCGTGGCGATGTCGGTCCTGCCGTCGCCGCGCGCGACCCGCTGGACCGCCAGGATAGTGAGGAGGCTGCCGGCGAAGGCTGCGGCCGGCAGGGCGAAGGGGCCGGCCAGCCCCGCGACCGCGGCCGGGACGCCCAGCACGATCACCGCGACCGCGGCCAGGGCGGCACCGCCGGAGATCCCGATCAGCGCCGGATCGGCGAGGGGGTTGCGGAACAGCCCCTGCATCATGGCGCCGCTGACCGCCAGGGCCGCGCCGACGCCGAACCCCAGCAGCGTGCGCGGCAGCCGGAGCTGAAGCACGATCGCGGCGTCCCGGGGGGCGACGTCGCCCCCGAAGAGCGCCGCGAGCACGGTTCCGGGCGACAGGGCGGAGGCGCCGATGGCGAGGCTCGCCACCGCGGCGGCGCAGGCCAGCGCCGCCAGCAGCGCCAGCACGCCCGGTTGCGCGAGGCCGGCCCGATCGTCACGCACCGGCAGGCTGGTCACGACCGGTCCGCCGGCGGCTTCGGGAACGCGTCGGCCCGGTCGGGGTGCAGCGCCCGGGCGAGATCGGCGGCGGCGCGGGGAAGGCGGGGGCCGAAACCCAGCAGGTAGAGGGTGTCCATCGCGACCAGGCGGCCGTGCCGTGCCGCCGGGGTCCCGGCGAACTGGGGCATCGCCAGGATCGCCTCGCGCCCGCCGGCGGCCTCCACCGCGTCGGACGGCAGCAGCAGCACGTCGGGAGCCGCCGCCAGGATCGCTTCGCCCGAGGCGGGTTTGTAGCCCTCGTATCCCTCCATGGCGTTGACCCCTCCCGCCAGCCGGATCATGGCGTCGGCGGCGGTGTCCTGTCCGGCCGCCGTCGGGGCGCCCCGGCCCAGGCCCATCAGGAAAAGGACGCGCGGGCGATCGGGAATCTCGGCGACGACGGCGCTGACCGCCTCCACTCCCTCGGTGATGTCACGGGCCATGGCTTCAGCCTCCTCCTGCCGGTCCAGGAACGATCCGACCGCGCGGACCTTCTCCGCGACGCCCTCCACGGTCGGCCGGTCGGGGACCATCCGGGAGGCAATGCCCAGGCTTCGGATCTGGTCGATCACCGGGGGCGGGCCGGCATTGTCGCTCAGCAGCACCAGGTCGGGGTGGAGCGCCGCGACGCCTTCGGCGGACAGCGCCCGCATGTACCCGACCTGGGGCAGCGCCCGCATGGCCGGCGGGTGCTGGCTGGTGCTGTCGACGGCGACCAGGGAATCGCCCAGGCCCAGCTCGTTGACGATCTCGGTGATGGCGCCGCCGACCGAGACGATCCGCGCGGGCGGTTCGGCGGCGGCGGCGATCGACGCCAGCACCAGGGAGAATGCCACCGGCAGCCATGTCGTCATGGCGCCGGCTCCAGCGTGGCGAGGCCGGCGACCAGCGCGCGCCAGCCTTCCAGTTCGGGTTCGGAGGGCTTGCGGCGGCCGAACAGGAAGGCGATGGTCTCCCCGGCGCCGTCGAAAAGCTCCAGCGAGGTGACGATGCCGTCGGCCGTAGGCTTCCGCACCACCCAGGCGGTGGCGATGCGGTCCTCCCGGAGATGCAGGTTGAAGCCGGGGTCCAGCACGTTCAGCCAGGGGCCCATGGCCTTGACCCGGTGGACCGGTCCGGTATGGATTTCGATGCAGCCCCGGTTGCCGACGAACACCATGATTGGCAGGCCGCTGCCGGCCGCGGACCCCAGCACCGTCGAGAACGCCGACGCCGCGACTGGGCGCGCGCGGCCCGGTCCCGCCAGCCGCAGCGCCTGGACTCGGCCCAGCCCGAAGCGGCGCAGCAGGCCGAAGAACTCGTGGGTATCCTCCAACGCGTCCCAGCCGGCATGGAAGCCCGCAAGGTCGATCCGTTCGTCCTCGGTCGGGGCGGCGGGACCCGCGGGCGGCTCGGCGTCGAAGGCGGTGGTCTGGTCGTCGGTCCTCCGTGCGGCCACCAGCCGGTCGAAGGACTCGCGGTCGCTGTTCTCGGTCAGGTAGATCTTGTGGACCGCGGTGCCGGTGCCGTCGAAGACCTGCAGGCTGAGGCGCGCGTTGCCGTGGCTGTCCTCCCGGACCATGAACAGGTGGCGCCAGTGGTTGAAGAACAGGCGCAGGTCGATGTCCGGGTCGAGCACCAGACCCATGGCCGGCCCGCAGTCGATGTTGCGGTAGGTCCCCGTCTTCTCGATGACAGCATGCTCGTTGCGGGTCAGCGCCATGACCGGGCCAAGCGTGCCGACCCCTTCCAGGAAGGTGCCCCAGTCGCCGGGGCGCAGGCGCAGGCTGATCCGGCCGCAGCCGCTGGCGACCAAGGCCGCTTCCGGCACTTCCAGTTCGAGTGCCGCGTCGCGGGCGCGGATGCCGGGGCGGTCCTTGCGCAGCACCTGCCAGCAGTCCCAGAGCAGGTCGTTGGCGGGAAGCGGCAGGCCGGGCAGGGCCTTCAGGTCGGATCGGATGTCGGGACTCATGGCTCACCACTTCACGATGGCATTGACCGCGATGGTGCGGCCGGGTTGGGCATAGCGTTCGATGCTCGTGGAGGTCCGGCTCTGGCCGGTGACGTCCTGGGGATTCCAGTAGCGCTGGTCGGTCAGGTTGAAGAGGCCGGCGTTGACCGTGAAGTTCGGCGTCACGTCCCAATAGGCCATCAGGTCCACCACCGTGGAGGAGGGCGGCTGGAAGAACCCCTCGTCGCTGACCCGCGACTTGCGCGCCGTGTAGGTCGTCGCCAGTTCGGCGCCCCAGGAATCCGCCGGATGGTCGTAGCGGATGCCGCCGACCAGCTTCAGGGGATCGACGCTGTCCACAGGGCGGCCGGTCTCCTCGTCCTCGCCCCGGGCGTAGCCCAGGCTGCCCAGCAGGGTGAAGCCGGCGCCCACCGCCCAGTCGCCGCGCGCCTCGGCGCCCCAGATCTTCACCCGCTCCAGGTTTTGGGCCTGGAAGAGCTGGAGCCCGCCGCTGGTCCCGACCACGACCTGCTCGATGAAGTCGCGGTAGCGGTTGTAGAAGCCGCTGACGCTGAAGGCGGCGGTCCCCAGGTCGCCGCGCAGGCCGGCCTCGAAGCCGTCGCTGGTCTCCGGCTCCAGGTCGGGGTTGGGCAGGACCGCGTAGCCGAAGGCCGCGTTGGTGAAGCCGATATTGGCGTCGTCGTAGGGCGGGCTGCGGAAGCCCCGGGCATACTGGCCGAACAGGGTGAAGCGGTCGTCCAGGCGGTATGTGGCGCCCAGCTTCGGCGACACCGCCGTCTCGGTCACCGTGCCGATCTGGAGCGCGCCGGGATTGAGGTTGCGGTAGGCCTGGTCCGGATCGGGGTCGAGCCGGTAATGGTCCACCCGGACGCCGGGGATCACGGAGAGCCGGCCGATCCCGATCTCGTCCTGGACATAGGCGCCGGCCAGCAGGGTCGTGCTGTCGGGGAAGGTCTTGTTGGGGAACAGCTCGCCGCCGATGAAGCGGGTGACGGCGCCGGTCACCAGGTTGGTCTCGGTCCGCTCGCGCGGGCGGGAGGTGTCGGAATAGTCGATGTCGATGCCGTAGGTGAAGGTGTTCGCCGTCCCCGCGATCTCGGCCCGGCTGACCAGCTGGACGTCCAGGCCCCAGATGTCCTGCTCGAACTCCTGGTCGGTGATGCGCAGCCGCTGCTGCCCCGCGGTCAGGCGGCGCTGGGTGCTGTCCTCGCTGCGGCCGACCCGCTGCCAGGAGAGCTGCCAGTCGATCTCGTCGATGAATCCCACCGGCGCGTCGTGCGCGTGGTCCAGGCTGAGGCGGTAGCGGTCGGTGGTGTCGCGGCCCAGGCTGTCGAGCACCGTCGCCGAGCGTTCCGATCGGATGTCCGTCCAGGTCACGGCCTTCCGAAGCTCGCCGGTCAGCTTCAGCGTGTCGTGGTCGCCGGCGTTCCAGACCAGCTTGCCCAGCAGGTTGTTGGAGAAATAGTCCTGGGGATTCGCTTCCGCCCGGCCGTTGGTCTCGACCTCCCGCCCGTCGCGCCGCGTGGCGACCAGGCTGCCCTCCAGGCTGCCGGCGCGGCCGGCCAGGGTCGCGGTGGTCGCGAGGCTGTTGTCGGCACCGTCATAGGCGGTCTTGGCGCTGGCGAAGACGTCGCGGCCGAATTCCGCCAGGTAATCCGCCGGGTCCTTGGTGATGTAGGCGACCACGCCGCCGATCGCGTCGCTGCCGTAGAGCGACGAGGCCGGGCCGCGCACGATCTCCACCCGCTTGACCGTGTCCAGGTCCACATAGTCCCGGTTGAAGGTCGGGCTGGTCGCTGGGAAGTCCGGCAGCCGCGCGCCGTCCACCTGGACCAGCACCCGGTTCCCGCCGATGCCGCGGATCGTGTAGTTGGTCAGGCCCGAGCGGGACGGGTCGCTGCCGATCGACACGCCCGGCTCGTAGCGCAGCAGGTCGCGCGGGTTGGAGACCAGCCGCCGGTCGATCTCCGCGCCGGTGATGACGGAGACGGTGCCGGGCACCTCGTCCACCGGCCGCTCGCCGCGGGTCGCCGTCACGGTCACCGGGTCGAGCCGCAGCACGGAGGCGGGCGGGTCCGCCGCCGGGTCCGGCGCGGCTTCCTGGGCGAGGGCGCCCACGGCGCCGAGAGCGACGATGCTGGTGGACATCAGGAACGTGCGGCTGAGACGGGCACCATGACCCGTCGATCCGATGCTAATGAAATTAGGAATCAGTCGCAAATGGAAAGTCTCCGGGCTGGAGTCGGCGGGGCTGGGTGCCTTCAACTGATAATGAGAATCGTTCTCATTAACAAGCGTCAATTCGGGCTAAATCGTGTCCGCGCTTTCCGGGTTCCCAGCCAGTCCGGGGCGCCGCCGTGCCGAAATCCGGAAAGCCGGTTGCGCCGCCTCCCGCCGGCCGCAGCATGATGTTTTCAATATCAACGACTTAGGCTCAGGTCCCGGAATGTCCGCTGCCTGGCACGGAACCTGCTGAACAGCCCTCCAGTTGCACTGCCGCTCGACACGAAGAATGCCCGGCTTCCCAGGTGGGAAGGGACGGCAAAAGCGGTTCAGTCAAGGGAGAAGCACCATGCAGGCCACCGGAAGCGCGGCTGTGACCGCGCCTGTCCCCCACAAGAAGATTTATCACCACCTCTATTTCCAGGTGCTGTGCGCCATCGTGATCGGCGTGCTGGTCGGGTATTTCTATCCCGAGTTCGGCGCCAGCCTGAAATGGCTGGGCGACCTGTTCATCAAGCTGATCAAGATGCTGATCGCCCCGATCATCTTCTGCACCGTCGTCCACGGCATCGCCAGCATGGAGGACATGAAGAAGGTCGGCCGGGTCGGCGTGAAGGCGCTGATCTATTTCGAGGTCATGACCACCCTGGCGCTGATCATCGGCCTGGTCGTCGTCAACCTGTGGCAGCCCGGCGCCGGCATGAACGTCGACGTCAACTCGCTCGACACAAAGTCGATCGCGGCCTACACCTCGAAGGCGGCCGAGCAGGGCACCATCGAGTACATCATGCACATCGTGCCGAGCACGGTGGTCGGCGCCTTCGCCGAGGGCGAAATCCTCCAGGTGCTGTTCTTCGCGCTGCTGTTCGGCTTCGCGCTGTTCGCGCTCGGCGAGAAGGGCAAGCCGCTGCTGGGCATCATCGACCAGTCGGCCCACGTCTTCTTCAAGATCGTCGGCATCGTGATGAAGGTGGCCCCGATCGGCGCGTTCGGCGCCATGGCCTTCACCATCGGCAAGTACGGCGTCGGCTCGCTGCTGTCGCTGGGCCAGCTGATGCTGGCCTTCTACGCCACCTGCCTGCTGTTCATCTTCCTGGTACTGGGCACGGTGGCGCGGCTGGCCGGCTTCAGCATCGTCAAGTTCATCAAGTACATCAAGGAAGAGCTGCTGATCGTCCTCGGCACCTCCTCTTCCGAATCCGTCCTGCCGCGCATGATCGCCAAGATGGAGCTGCTGGGCTGCGAGAAGTCGGTGGTCGGGCTGGTGATCCCGACCGGCTATTCGTTCAACCTGGACGGCACCTGCATCTACCTGACCATGGCGGCGATCTTCCTGGCCCAGGCGACCGGCACCGACCTGTCGCTCAGCCAGGAGATCGGCATCATCGCCGTGCTGCTGCTGACATCGAAAGGGGCGGCCGGCGTGACGGGCAGCGGCTTCATCGTGCTGGCGGCGACGCTGGCCTCGGTCGGTACCATCCCGGTCGCCAGCATCGCGCTGATCCTGGGCGTCGACCGCTTCATGTCCGAGGCCCGTGCCCTGACCAACCTGATCGGCAACGGCGTCGCCACCGTGGTGGTCGCCCGCTGGGAGGGAGCATTGGATGTGGAGCGCATGAACCGCCACCTGAACAACGAGACCGACGAGGAAGCCGACAGCCCCGAATCCGTCCTGGTGACGGAGGAGGAGAGCGCCGGCATCGGCAGTGGGCACATCGGAACCGGGCAGGGCGCCGGCGCCCGGGCCTATTGATCTTCGCCTTGCCGATACGGTCCTGCTGACGCAGAGTCCTTCGGCGCCAGACCGGCGCCGAAGGAGCGAGCCTTGCAGGACACCCTGACCGTGCTGCTGGTCGAGGACGACACCGCGGTCCGCGCGGCCAGCATCCAGACGTTCCAGCTCGCCGGCATCGAGGCCAAGGGCTTCGGTGCCGCCGAGCCGGTCCGCGACATGATCCACCCCGATTTTCCCGGCGTCATCGTCACCGACGTGCGCCTTCCCGGCATGAACGGCTTGGCGCTGCTGGACCACGCCATGCGGGTCGATCCCAAGCTGCCGGTGGTGCTGATCACCGGCCACGGCGACATCGCCATGGCGGTGGACGCCATGCGGGTCGGGGCCTACGACTTCATCGAGAAACCTTTCCCGACCGACCGTCTGGTCAATTCGGTCCAGCGCGCCCTGGAACGCCGCGCCCTGACGCTGGAAGTGGAGACGCTGCGCCGCAAGCTGTCCGACCGGGAGGGGATCGACTCCATCCTGCTCGGCCAGTCCCCGGCCATCCAGGAGGTCCGGCGGGTGATCCTCCAGGTCGCCGACACCGCCGCCGACGTGCTGATCCTGGGCGAGACCGGCACCGGCAAGGAGCTGGTCGCTCGCTGTCTGCACCAGTTCTCCCGCCGCCGCGAGGCGAACTTCGTCGCGATCAATTGCGGCGCCATGCCGGAGACCATGTTCGAGAGCGAGATTTTCGGCCACGAGTCCGGCGCCTTCACCGGCGCCAGCCGCCAGCGCATCGGCCGGCTGGAACATGCCGATGGCGGCACGCTGCTGCTGGACGAGATCGAGTCCATGCCGCTGGCGCTCCAGGTCAAGCTGCTGCGGGCCTTGCAGGAACGTGTGGTGGAACGGCTGGGATCGAACCGGGAGATCCCGATCGACATCCGCATCGTCGCCGCGACGAAGGAGGACCTGTCGGAGCTGAGCCGGCAGCAGCGGTTCCGCAGCGACCTCTATTACCGGCTGAACGTGATCTCGGTGACCCTGCCGCCCCTGCGCGAGCGCCGCGAGGACGTGCCGCTGCTGTTCGAGCATTTCGTGCTCCAGGCCGCGGCCCGGTGCCGGCGCGAGGCGCCCGTGCTGTCGAGCGCGCAGCGCCGGCAGCTGATGGCCTACGCATGGCCCGGCAACGTGCGGGAACTGCGGAACGTCGCCGACCGGTTCGTGCTGGGCGTCCACGGCAGCCCACTCGACCTGGTGGGCGACGCCGCCTCGGCCGAGCCGCCGTCCTTCGCGGAGCAGGTGGACGCCTTCGAGCGGGCCGTCATCTCCGAAGCCATGGCCCGCCACCAGGGCAACATTGGCGCCGTCAGCGACAGCCTGAAGCTGCCCAGGAAGACGCTCTACGACCGCCTGAAGCGCCTGAACCTCCCGATCGAGACGTTCCGGTGACGTCAGGTCGATCAACGTGACAAAGCCGTAGGTCGGCCTCGGCCGAAGGCCGACAGCGTGGCCGGAGCGTCGATGCGGGGCGTCGGCGTTCGCCCTGCGGGCGAAGGCCGACCTACGGCAGCCCGCACTCCGGAGTGTTTAAAGTCACCGATCAGGCCTGCCGACGCTCGATCTCGACGCCGATGCTGGCGGCCTCGGCGAAGACGTCCAGCTTCTCGACGCGGACGGTCGCCACGCGCACCCGGCGGTCGATCAGCAGGCGGTCGGCGATGCGCTCGGCCAGCGTCTCGCACAGGTTGACGTGCCCCGCGGCGACGATCTCCTTCACCGTCGCGACCATGGTGTCGTAGGACACCACGTCGGGCAGGTGGTCGCGCGACGGGCCGGGTCGCAGCTCCACCTGGAGGTTGAGGTTGACGCGGATCCGCTGGGGCTTGCCCCGCTCGTGCTCGTACGCGCCGATCATCGCGTCCAGCACGAGGTCACGGATGAAGACACGGGTGAGCGCCCGCTCGGCGGAGGGGCGCGCCACCGGGGCGACGACTTGTGCGAAAAGCTTGTTCATGGCGCGCTGATTTACCATTCCGCCCCCTCTAAGCCAAGCGTCGGCGATGAAACAATAAAGGGTGGATCAGCAATGCAGCTCTGCGAGAACTTTCTGGCGGAGCATGTCGATTGGCCGCTGCTCTCCGTTGCCGGTCTCGAAGTGCCAGAAAGTCCAGCCGTTGCACGCCGGAAGTCCCTGCATCGCGGCGCCCACCTGATGGATCGACCCGCAATGGTTGCCCAGATGGTTGGTGCCGATCAGCATGCCGTCGGCCCGGACATGGGCGGTATGGATGCGCCGCTGGTCGAACAGCGTCGCCCCGGGATTGAGCAGTCCGCGCTCGACCAGCCAGCCGAACGGCACGCGCGGCGCCTGTCGCTTGGTCGGGGCGTACAGCAGTTCCTTGTCCGGAGCCTCCTGCACGGCGGCGATCCGGGCGTTGGCGACCTGGGCGTACTGATGCTCGCGCTCGATGCCGATCCAGGACCGGCCCAGCCGCTTCGCCACGGCCCCGGTCGTGCCGGTGCCGAAAAACGGGTCCAGCACCACGTCGCCCGGCTCGGTCGAGGCCATGATGCAGCGGTAGAGCAGGGCTTCCGGCTTCTGGGTCGGGTGGGCCTTGTTGCCGTCGGCGTCCTTCAGCCGCTCCTGGCCGGTGCACAGCGGGAAAAGCCAGTCGCTGCGCATCTGGAGATCGTCGTTGAGGCTCTTCATCGCCTCGTAGGAGAAATGGTAGCGCGCCTCCTTGGACTTGGCGGCCCAGATCAGCGTCTCGTGCGCGTTGGTGAAGCGGCGGCCCCGGAAGTTGGGCATCGGGTTGGTCTTGCGCCAGATGATGTCGTTGAGCAGCCAGAAGCCCAGGTCCTGGAGCGCCGCGCCGACGCGGAAGATGTTGTGGTAGCTGCCGATCACCCACAGGCAGCCGTCGTCCTTCAGCGCGTGCCGGGCGCCTGCCAGCCAGTCGCGGGTGAACCGGTCGTAGGTCGCGAGGTCCGCGAACTTGTCCCAGTCCTCCTCCACCCCGTCGACGCGGGAATGGTTCGGGCGGAGCAGGTCGCCCCCCAGTTGCAGGTTATAGGGAGGGTCGGCGAACACCATGTCGACCGAGCCGGCCGGCAGGCCGTTCATGACGGTGACGCAATCGCCGACCAGGATGCGGTTCTGGTGCATGGGGATCACGGTGGAAGGCGCCTTGGCGGGGGGCCTGCGGAGGGCCTTGGGGGAGGAAAGTGCTTGACTCATTCGCGCAACATGAGTCGAGCGCGAATCCGCGTCAATCCTTATTTCTTGAACTCGGAGTCGGGACTCGCTTTCTTGGTACCCTGAGTCGCCAATGCCACCTTCACCGGACCGAAGCTGCGCCGGTGGTGGGGCGTGACTCCCAATGAAATCAGGGCCTTGCGGTGTTCCGCCGTCGGATAGCCGGCGTTTCGCTCCCAACCGTATCCGGGATGGGTCCGGGCGAGGGCGGCCATGATCCGGTCCCGTTCGACCTTGGCGACGACCGACGCGGCGGCGATCGACAGCGACGCGGCGTCGCCGCCGACGATGGTCCGCACGGGGCAGGCCAGATCCGGCGCCTTGTTGCCGTCCACCAGCGCCACGCCGGGCCGGACGCCAAGCGCCTCGACCGCCCGCTTCATGGCGAGCAGGCTCGCGCGGAGGATGTTGAGCCGGTCGATCTCGGCCACGTCGGCGATGCCGATCGCCACCGTCGCGGAGGCGCGGATCAGCGGCGCCAATTCCTCCCGCACGCCGGGCTTCAGCAGCTTGCTGTCGTTGACCAGGGCGGCCAGGGCGGGGGGCAGGCCTTCCGGCGGCAGGATCGCGGCGGCCGCCACGACCGGCCCGGCGAGCGGCCCGCGCCCGACTTCGTCCACGCCGCAGACGATGGTTCCGGTGCCGTAGCCGGCGGCGATCTCGTGAGTCAGGTCAGGCATCACGGCTTCATCGACAACGGCACCTTGTCCCGGTCGATGATTGTCCGGAAGTTTTCGCCGACCCTGTGCATATCCACGAAATCCACCCGGTAGGGCAGGTCCGACTCCTCGAACCCGTCCGCCAGGACGGTGCTTTCCCGGACCGACAGGGGGCGCCCGGCGTCGATGGCGAGGTCAAGGTCGGAACTGCGTTTCGTTCTCCCGGTCGCGCGCGAGCCGAAGACATGGACTTCGGTCTGGGCGGGTAACACCGATGCCAGGATATCCCGGACAGTCTCGAGATCCTTCGGGCGGATGTCGATCGAAGGTGTCATGGCGTCTGGTTCTGCCGTCTCTCGATCTCATTCAGAAGAAATCTGGCTTCCTTGAGGAAATCCGGAATGCCATCGAAGACATCCTGGGCTTTGAACTCATCATAGGTATGGCTGGTTGTGCCGCGCTGCTTGCGGAACATCCTCCATTCAGATAGCTCGGCTTGCAGAAGGCCCGCCTCGTAGCCGCGACGTATCAGGTCGTTGAAGCTCATTTCTTCGACGCTGGCTGGGTTGGGTTCGGTTTCCTCAAGGTAGCGCTTCAATGTCTTGTACGATAGCTCGTAAGTGAACTCGAAAGCCTGGATCGCGGCTGCCCGCAGATGCAACGCCAGTCTCGGGGTGTCCTTCGCAAGGTCGGAACGGCAGAACTCCAACGCTTCGTCGGTCTGAGCGATTGCAAGCCTGAGCGACGTGAGATCCAGTGCCATTGCTTTCCACCAATCCAAGAGCTTCTGACCGGCCGTCACTTTGCGCCATGGTCACCGCGCCTGCGGCAGAGAAGGTGCGAGATCCGGGCCATGCAAGTCAATTTCGAATGACGCGATCACAAATCAGCCCGGAGAGGTCCACCGGGGGAGGCCATGGCTTCATTCCTGCGAACAGCCGGGTCTGTCGAGAATGTTCCCTTTACGTTCCCGCCGGGCCTGTTTATCGTCGGTGCCATGGACGAGGTCACGCGCAGGGCTCTCAAGGGGCGGGGGGCGATCAGCAACGAGAGCTCGCGCTTCGAGCGGGAGCGGCGCGTGCTGGTGGACGACGGCTGGACGGCGGACGGCGGCGAGGATCCGCCGCCGGTCCGGACCACCGTCCTGGACGACCGCGCCCGCAGCGTCATCGCCCGCAACAACTCGCCGGACATCCCGTTCGAGCAGTCGGTGAATCCCTATCGCGGCTGCGAGCACGCCTGCATCTATTGCTTCGCCCGTCCGACCCACGCCTATCTGGGGCTGTCGCCGGGGCTGGATTTCGAGACGCGCCTGTTCCGCAAGCGGGACGCGGCCGAGCTGCTGGCGCGGGAGCTTCGCGCGAAATCCTATGTCTGCCGGCCGCTGGCGATCGGCGCCAACACCGACCCGTACCAGCCGATCGAGCGGGAGGAGCGCATTACCCGCTCGGTGCTGGAGGTCTGCCGGGACTTCAACCAGCCGGTCTGCATCATCACCAAGTCGGCGCTGGTGACCCGCGACCTGGACATCCTGGCCCCGATGGCGGCGAAGCGGCTGGCGAGCGTCGCGGTGTCGGTCACCACGCTCGACCGGAACCTCGCCCGCCGGATGGAGCCGCGCGCCGCGACGCCGCCCCGGCGGCTGGAGGCGATCCGGGAACTGACGGCGGCGGGCGTGCCCGTCTCCGTCCTCGCCAGCCCGATGATCCCCGCCCTCAACGACCACGAGCTGGAAGCGATCCTGGAGGCCGGCGCCGAGGCCGGGGCCGCCGGCGGCAGCTATATCCTGCTGCGGCTGCCGCTGGAGATAAAGGATCTGTTCGAGGAATGGCTGCGCGAGCACGTCCCCGACCGGGCCGACCGCGTGCTGAGCCTGATCCGGCAGGCGCGGGCCGGCGGTCTCTACCAGTCCGAGTTCGGCACCCGCATGACCGGCACCGGCCCGATCGCCGAGCTGTTGTCCCGCCGCTTCAAGCTGGCCTGCCGGCGGCTGGGCCTGGATGGCCGGCGCTGGGACCTGGACTGCGAACTGTTCAGGCCGCCGCCCGCGCGGGGGGACCAATTGCCGCTGCTGTGAGGGCTGTCGGTATGGGCCATCATTGCGGATACTTGATCATTGGGCAGTGATAGTCTGTTCCCTATAGAGGACAGCAATGGATTGATTCAAATCCGTCTGGCCCGGGAGCTCTGAGGGATCACGCATGTCCAAGATCGAAACCCGTCCATGGGACATCGTAGACAGCCTCACCAACGAGGATCGTATCGCTGCATACCTGGAAGCTGTTCTGGAGGACGGCGATCCGGAACTTGTCGCGGCAGCGCTCGGCGATATCGCGCGGGCGAAAGGCATGACGGACATAGCGCGCAGCACCGGGCTGGGGCGACAGAGCCTGTACAAGGCCCTGGCGCCGGGCGGCAATCCGGAGTTCGCAACCGTGCTGAAGGTGATCCGCTCGCTCGGATTGCGCCTCACCGTCACCGTGGACCCTGAAGGTCCAGGGACCTGACACGGTGCATTCCCGTCCTATGGAACACGACCTCCAGACCCCTCAACAGCTCCATTGTAGGTCGGCCCCGGCCGAAGGCCGAAGGCCGACGCCGACACCATGGCCGGAGCGTTGATGCAGGATGTCGGCGTTCGCCCTGCGGGCGAAGGCCGACCTACGGCGAACCGGTCAAGGCATTAGTGGGCGGTGCCGGGAACGGCCCAGGTCAAAGGCTATCACGCACCCGCCCGATCGTCGCCGGGTCGAAGAAGTCTTCGATCCGCTCCCGCACGTGGGCGACGGTGCGCGGGTCGATGCCGGCGCCGAAGGCGGTCGAACCTTCCACCTTCCAGCGGGCCATCCAGGACAGGGTGCGCAGCCAGACCAGACGGCGGGCGATGCCGAACCAGGGACGCACCGCCTCGGCCATTCCGGGCGGCACGGCTTCGCTCCAGGCGGCGTAAAACCGGCCGGTGTCTTCCGGCGACAGAACCGCCGCGACGTCCGGGTCCCAGGTGGTCGAGGTGTAGAGACTGGCGTGCGCCAGGTCGATCGCGGGAAGCCCGTCGGTCGCCTTCTCCAGGTCCACGAACCAGGCCTTTCCCTGCCCGTCGATCAGGAAGTTGCCGGGATGGGTGTCGGTGCCGACCAAGGTTATGGGGGGCTCCGGGGTCGTCGGCAGGGTGCGGACCCACGCCAGCTCGGCGTCGAGGTGGGCCAGGGTCTCCCGCGCCAGCCCGGCGCGGGCGAAGCAGGGTGCCTGACGCTCGATCACCTGTATGGTGGCGCGGATCGGGTTGGCCGTGGGTTCGGCCGGCAGGGCGTGGAGGGAGGCCAGCGCGCGGGCGATGGCCGGCATGTCGTCGGGCAGGCGGGGCGGGCGGCCGGCGATCTTCTCGACCAGAAGGGCGCCCATGGGAAGGTCCGCGCCGGGTTCCAGGACACCGATCAGCCGAGGCGTGTGGCCGCCCGGGGCGGCGCGCGTGAAGGCCGTCGCCTGGTGGCGAAGGTTGGCGGCGGGGTCGAGGCCGATCTGGCTCCAGCGCGGCACCCGGGCCAGCACGCCGTCCGGCAGGCGCAGATGCGCGTGGGCCATGCCCTTGGGCGGCAGCGGCACCGGGTCGGCGTCCAGCCCAAGCCGGCGGCGAAGCGCGGCCGGGAGATGCCGGTCAGGCATGGAGCCTTCAGGCACCGGCGGGCTTCATGTGCTCCATCAGGCGGGGCATCAGCTCCACGAGATTGCAGGGCCGGTGCCGGTTGTCGAGCTGGAACTTCAGGATGCCGTCCCAGGCGTCGCGGCAGGCGCTGGGCGAGCCGGGCAGGGCGAACAGGTAGGTCCCGCCGGTCACTCCGCCGGTCGCCCGGCTCTGGATCGTCGAGGTGCCGACCTTCTCGTAGCTGATCATGCGGAACAGCTCGCCGAAGCCGGGGATCTCCTTGTCGTAGATCGCGTGGAACGCCTCGGGCGTCACGTCCCGACCGGTCACGCCGGTGCCGCCGGTCGAGATCACCACGTCGATGCCGGGATCGGCGATCCAGGACTGGACCTGTGCGATGATCGCGGGGATGTCGTCCTTGACGATGGCGCGGGCGGCAAGACGGTGGCCGTCGGCGGTCAGGCGCTCCACCAGGGTGTTGCCCGACTTGTCGTCGGCCTCCACCCGCGTGTCCGACACGGTCAGGACCGCGATATTGACCGCGAGGAAGGGCCGGGAGTCGTCAATCTTTGCCATCGGAAGCCACCTGCTGAACTGCCTTCGGCGTGGGAACCTCGCCGTCCACAGCCATATAAACCGGCCACCGGCCGCCCGCAATGGCCTCCAGGGACGGCAGCGGCCGGCCCAGGCGCTGGCTGTAGATCCAGTAATTGGTCAGCACCTGCTCGACGAAGGTGCGCGTCTCGCGGACCGGCAGGCTCTCGATGAACAGCAGCGGGTCCTTGATCCGGGACAGTCTGCGCCGCCAGCGCTGGAGGTTCCCCGGGCCGGCGTTATAGGCGGCGACGGTCAGGATCAGGTTGTCCCCGATCCCCTTCTGGTCCATCAGATAGCGCACATAGTGCTGGCCCAGGGTCAGGTTGACTTCCGGCTCGTACAGGTCCGGCTTGCCCCGGGGGGAGTTCAGCTGGATGGAATCCAGTATGTCGGGCGTCAGCTTGTCGGCGACATAGCTGGCGGTGTTGGGCATCAGCTGCATGAGGCCCCTGGCACCGGCGCCGCTCCGCGCGTCCGGCTCGAACCGGCTTTCCTGACGCATCAGGGCGAACAGCAGCGCGCGGTCCACGGTGAAGCCTCCGCGCGGTTCCCACGGGGGCAGGGGATAGAGCGCCGAGTCGTAGGCCGTTCCGTCCGAGTCGGTCAGCACGCTGCCGAGCCGCATGGCGAGCGACGGCATCCCGGCCATGTCGGCCAGGGCGACCAGCGCCTCTTCCAGCGTCGCGTTGCCGCGCGCCTCGATGCGGCGCAGTTCCTGCTCGGCGCTCTCGCGCCGGCCGGCCTGGACCAGGGCGATGGCGCGCCGGCCGGCCGGATGCTCGGCCAGGACGCGGACGTGGCGCCGCGTCAGGATCGGCACCCGCAGGCCGGCGTCGGAGATGTTGCCGAGGGCTTGCCTGGCGATCAGGCCGTAGAAGGTCCGGGGATGCTTCGCCGCCTCGCCCAGCCATCTGGCGGCCTCGTCGGCGCGCCGGGCGCGCTGGTGAGCCCGGGCGGCCCAGTAGGCGCCGGCCGAACGGTCCCAGGGGGATGCCGAGTCGGACTGGGCGAAGGCCTGGAAGTGCCGGGCGGCCTTGTCGTCCTGCCCGATCCGCCAGGCCGCGATGCCGGCGCTCCAGCTTCCCGCGCCGGACGCGGGGGACGCCGGTTCCGGCTTGGGAGGAGCGGCCACGGCCGCCGACGCGGCGACCGTCACGGCACCGGCCGGCAGAACGGGGCCGTCCCCCGCCGCCTTGGCGGCCTGGATCGGGGCCTGGACCGCTTCTCCGCGGCGCGGGACGGCGGCCTGGAGTCCGCGGTCGGAAGCATAGGCGCCGTTCTGCCCGGCGGGGAGGGAGGCAGCCACGCCGCGCGGGGCCGGCGGCTTGCGCTCGCCCCGGGCCATGCGGCGCAGGGCCAGCTGATAGACCTTGTCGGCGCCGGCATGGTCGGCGAACCGCTCCAGCCAGCCGCGAAGCTCGTGGTAGGTGGCCTTGTAGGAGGGATGCATCAGCCGCTGGTACTCGACATGGCCGATCAGGCGCATGTCGGTCACCTGGCCGACCAGCCTGTCGGCGGCGTCCCAGTCGCCGGCATCCTGAAGCTCGAAGATCCGGCGGTAGCGCGCCGCTTCCTGCACCGTAAGCTGCGAATCGTGGGCGGTGGCGCGGGTCTGCCGGCTGGGTACGACCGGGGCCTCCACCGACCACGGGGCCGACGACTCGTCAGTTTTGTAAGCGGTATCCCGGTCGCGCGCTGAAGCCTGACCGGCACCCGGAAAAGGGGGCAGGACCAGGACGGCAAGGCACAGGAAGGCACCGCTGAGGAGGCGTGAGCGCAGGCACCGATTGGTTAAACCTGCGTTAACAGTCTTCCCGGACATGAGGGACAAATACCGGATGTTTTCCGGAGCCACAAGCTTCCTTGTGGCTCCCGGTCCCGCATACCCCCGTCATCCCGCCGGGGCGGGGGCGGCAGGCCAATGATTCCAATCCGCTAGGTCACCAGAAATTTTTTCTTGAAAGCCACCAGGTCGCGCCAGGCGTCGCGCTTCATGGCCGGCTGCCGCAGCAGGAAGGCCGGGTGGTAGGTGGGGAGGACGGGAATCGATCTGGCGCCGGCCGAGGGGGTGAACTCGAACCAGCGGCCGCGCAGCCGCATGATGCCGTCGGTCCGGTTCAGCAGGGCGCTCGCCGAGGTGCCGCCCAGCAGCATCAGCCCTTCGGGCGCCACCAGCTCCACGTGCCGCTCGACGAAGGGCAGGCAGGTCTGGATCTCGTTGGGGTTGGGCTTGCGGTTGCCGGGCGGGCGCCAGGGCAGGATGTTGGTGATGTAGACCTGGGTCCGGTCGAGCCCGATGCAGGCCAGCATCTGGTCCAGCAGCTTGCCGCTCTTGCCGACGAAGGGACGCCCCTGGCGATCCTCGTCCTCGCCCGGCGCCTCGCCGATCAGCATCAGCCGCGCCTTGGGATTGCCGTCGGCGAACACCAGGTTGGTGGCGGTCGTCTTCAGCGCGCATCCCTCGAACGCCGCCATGGCGGCGCGCAGCGCGTCGAGGTCGCCGGCTTCGGCCGCCATGGCGCGCGCCGTGGCGCCCGCCGCGGGCGTGCCGAGCAGGGGCTGCTGGACCGGGCGCGCACCGGCCGCCGGGGCCGTGCGCGGGGGCAGGGTGCGGCCGCCGGTTCCGGAACCGGCCCCCTGCCGCGCCTGTCCGGGTGCTGCGGCAGCCGGCGCCGGCGCCGCGCGCGCGACGACCTTCGTCCAGTCCGTCGGAATGTCCGCGATCGCCTCGTCCACGCCGACATCCAGGTGCCAGCGCAGCAGAGCGACGATATCGCGCATGTCAGATTCGCTCAAAACTCACCTTGGGCGGCGCTCATTCATGGTTTGACCCTAGCACCGAACCTATGTTCTTTCATCGACCCGAAACGGAAGACCGGAACTAGAGATAGGCAGCCAGAGCCGGATTCGGAGATGCCGTGGCGAGGGCATGGTCGATTGAACCGGTTCACAGGGCTGGGTAGGGGAAGGAACCATGGAACGCGAGGTAATGGAATACGATGTCGTGATCGTCGGAGCCGGGCCATCGGGCCTGAGCGCCGCGATCCGGCTGAAACAGCTCGCCGCCGAGCAGGAACACGAGGTATCGGTCTGCATCCTGGAGAAGGGCTCCGAGGTCGGCGCCCACCTGCTCTCCGGGGCGGTCCTGGAGCCGCGGGCGCTGGACGAGCTGATCCCGGACTGGAAGGACAAGGGGGCACCGCTCAATACGCCGGCCACGGAGGATTACTTCCTCCACCTGACGGAGAAGCGCTCCCGCCGGCTGAAGACGCCGCCGCAGATGAACAACCACGGCAACTATATCATCAGCCTGGGCGAGTTCGGACGCTGGCTGGCGGCCCAGGCCGAGGAGCTGGGCGTCGAGATCTATCCCGGATTCGCCGCCGCCGAGGTGCTGTACCGCGAGGACGGCTCGGTCAAGGGTGTGGCGACCGGCGACATGGGGATCGGCAAGGACGGCGAGAAGACCGACGCCTACACGCCGGGCATGGAGCTGCACGCCCGCCAGACCCTGTTCGCCGAGGGCTGCCGCGGCTCGCTGGCCAAGGGGCTGATGGAGCGCTTCGAGCTGCGCCGGGACTGCGACCCGCAGACCTACGGCATCGGCATCAAGGAGCTGTGGGAGATCGACCCGGCGAAGCACAAGGCCGGGCTGGTGGTCCACACCATCGGCTGGCCGATGGACGAGAAGACCTACGGCGGCTCGTGGATGTACCACATGGCCGACAACCAGGTCTCCATCGGCTTCGTCATCGGGCTGGACTACGAGAACCCTCATCTGTCGCCGTTCGACGAGTTCCAGCGCTTCAAGCTGCACCCCGACATCCGCAAGTACCTGGAGGGCGGGCGGCGGATCTCCTACGGCGCCCGGGCGCTCAGCGAGGGGGGCTTCCAGTCGATCCCGAAGCTGACCTTCCCAGGCGGCTGCCTGATCGGCGACAGCGCCGGGTTCCTGAACGTGCCGAAGATCAAGGGCAACCACACCGCCATGAAGAGCGGCATGGTGTGCGCCGAGGCGGTGTTCGACCTGCTGAGGTCCGAGGCCGGCGAGGTCGAGGCGGCGGCATATCCGGAGCGGCTGAAGGAAAGCTGGCTGTGGGAGGAGCTGTACCATGTCCGCAACATCCGGCCGTCGTTCCGGCGCGGGCTGTGGGGCGGCATCGCGTACTCGGCGTTCGACACCTTCGTGATGCGGGGCAAGGCGCCGTGGACGTTCCACAACCACGCCGACCATCTCCAGCTCAAGAAGGCGAGCGAGATGCCGAAGATCCAGTACCCCAAGCCCGACGGGGTGCTGACCTTCGACCGGCTGTCGTCGGTGTTCATCTCCAACACCAACCATGAGGAAAACCAGCCGGCGCACCTGACGCTGAAGGACCCGACGATCCCGATCCGGATCAACCTGCCGGACTACGACGCGCCGGAGCAGCGCTACTGCCCGGCGGGGGTGTACGAGATCGTGCGGGACGACTCCGGCGCCAACCCCAGGCTCCAGATCAACGCGCAGAACTGCGTCCACTGCAAGACCTGCGACATCAAGGACCCGACCCAGAACATCAACTGGGTCGTCCCCGAGGGCGGTGGCGGACCGAACTATCCGAATATGTAGGCCGCCGGTACCGGATCAGGGGAACCGGGCGGACGCGGCCACGGCCATGGTCTCGGCTTGGCCGACGTCCTCCCCGTCAGTGATCACGCAGATGGTCAGCGGCTGCCGCTTGCCCTTGAAGTGGAAGACGGCCGGGCTGCATCCGGGGCCGCCGCCGGTGTGCCCTGCCGCGCCGGAACCGCCGGGGGCCAGTTCGACCATCAGCCCCAATCCGTAGCCCGGTTCGATCCAGGGCCGGCCCTGGATCGGATCGGCGACCCGCCGGGCCGCCGTCATCCGATCCAGCAGAGGAGGGGAAAGCAGCGCGCCGGCCATGATGCGGTGGAGCAGGCATGCCGCGGCGTCCGGAGTCGCGGCGGCGACGCCGTGCGACACCCAGCCGGGATGATAGCGGGCGGCGACCGGCACCGGTGGCCCGCCGTTCCCGAGATAGCGGCTCGGCCCCAGGTTCAGTCCCTCCAGGTCGGCCCGGGTGACGGGCACGAAGGCGTCGGCCACTCCCAGCGGCCCGAAGACGAGGTCCTCCAGCATGGCGCCGAAGCCCAGACCGGTTTCCCGGCACAGGATCCGGCGGACCAGCATGTATCCGATATTGGAATAGGCCCAGCCCCGGCCGGGCTCGAACAGCAGCCGCCCGGCGCCCGTCCGGTCCCAGAACTCGTCATCGGTCCAGGGTTCCTGCCCGGCCCTCACAGCCGCATGGTATGCGGGAATGCCGCCATAGTCGGTCAGCCCGGCACCGTGGTGGAGAAGCTGGCGCAGCGTGATCCGGCCGGCGATCGACCCCGGCACGGCGGGCTCCTCCAGGGGGTGATCGGGATCGAGCCGCCCCCTGTCCACCAGGCGGAGCGCCGCCGCGGCCATCAGCGTCTTCGTGAAGCTGTAGAGCAGGTACCGGCCGGACTTCCCCGCGACGGTGCCGTCCCGTCCGACCCGTCCGGACCATCGGTCGGCACCGTGGATGATCGCCACGCCGGCCCGGCCTACGCCTGTGACGAACCGGGACGATATCTCCCTCAGGGCTGCTTCCATCATTCGGGGACTATTGCCGCTCGGCCCCAGTGCTACAAGATGGAAGGCGGGCCGGCCTCTTCTTCGGCCGGTTGAGCGCGTTGACGACGGGAGCGGGGATGGAAGACCGGCTGATACTGGAGATTTCCGAATGGGTCGCCGAGGCCGGGCTCGCCGGAGCCTCGGAAACCGAACTGGTCGATGGGTTCTGCCGCCGGCTGGTCGAGTACGGCGTCCCGCTGACGCGGGTCGTGGCCCTGATCGATACCCTCCATCCCGTCCTGGAAGCCCGCACCTTCCATTGGCACCGGATGAAGAACGAGACCACGGCATCGGAGTACGCCCGCTCGGTGGCCCGCGAGAACGAGGACAAGTGGCTGAAAAGCCCGTTCCATTACTTGATGGAGAGCGGCGGGAAGTCCCTGCGCTGCCGGTTCATCGACGGCGACTGCCCGGCCGACTGCTTCCCCGTGATGGGCGAATTGCGGGACGAGGGGATCACGGACTATCTGGCGGTCAGCACCATGTTCGGCAAGCCGATCACGATCGGGATGATGGACAGCCTGGTGTCGTCCTGGTCGACCGACGGGCCTGACGGTTTCGACGAAACCCACATCACGATCATGGAGCGCAGCCTGCCGTTCCTGGCGCTGGCGATCCGCGACGTGTCGGTGGGGCGCATCGCCGAGACGCTGGTCGAAACCTACCTGGGCCGCGACGCCGGCCGGCGCGTGCTGGGCGGCTATATCGAGCGCGGCGTGACCGAGCGGATGAGCGCCGTGCTGTGGTTCAGCGACCTCCAGGGCTTCACCCGGATCACCGACACCGTCGATCCGGAGCAGGTGATCCCGTTGCTGAACGATTATGCCGATGCGATCGTCTCCTCGATCCACGACCACCAGGGGCAGGTGATGAAGTTCATGGGCGACGGCATCATGGCGATCTTCAGCGGCGCGGAGGACGGCGAGCTGTGCAACCGATCGCTCGACGCCGCCGAGGAGGCCCGCCGCCGGGTCGCCGCGTTGAACAAGCGGCGCAAGGCCGAAGGACTGCCGTGGACGCGCTTCTACTTGGGCCTCAATGTCGGCGAGGTGTTCTACGGCAATATCGGCAGCGAGGACCGGCTGGACTTCACCGTGATCGGCCCTGCGGTCAACGAGGTCGCCCGGATCGCCGCCATGTGCCGGTCCCTGGACCAGGACGTGCTGCTGTCCTCCGCCTTCGCCAACTCCGCCGAGACCTGCGCCGCCCGGCTAGCCGCATTAATGCACCAGGCCGGAAAGCGCTCTGAAGTTCTCTGCCTTTCTTCAACTTTTAGCTGTTCAGGCAAGGGTTGGCCGTAACGCCGATTGGGCGGCGCTGCAATGGTGAGAGGTCTTGAGGTTGGCGGGTTGGGCGGAACAGGGGCACTCGGCCCCGGCGTTCAGGTGACGAGTCGGGGAACCCGCTCCAGGAGCAGGCGCAGGACAGTTTGCTCCGGGCAGGCGGTAGGCAGGTGGACGAGGATTTGCCGCCTGGTCTCGACGATCCGGGCCGCCAGTTTGATCAAACGCAGGCGCAACGAGTCGAACTGGGCGACTCGCCAGCGCGACCGGCGCGGCATCAGGGCGCGCATCGACCACAGCAACCAGTAGGCGCCGGCATGCAGAAACAGCCGGAACTGGTTGGCGGTGGCCTTGTGGCAGGAGGTGCGGTCGGCGCACAGATGCGCCTTCCAGCTCTTTATGTGATTTTCCGCCTGGCCGCGGGCGCAATAGAGTTTCTCATAGAGCCACCGCCCCCGGCCGTGGCGCAGGCTGGTGACGATGAAGCGGGTGTCCGGGCCCTGCGGCCCGACTTCAACGCGCGCAATGATCCGCTCGGTCCGGCTCCAGCTTCCGGCGGCGTCGTAGAATTCCTTGAAGCGCCGGACCTTGGCGGTCCCGGGACCGGCGGCGAACCGGGCGGCGGTGCTGGCCTCCAGGTCGAGGATATGCCGCCGCAGCGTGCTGGTTGGCGCCAGGCCGAGCACATAGTCCAGGCGGTTGGCCCGGCACCAGTTCAGAACCTCGGGGCAGCAGTAATGACTGTCGGCGCGCAGCAGGATCTCGACCTGCGGCCAGTTGGCCCGGATCTGCCGCACGATCCGACGCAGGTGCGCCCGGATCTCAGTGCCTTTGGGTCGCCTGGCCGGACGCAGGATGGCGGTGACGAAGCGCCCGTGCTCGTCGAAAACGACGATCGGCTGGAAGCCGTACTCGTCGTAATGGCCATTGAACAGACGCAGTTGCTGCTCGCCGTGAACGGCATCGAAGGTGTCATCAATATCCAGCACGATCCGCTTTGGGACCTGCCGGAACCCGGCGCAGTAGAAATCGACCAGAGCGCGGCCCATGCGCAGCAGGGCGCGGGTATCGGGCAGGTTCTCCAGGCGCGAGATGGTGGACTGCGAGCACAGGCCAGCATCGTCCGGCAGGCGGTCGAGCGCCAGCTTGAACGCCGGATCCCGGCGCAGGCTGTCGGCGTCGTTGCCGTCCTCGTAGCCGGCCGCGATCATAAGCAGGCGGAAGCGGATGATCTCCGCCAGTCCATGAACGATCCGCCCGGGCGTCCGGGGGTCTTCCAGGCACGCCGCAAGCCGGTCGGCAATCCCGAGCCGCTTCTCGATCTCCCGCAGGCCCAGCACGCCGGCATCGGAGGACAGCCGCCCGCCATCGAAGCGGGCGACCACGGGCTTGCCGGCGACAGGTGACAGGCCGGGCAGCGATGGGGTAAGTTCAACTGTGGCGGGCATAGCAATCCGGATCCGGTGGGATGGGTGTCAGCAGCCGAATCCTAAGCTAGATCAGGGCTTTACGCTATGCCTGCCAGCCCTCGTGCATAATTGCGGCTAGTATCGGTCGGCCGCTACGCGCTGCGCGGCGTCGGCCGCCCGCAGGAACTGTTCACCCTCGACCCGGAGGCGGTGGCGGGCGGCACGGGAACCTGCGCCTTGCAAAGATGATGGGCCTGCCTTGTTCGAAGCCGGCATGGAATGAAGGAAATTGGCCACAGATTACGGCGATATCCTCAGATGATCCGGTTCGCATCTTTGTCCATCGCCGTAATCTGTGGCAAAACCCTGAGTTACGCTTGCGTCGCTCCCGCTGGAGCGGTGCCCGATCAGCTTGACCCGGTCGGAAACCGCTCTAGAACTGGTCCTCCGACAGCGCCATCACTGTGCGGTGGCCCTCTGTGATGGGGGTCAGCAGGCTGACCGCCTGGGGCAGGAACTGGTCGGCGAAGAAGCGGGCGGTGATCAGCTTGGCGTCCAGGAAGCGCTGGTCGGCGTCCGGGTCGGTCTGGCCCTGCTGGGCGGCCATCGCGGCCCTGGCCATCAGGAACCCGCCGGTGGTGATGCCGAACATGCGCAGATAGCTGGCGGCCCCGGCCGCCGCGGCCTGGGGAATGCGCTTGCCGTGCTCGACAAGCCAGGCCGTCGCCTTCTCCAGCGCGTCCACCGCCTTGCCCAGGCCGATGGAGATCGCCGCCATGTCGTCGCCCGGCAGGTGCTTCAGCGCCTCCACCGTCTCGCGCATCTCGGCGAACAGCACGCCGGCGGCGGCACCGCCGTCCCGGATCACCTTGCGGAACACAAGGTCGTTGGCCTGGATGCCGTTGGTGCCTTCGTAGATCGGGGTGATCCGGGCGTCGCGCAGGTGCTGGGCGGCGCCGGTCTCCTCGATGAAGCCCATGCCGCCATGGATCTGGATGCCGATCGAGGCGTTCTCAACGCCCAGGTCGGTGCACCAGGCCTTGACCACGGGGGTCAGCAGGTCGGCCATGGCCTGGCCCTTGGCGGCCTCCGCGGGGTCGGCGTGCTTCTTCGCGATGTCGAGGGCGGCCACCGCGTAATAGGTCAGGGCCCGCGCGGCTTCGGTCTGCGAGCGCATGGTCATCAGCATGCGGCGGACGTCGGGGTGCCGGATGATCGACACCGGCTCGCCCTTGGCATCGGTCATGTCGCGGCTCTGCACCCGCGTGCGGGCATAGTCGCGGGCCTGCTGGTAGGCCCGTTCGGAAATCGCGACGCCCTGGAGGCCGACGCCCATGCGGGCGTTGTTCATCATGGTGAACATGTACTCGATGCCGCGGTTCTCCTCGCCGACCAGGTAGCCGATCGCCCCGTCGTTGTCGCCGAACGCCATTACCGCAGTAGGGCTGGCATGGATGCCCAGCTTGTGCTCCAGGCTGACGCAGCGCAGATCGTTGCGGTCGCCCAGCGAGCCGTCGGGATTGACCAGGAACTTCGGCACGACGAACAGCGAGATGCCCTTGATGCCGGGAGGCGCGTCGTTCAGCCGAGCCAGCACCATGTGGATGATGTTCCCGGTGAAATCATGCTCGCCGTAGGTGATGTAGATCTTCTGGCCGGAGATGCGGTAATGGCCGTCCTCGCGCACCGCCCGGGTCCGGATCGCGGCGAGGTCGCTGCCCGCCTGCGGTTCGGTCAGGTTCATGGTGCCGGTCCATTCGCCCGAGATCAGCTTGCCGAGATAGATATCCTTCAGCTCGTCGCTGCCGTGCTCGGTCAGCGCCTCGACGGCGCCCTGGTTCAGCATGGGGCACAGGGCGAACGACATGTTGGCGGCCTGCCACATCTCCTGCACCGCCATGGCGAGGGTCCAGGGAAGGCCCTGGCCGCCGTGATCGGGATCGAACGGCACGCTGTTCCAGCCGCCCTCCTGGTATTGGCGGTACGCCTCCTTGAAGCCCTTGGGCGTGCGGACGACGCCGTTCTCCAGCACGGCCCCTTCCTGGTCGCCGGAGAAGTTGATCGGCGCCAGCACGTTGGAAGCCAGCTTGCCGGCTTCGTCGAGGATCGCGTCGACCATGTCGGGCGTCGCATCGGCATAGCCGGGTAGGCTGGTGATGCGGTCCATGCCGACCACCTCGTTCAGCACGAAGCGCATGTCCTGGATGGGGGCGGAGTAAGGGATCATGGTAGGCGGGGTCCTCCCGAGACCGTGTGCTTTGATCGAGGGTACCGGCGGTTCCGGCGGCATCTCCGGGGAAGATAGCGCGGGCGCATGCAGCTTGCGAGCCTTGCGACATGGTAACGCGACACCCGCGCTGCTGGCACGGGGATTGCTGGATGGAGCGCAGAACCCGTTGGTAGAGGCCGCCATGTCCAACCCTGCAAACCTGATGCGCGCATCCGATCCCCAGCAATACCGCGCCGCGGCGGGGGCCGCCCCCCAGGCGATCCAGGCGGCGGTGCGCCAGGCGAGCGACCGGACGGGGGTAGATTTTTCCTACCTCATGGCAAAAGCTGCCCAGGAAAGCAGTTTCGACCCGGACGCCAAGGCGGCGACCAGCAGCGCCACCGGGCTTTATCAGTTCATCGAGAGCACCTGGCTGAACATGGTCGAGCAGCATGGCGCGAAGTACGGGCTGGGTCGGGAGGCGGCCCGGGTCCAGCGGCGGTCCGATGGCACCCCCTACGTGCAGGATCCGCAGGCGCGGCGCGATATCCTGGATCTGCGGAAGGATCCGAAGGTGTCGTCTTACCTGGCGGCGGAGTTCGCCCGCGACAACCAGACGCAGCTTGAACAGACCGTCGGGGGCCGGATCGGGGCCACCGAACTCTACATGGCCCATTTCCTGGGCGCCGGCGGAGCGTCGAGGTTCCTGAACGGCATGCGCCAGAACCCCGACCAGCCGGCCGCCGCCCTGCTGCCCGAGGCGGCGGCGGCCAACCGCGGCGTGTTCTACGACAAGTCCGGCAAGGCGCTGTCGGTCGGCCAGATCTACGACCGGTTCGCCGCGAAGTTCGACGGGATGGAAGGCTCCTCCGCGGCGGCGTCGGCCGGCGCCATCGGCACGCCGTCCAGCCGCTCCGCCTGGAGCAGCGACGGAGGGTTCCGCTCGCCCTTCGGCAGGGCCGCGGCGCCGAACGCGGAGCCGACGTCGCTGTTCACCGTCATGGTGCTGTCCCAGCTCGGCACGCCCAAGGAGGATGGGACCGCCGCCGACGGGTCGAAGGACGGCCAACGGGGAGCTGCCAGGGCGATCAGCGCGCCGATGCCTGGGTTGGGCGCGGTCTGAAGTGGCGTCCGGCCCTCCCGCAGGGTAGGGTGGCCGGATGGACGATGATCGCATTCCCACCGAACTCTGGGTCAGGGCGCATGTGCGCCGCTGCATCGCGGAGGCGATTCCCGCCGTCATCGCGCGCAAGGGCTCCCCTTACGGCGGCCTCGTCATGCTGAAGCTGAACCAGCTGGAGCATGGCTGCCGGGTGCTGACCCAGACGCGCGACATGGACGGCAAGACCGCGTGGCTGGCCGCCAAGGAGAACGCCCTGATGCCGGAGACCGACGCCGACGCCTATATCGAGCGCGCGGTCAAGCGCGACCCGGACCTGTGGGTGATCGAGATCGAGGACCGGGCCGGCCGCCATCCTTTCGAGGGAAAGGTGCTCTGACCGGCCGTGCCTGGACCTGCGGTCAGGGGCGGTATTGGGGGATCGGCGCGTCCGAGACGCCGGCTCCGCCCGTGCCGATCGGGCCGGAGCGGCTGCGGCCGGTGACGAAGTCGGAGGAACGGCCGGTGTCTCGATCGCTGGTGCCGCCGCCCGAGCCGCCGGTCCCCATCTGGCTGTTCGGGCCGGAATAGCCTGCCCCGCCGGGACCCAGCGTGTTCGTCGTGCTCGACGGCGTCGGACCGCCGCCCCGGTTGCCGCCCCAGCCCAGGTTCTCGCAGGCGGCCAGGGACAGGAGGGCCAGACCGGCAACGGCAGCTCTCATACAACGCGGCATGGCGCCCTCCGCTTCAAAGCGATCATTTCAGTTGGATAGTCAACAATCGGTGGCGGGTTTCGTCACCGGATCCAGGCGGGTGCGGCCCTTTTTCGCGTTGGAGGAGGTTGACGGGCATCGTCGTACCCTATCTCCCGGTACAGGACTCAACACGGAGGGCTTCGATACGATGCGCATCCTCGCAGGTTCCGGCACGAAGTACTCTCCCACCAGGGACAATTTAACGCATCTGCCGTCCCGGCCCCCGAAACTCGTTGTAAGTCCCCTCGAATGACGATATTCAGCCATTCGGATTAATCAATAAGAGATATGACCTTGGGGCTATGTAGGGGATCGCTGCTGCCGGAAGCAACGGGCTGACCGAACGTGGCAGCACCAGTATGTGAATTGGAAACCCTCTTCGGAGATCCACCGAAGTCGCTGATGCTTCGAGCCTTGAGAATTCAAGGGCTTTCGCAGGTCAGCGCCTGTCGGACGTTTCCTGTCGGAGAGAAGTCTGACACCCCGCATCGGTGCTCCGTCCAAAGTGTCGTCCAAGGACGCGGCCTTATGATGAAGTGTTGATCAGTACAACCTCTTTCTTCGATGACCTGCTCATCGAAAGTAAAGATCGTAATAATATAAAATATTATTGGAACTCGAACCAAATCAGCGAGACGCAGAGTCGGCCATGATCAATAAAGATAACTATACCTTGTCGGTTATCATTCCCTGCTATAATGAGATCAGAACGATTCGGACCATTATAGACCGAGTGAGGAAAGCTGACGTCAAGAACATTGAAATAATCGTTGTTGATGATTGTTCGGTCGATGGAACCGCAGCGCTGCTTCGGTCCGAACTTGCGTCTCTCGTCAGCAAGGTGGCGTACCACGACAAGAACCAGGGGAAGGGGGCGGCCCTTCGTACCGGTTTCGCTTTGGCTTCCGGTGACATCGTGCTGATCCAGGATGCCGATCTGGAATACGATCCGCGGGAATACCCCCGTTTGATCGCGCCGATCCTCGATCAGGGCGCGGACGTGGTCTACGGTTCCCGCTTCATCGGAGGAGAGGCCCACCGGGTAGTCTATTTCTGGCACATGGTCGCAAACCGGATACTGACCTTATTTTCCAACGTCACGACCAACATCAACCTGACCGACATGGAAACCTGCTACAAGGTTTTCCGAAGAGAAGTCATCCAGTCCGTCAAGATAGAAGAGAACAGATTCGGATTTGAACCGGAAATTACCGCCAAGCTCGCTCGTCGCGGATATGTTTTCTACGAAGTTGGAATCTCCTATTTTGGAAGAACCTATGAGGAGGGAAAGAAGATTGGTCTGAAGGATGCCTTCAGGGCTATTTATGCAATAACTAAATACGCTTTTCTGGTTAAAGCATGAATAACCTGATTGCCCTAATCCAGCGTTACGCCGCCAGTTTCATGGTCTATTTCTTCATCGGTGCACTCTCCGCCCTGGTGGAGTGGGGTGTTTTTTTTACGGCATATTACTTCGGGAAGTTGCATTATATTGGCGCATCAATTTGCGGTTTCATGCTCGCCACATATATCAATTATCTCTTGTCATCGCATCTGGGATTCAGGAGGCGCATGAGTTCCGTGCGCAACGAATTGGCCATGGTCTATCTGGTGAGTCTTGCGGGGTTGCTCATTAATATTTCGTTTATGATAGTAATCGTCGAACTCACAGGATTATCCATCGCGATCGGAAAGGTCGGCGGAACCGGACTTGCGTTTGTCTGGAATTTCCTGGCGCGTCAGTTCTGCATATTCGATAAAAATCCCCGATGGACGTTCAACTCGCTACCCAAAAGAAACCCCGCCGTCTCCGAGGCTTTGAAGAATCTTTAGTTGCGCTTCTTGTATTCTGCACGCGGTAAGGTCTCTTCAATATGAGTTATTCGCTATCCAAAAATTTACCGATATCGCGAGGACTCGGTGTTCGGACAGCATGTCTGCTCGGTTTGGTGCTGTTCTGGGTCATCGGAGCGGCGGTGTTCTTCCGGCATCAGATAATTTCCGAGTTCAGTGTAATATCAGGAAACCTCGGCGATGCGAGGTTGATTATATTTATACATGAGCATTGGTTTCAATTTTTCATTGGAGAGAAGCCGTTCCTGGAACCGGGTATATTCTTTCCAGAGCCCGGCGTGTGATTGCTCACGGGGTTGGCGAAAAGGGTTGCGCTGCGGCTTGGAATATGAGTCAAGGATGGGATGGAGAAACCGCCGCGTTACCGTCTGAGTGAGGCTGAGAAGGACGCCCTGCTGGTCGAGCAGGCGGCGCTGATCGAGCGTCTGGCGGCGCGGGTTGCCGAACTGGAAGCGCTGATCGGGAAGCCGCGGAAGACGTCGGCCAATTCGCACATTCCGCCGTCGCAGGACGGCCCCGGCGGTGCGTCGCGTACGGCGGACGCCAAGCGCCGGCGCAAGCCGCGGCCGTCGCGCCCCGGAGTATCGCGCCCGCTGGCCGACGATCCGGACCGGACCGAGCGCCGCCTGGTCGAGGGCTGCCCGCATTGCGGGACGGCGGTGCCCGAGAGCGCCCAGCGGTGCCGGCACCGCTACGACCACATCGACCTTCCGGTGATCCGCCCGGTGGTGACGCGGGTCGAGCTGTTCGGCGGCCGGTGCGGCGATTGCGGGCGGCGCTACCGGGCCGCCCCGCCCGCCGCCATGCCGCCGGGCACCCCGTTCGGACCGGGCATCCGGGCACTGCTGGCCTATCTGCACCACAGCCATCATGTCGGCTTCGAGCGGCTGTCGCGGATGCTGGAGGAGTTGTTCGGACTGACGATCTCAGAGGGCGCCATCGCCAATGCGTTGCGCCGCATGGGCACGGCGTTCGACACGGCCTGCGCGGCGATCAAGGCCAAACTCCTGGGGGCTTCCGTCATCGCCTCGGACGAGACCACGACGCGGGTCAACGGCGTGATCCACTGGCAATGGGTGTTCCATTCCGGGCAAGCCGTGCTGCACACCATCGCCCCCAGCCGCGCCCGGGCGGTGGCCGCCGGGATCCTGGGCGGGCATCGGCCCGAGGTCTGGATCTCCGACCGCTACGCCGGGCAGCAGGAACTGGGACGGGTCCACCAGGTCTGCCTGGCCCACGTTCTCAGGGACGTGCAGTACGCCATCGACTGCGGCGACACCATGGTCGCACCCAGGATCCGCGATCACCTGCTCTGGGCCATCCGCGTCGGCAAACGAAGACCGGGCCTGAAGGACAGCACGCTTGCCGCCTACGCCGCAAAGGCCGAGCGCGGCCTCGATGCCCTGGTCGGTACCCCCGCCGCCCATCCGGCCGGACGCGAGTTGCAGCGGCTGGTCAAGGCATGGCGCGGCAAGTTCTTCGTCTTCCTCGCCGACCGCCGCGTGCCGCCGACCAACAACGCCAGCGAGCAGGAAATTCGCCCGTCCGTGGTCTTCCGCAAGGTCACCAACGGCTTCCGATCCGACTGGGGACCCGGCATCCACGCCGGGTATCGATCCGTGACAGGAACGGCGCGTCGGCAAGGTCAATCCGCCTGGACCGCCGTACGCCACCTCGTCGGTGGAACCTTCGCCGTCACCTGACGGCTCGCGATCCGCCAACCCCGTGAGCAATTACCCCGGCGTCATGGGTTACACCGACATTTTATTCCTAAACCAGCTCTTTTATGTACCTTTTCGCCTGTTGGGTGCCGACCAGTTCATGGCTTTTCAGGCGACGTTGATCGCGACGACCGTGGTGGGGTACGTTTCTTTTTATGTCCTTTTACGAAATTTCTTAAATGTATCGTACATACTGTCCTGCGCTTTCGCAACGATGTTCGCCTTTTCCAACATCAGCTATCTGAAGGCAGGCCACCCACAGCTTTACGCGATATATTTCGTGCCCGTTCTTATAATGGCACTGTTGTCGGCTTTAGATACAAAGCAAAGAAGTATGCCAATGGCATGTGCGTATGCCGCATTCTCCGGGTGCTTGTGGGCATCGTTGTTGTTTACGTCGTTTTACGTAGGTTGGTTTTTCATTGTAGTCGTCTTTTTTTTCCTTGCGTTATCTCCCCTCGTCGATCGTGAGGTTGTGATCCTGCTACTCAGAGCGAGGGCGCAGATCGCCTCGTTCGTCGTAGCATTCCTGCTGGCCATGGTGCCGTTCGTCGTGACTTACCTTCCCGCTCTCAGCGCCGGTCGGAAACGCAGCTACACGGAGAACCTCAATTTTACAGGAGAGCTGAGCGATCTGATCAACGTCGGCGAGGGCAACCTTGTCTGGGGAAACATCCTCAAGAACCTGCCCGGCTATCCGGTGGAGCGCTTGGTCAACAGCGAAGCGGCTCTCGGAGTGGCGCCGTTCCTCGCCGCGACCCTGGTCGTTGGCGTTTTCCTTGTCTGGCGGAACCTTCCTGTCGGACAGTCGCGACATGCCGGACGGTCAAGGCTGATCATCATGATGGCCCTGACATTCGCCGTCCTGACCGTCATCAGCGTTCAAGTGGACGGCTATTCCCTCTGGTGGCTGGTATGGAAGTTTCTTCCAGGGGGCTCGGCCATTCGCGTCCCCTTCCGTTTGCAAATCCTGAGCAACATGATCGCAATGATCACCGTGGCCTTGATATTGCAAAACTGGTACGAACGATTTCGGGCCGCAGGAAGCTGGCACGGCGGTCCTCTCCTCCTGGGCGTGATGATGCCGGTCTTCCTGGCGGAGCAAGTGAACCTGACGCTGAATTCGGGAGTCCAGCGGAGGGATGAGCTCGCGGAGCTTGCCGCTGTCCCGCAACCCTTGTCGGACTGTCGCGTTTTCTATGTGATTCATGAGGGTAGCCCCCGGCCGTCGTGGGCTGTGCAGATCGATGCCATGCTCATATCCCAGAAAATCGGCGTCCCCACGGCAAATGGTTATAGTGGTTGGATACCACTGCACTGGGACGCCATCGACCCGAAGGGGCCGGGATATGTGCAGAGCATGGACAATTGGCTGGGAATCAACGGGCTTGCGGCGGATGCCTGTGTCTACGATCTGGTTGCCAAGGTCTGGACGACCCATTCAGCCGTCCGCATGCAGCGGACGCAAGCGCTCTCTCCTTCTGCGCTGAAGGATCTGACGCTCTCGGTGGCATCCCTCCAACTCGGCACCGGCACCGCGACATTGACCGTAGGCCTGACCAACGGGTCGAACGAATGGGCTTTCAGGAGATCCGCCAATCCCCTTCGCCTGTCCTGGCGAATGGCGTCGGGCTTGGCGCCGGATGAGCCGGGGTGGAATACCCGGATCGACGTGCCGGCGAATGTCGGTCCCGGACAAAGCATCGTCGTACCCGTCGCGTTTCCTTGGGACGGCAGGGCCAAACAGATAGAACTGTCACTTGTCGTCGAGGGACGGTACTGGGCGCATGATTTCGGCACGGCGCCCCTTGTCGTATCGCTGCCGGCCAATGGCGATTGAACCACGCCGATGCTTACGGCTGTTAGATTCTCCATCATGGTTGGCCACCGTAGGCCGTAGCCCGGTCTGCGGCGGCCGCACCGATATCCTCACAGCACCTTGCCGGGGTTCATCAGCCCCTTCGGGTCCAGCGCCGCCTTGACCTTGCGCATCATGTCCATCTCGACCGGCGACTTGACGCGCTTCAGCTCCTCGCGCTTGAAGGTGCCGATGCCGTGTTCGGCGCTGATCGAGCCGTCCATGCGCAGCACGATGTCGTGGACGACGGTGTTCAGCTTGTCCCACTGGGCAAGGTAAGCCTCCGTATCGGCCCCTTCCGGCTGGGTCACGTTGAAGTGGATGTTGCCGTCGCCGACATGGCCGAAAGGCACGGGCCGCGCGCCGGGGATGGTCCGCCCGACCGCCTCGGTCGCCTCCCGGATGAAGGTGCCGACACAGGACACCGGGATCGAGATGTCGTGCTTGATCGAGCCGCCCGCGTATTTCTGGGCCTCGACGATCGCCTCGCGGATGAACCAGAGCTGCTTGGCCTGGGTCTCGCTGGACGCCAGCACCGCGTCCATGACCAGTCCGGCCTCCATGGCTTCGCCCAGGGTCGCCTCGATCGTGTCGCGGAAGGCGTCGCCGCCGCTGCCGGTCGCGAACTCCAGCAGGACATACCAGGCGTGGCTCTCCTCCAGCGGATCGATCGTGCCGGCCACATGCTTCAGGGCGAAGTCGATCGCGATGCGCGGCATGAGCTCGAAGGCGCTCAGCGCGTCGCCGCTGGCCGACCGCAGGCTGGCCAGCAGCTCGATCGCGGCGTCCGGGTCGCGGACGGCGAGGAAGCCGGTCTCCACCTGCTTGGGCCGGGGGAACAGCTTCAGCACCGCGGCGGTGACGATCCCCAGCGTGCCTTCCGCCCCGATGAACAGGTGCTTCAGGTCGTAGCCGGTGTTGTTCTTGCGCAGCCGCCGCATGCCATCCCAGACCTGCCCGTCCGGCATCACGACCTCCAGCCCCAGCACGAGGTCGCGCATGTTGCCGTAGCGCAGCGTCATGGTGCCGCCGGCGTTGGACGAGATGTTGCCGCCGATCTGGCAGGTGCCTTCGGCGCCCAGGCTGAGCGGGAACAGCCGGTCCACCTCGGCCGCGGCCTCCTGGATCGCCTGGAGGACGCAGCCGGCCTCCACCGTGATGGTGTAGTTCAGCGGGTCGACGTCCCGCACCTTGTTCATCCGCGACAGGCTGACCAGGACCTCGCTGCCGTCCTCCGACGGGATCGAGCCGCCGACCAGGCTGGTGTTGCCGCCCTGGGGCACGATCGGCACGCCGGCCTCGTGGCAGGCCTTCACCACCTCGGACAGTTCAAGGGTGGTGGCGGGACGCAGCACCAGCGGCGTCGTTCCGCGGTATCGGCCGCGCCATTCCGCGACATAGGGCTCCATGTCGCCGGGGGCGTCGATATGGCCGGCCGGGCCGACGATGCTGCGGAGACGGTCGAGGAAGGCTGCGTCGATCATGGCTTTGTCAGTCTTGTGTCGGCGTTTCGGAAGGGAAGGGTGCTGGCCCGCGGGGAGCCGCGGCCCGGCGCAGGCGGTCGTTGATCGCGGCACCCAGCCCCTGCTCGGGGACCGGCATGACGGCGATCGCGGCATGCTCAGGCCGGTCGAGGGCGCGCAGCATGGCGAACAGGTTGGCCGCGGCCTCGTGCAGGTCGCCCTGCGGGCTCAGGTTCAGGCGCGTGGCGCCGCCGCGGATGAAGGTGTCGGGGCCGAAGGCGAGCAGGGCCTCGTCCGGGGCGGCGCCGTTCGCCCCCAGCCGGACCGGCCGGCCCGGGGCGTAGTGGCTGGCGAGCTGGCCGGGCGATTTCGGCGCCGCCGGATCGCCCGCCGCCTCCGCCTGCGCCTCCGTCTGCGAGGGGCGCAGGACCGGCATACCCAGCAGCGCCTCCAGATCCTCGGCGGTCACGCCCCCGGGGCGCAGCAGCACCGGCGCCTCCGCGGTCAGGTCGAGCACAGTCGATTCGACGCCCACCGCGCAGCGGCCGGCGGACAGGATCAGGCCGACGCGGGCGCCCAGGCTCTCCGCCACGTGCAGCGGCGTGGTCGGGCTGACGGCGCCCGACCGGTTGGCGCTGGGCGCCGCCACCGGCACCCCCGCCGCCTTGAGGAGAGCGCGGGCGACCGGATGGGCCGGGAAGCGGACCGCGACGCTGTCCAGGCCGGCGCTGACCAGCAGCGACAGCGGGCTGTCCGGCCGGCGCGGCAGGACCAGCGTCAGCGGGCCGGGCCACAGGGTCTCGGCCAGCCGCTCGGCACGCGCGTCGAACCGGACGATCGCCTCGGCCGAGTCCTGGTCGGGGACGTGGACGATCAGCGGGTTGAAGCGCGGCCGCCCCTTGGCCTCGAAGATCCGGGCGACGGCGCGGTCATCGGTCGCATCGGCGCCCAACCCGTAGACAGTCTCGGTCGGAAACGCCACAAGCTCCCCGGCGCGCAGCAGGCCGGCCGCGCGCGCGATGTTGGCGTCGCTGGGCGGGACCAGCTCGGGCGTTCTCTGCGGGCTGTCTCTCTGCGGGCTGTCTGTGCTGTTCATGGTCATCGTTTTAAAGTGTTGTCGCGGTGCGCGAAAGCCAAACACCGCCCTTGGCGTGTTACCGATGTGGATGCACTATGCCGTTGCTGCGGCGGTCGGGGCACTTTTTCAATGACAATCGGCGGCATAGCCGATGAGCGGAGCAGGCATGGCGGGCAAGATCTACACCGTGGCACAACAGAAGGGGGGCGCCGGAAAGACGACCCTGGCGGCCCATCTGGCGATCGCCTGGTCCGAGGTGGACCTGCGCGTCGCGGTGGTCGACATCGATCCCCAGGGGAGCCTGACGCGCTGGTTCCAGACCCGGCAGCAAGCGATGAACGGGAATGTCGGCCTTCAGCATGTGCAGATCAACGGCTGGCGCACCCAGCGCGAGGTCGAGCGGCTGGCCCAGGAGAACGACATCGTCGTGATCGACAGTCCGCCGCACGCCGAGACCGAGGCCCGCATCGCGGTGCGTTCCGCCAACCTCGTCATCGTGCCCGTCCAGCCCAGCCCGATGGACATGTGGGCGACCCAGCCGACGCTGGACCTGGCGCGGTCCGAGAACGTGCCGGTCCTGTTGGTGATCAACCGGGTGCCGCCGCGCGCCAAGCTGGCCGACGACCTGATCGAGCGGATCAAGGGCATGGGCGCCGACGTCGCCCACACCCAGATCGGTAACCGCGTCCAGTTCGCCGCGGCCCTGTTCGAAGGCCGCAGCGTCACCGAGTCGGCCCGCAAGACCCGCGCCGCCGAGGAGATCCAGGAACTGGCGGCGGAGATCCTGAAGCGGGGCAAGCGCTAGGCCCGGGTGCTCAGAGCGCCTTCGCCGCCTTCAGCACCTCGTCGGCGTGGCCGTCGACCTTGACCTTCCGCCAGGCGCCGCGGACCACGCCGTCGCCGTCGATCAGGAAGGTCGAGCGCTCGATGCCCATGTATTTCTTGCCGTACATGCTCTTCTCCTTCCACACGTCGTATTTCTCGGCGGTGTCGGAGCCCTGGTCGGACGCCAGGACGAAGGGCAGCTCGTACTTCTTCTTGAACTTGTCGTGACTGGCGACGCTGTCCTTGGACACGCCGATCACGACGGCGTCGATGCCGGTGAAGTCGGGCAGGCTGTCGCGGAAGCCGCAGGCCTGCTTGGTGCATCCGCTGGTGTCGTCCTTCGGATAAAAATACAGCACGACCTTCTTGCCGCGCAGGGCCGACAGGCTGACCTCGCCGCCGCCGTCGGTCGGCATGGTGAAGTCGGGAGCGGGGGTACCTACCTCGACGCTCATGGGATGCTCCTCAACTGTTTTTGGGCAAATTGAATCGATCGGGTGCGATCTTGGGTGCGCCGGCGCGGAAGTCAAACGGGGAGTGACAAAACCGGGTTTCGAACTGTTCTAAACGGAATCCGGCCGCAGGGGGCTCTCCCGCCGGCGGCCGCAGGCTTCCCCGAACAGACGGGATCCCCATGACGAACAAACATCAGGGCGCGGGGCATCAAGGCGCGGGCACGGACCAGTCCGGCACCCTCAACCGGCGTGGCTTCTTCGGCGTGGGGGCCGGCGCCGCCGCCCTTCCGCTGGTCGCCAGCGCCGCCGCAGACCCGGCCCTGGCCCAGGCCGCCGCCCCGCCGCCGGACCCGAGGGCACCCGTGTCCGTCACGCTGAGGCTGAACGGCCGGGACCACCGCCTGTCGGTGGACAGCCGCGCCTCCCTGCTCGACACCTTGCGCGACCAGGTCGGGCTGACCGGCACCAAGAAGGGGTGCGACCACGGCCAGTGCGGCGCCTGCACGGTGCTGATGAACGGCTCCCCGGTGCTGTCCTGCATGACCCTGGCCGTCATGGCCGAAGGCAACCCGATCACCACGGTCGAGGGGCTGGCGAGTTCCAACGGCGACCTGCATCCCATGCAGCAGGCCTTCATCGACCACGACGCTTTCCAGTGCGGCTACTGTACGCCCGGTCAGATCCTGTCGGCCATCGGCTGCGTCAACGAGGGATATGCCGACGGCGATGCCGACATCCGGGAATACATGAGCGGCAATCTGTGCCGGTGCGCGGCTTATCCGAATATCGTCGCGGCGGTCAGGCAGGCCAGGTCCGAGATGAAGGGAGCCTGAGATGCGGCCATTCCTGTATGAACGCGCGGACAGCCCGGAGCGGGCCGTCAGGAGCGCCGGCGACGCCGGAGTCCAGTTCATCGCGGGCGGCACGACGCTGACCGACCTGATGAAGATCGACGTGATGCGGCCGGAGCGGCTGGTCGACATCAACCCGTTGGGCGGCGGCCGCGCCGGCCGGATCGAGGAGACCGAGCGCGGCATCCGGTTCGGCGCGCTGGTCCGCATGGCCCAGGCGGAGGCGCATCCCGCCGTCCGCGGGCGCTATCCGGTGATCGCCGACAGCCTGAAACTGGCGGCCAGCCAGCAGCTCCGCACCATGGCGAGCCTCGGCGGCAACGTCCTGCAGCGGACCCGGTGCGAGTATTTCCGCGAGGTCTCCTGGGCCTGCAACAAGCGGGCGCCGGGATCCGGCTGCTCCGCGATCGGCGGGGTCAACCGGCAGCATGCGGTGCTCGGCACCAGCGACGCCTGCATCGCCTCATATCCGGGCGACTTCGCCCAGGCCCTGGTGGCGCTCGACGCCGTGGTCGAGACCGCCGGGCCGCAGGGCGGGCGCCGGATCGCTTTCGCCGACCTGCACCGCCGGCCGGAAGGCACTCCCGATGTGGAAACCGTGCTGATGCCCGGGGAGCTGATCACCGCGATCGAAGTGCCGGCCGGTCCCTGGACCCGCCGGTCCCGCTACGTCAAGGTGCGCGACCGCGATTCCTACGCCTTCGCGCTGGCCTCGGCCGCGGTCGCCCTGGACCTTGACGGCGAAACAGTGCGTGAGGTGCGCATCGCGCTGGGCGGGATCGCCAGCGTGCCCTGGCGGGCGCGGGAGGCGGAGGAAGCCTTGCGCGGCAAGCGGCTCGACGAGGCCTCCGCCCTGGCCGCCGCCGAGGCCGCCCTGGCGGGGGCGCGGACCTTCGAGCACAACGCCTTCAAGGTCCCGCTCGCGAAACAGACGCTGGTCCGGGCGCTGCTCGAAACCCAGGCGATGGAGGTCTGACATGAGCCCGACCTATTCCCAGGCGGCACCCGAGCCGAAGCGGAACATGGGGGAGCCGGCGCCGCGCCTGGACGCGCGGCTGAAGGTGACCGGAGAGGCCCGCTACGCCGCCGACTTCCCGATCAACAACCTGGCCCACGGCGTGCTGGTCACCAGCGCCATCGCGCGCGGCCGGATCACCAGCCTCGACCTGGAAGAGGCCCGGGCGGTGCCCGGCGTGATCGAGATCCTGACCCACGAGAACACCGGCGATGCCGTCAAGCCGTTGCCCTTCGGCAGCGGGGCGGCGACATCGATCCAGCCGCTGGCCGATCCGAAGGTCTGGCACGACGGGCAGATCATCGCCCTTGTGCTGGCCGACAGCTTCGAGGCGGCGCGCGAGGCCGCCTACAAGGTCCGGGCCGGGTACGCCGCCGAGCAGCCTTCCGCCGGGTTCGACGCCGCCGGGGCGGAGACGGTCCCGGCGCTGGGCAACGCCAAGAGCCACAGCGAGGACCCGTCCGTCGGCGATGCGGAAGCCGCGCTACGCGGCGCCGCCACGGTGATCGAGGTCGATTACGCGACGCCGACCCAGCACCACAATGCGATCGAGCTGTTCTCCACCACCTGCGTCTGGAACGGCGAGCAGTTGACCGTGTACGAGCCCAGCCAGGCCGTCTACGGCTTCCGTGGCATGGTCGCCAAGCAGCTCGGCATAGACCAGGCGAATGTCCGCGTCGTCAGCCCCTATGTCGGCGGCGCCTTCGGGTCCAAGGGACCGATGACGCCGCGGACCGGCCTGATCGCCTTGGCGGCCCGGCGGATCGGCCGGCCGGTGCGCTGCGTCGTGACCCGCGGCCAGGGCTATACCACCGCGACCTATCGGGCGGAGACCCGGCACAGGATCCGCATGGGCGCCGGGCCGGACGGGCGGATCGCCGCCTTCACCCATGACGGCTGGGAGGTCACCTCCCGGCCCGACGCCTATGTTGTCGGCGGCACCGACTCCACCGCCCGGCTCTACGGTTACGGTGCCGTGGCGACCAAGGTCCACATGGTCAAGGCGGACCGCAACACGCCGGGCTATATGCGCTCCCCGCCGGAGGTGCCTTACATCTACGCGCTGGAAAGCGCCATGGACGAGCTGGCGGTCGCGCTGAAGATGGACCCCGTGGAGCTCCGCCGCGTCAACGACACGATGAAGGAGCCGATCAAGGGCTATCCCTATACCAGCCGGGGCCTGATGGAATGCTTCGACCGGGCCGCCGAGGCGTTCGGCTGGTCGAGCCGCGATCCCGCCGTGGGCTCCATGCGGGAGGGGGACTGGCTGATCGGCATGGGCTGCGCCGCCGCCCTTTATCCGACCAACCTGGGGGCCGCGACCGCGCGCGTCCGGCTGTCGGCCGACGGGACGGTCAGGGTCCAGACGGCGGCGCACGAGATCGGCAACGGCGCCTATACCGTGATCGGGCAGATGGCGGCCGAGCGGCTGGGCGTCGATCTTGCCGCCGTGACGGTCGAGCTGGGCGACACCGACCTGCCGCCGGCCCCGGTCGCCGGCGGGTCCAACACGACGGCCAGCGTCTGCTCCACCGTGCTGAAGGCGTGCGACGCGATCCGGGAGAAGCTGTTCCGGGCGGTCGGCAAGCCGGACGAGGGATCCGTGCGGGACGTGCTGGAGGGGATGCCGACCGGCGCGATCGAGGAGTACGCGGAGTGGATCCCGCCCGGCGCCCCGCAGGACGCGATCCGCAAGCTCTACCAGGGCGCCAGCACGCTGCGCGGCGGCTCCCAGGGCGAGAAGATGATGTATGCCTTCGGCGCGGAGTTCGTGGAGGTCCGCATCCACGCCCGCACCCGCGAGATCCGCGTGCCCAGGATCACCGGGGCCTTCACCGCCGGCCGCATCATGAACACCCGGACGGCGCACAGCCAGCTCATGGGCGGGATGATCTGGGGCATCGGCTCGGCGCTGCACGAGAAGACCGACATCGACCGGCGCCATGCCCGCTACATCAACAAGGACATCGCCGAGTACCTGGTGCCGGTCAACGCCGACATCGCGAAGGTCGAGGTGATCATGATCCCGGAGGAGGACAGGGAGGTCAACCCGGCGGGCATCAAGGGCCTGGGCGAGCTCGGCAATGTCGGGACCGCGTCGGCCATCGCCAACGCGGTCTACCATGCGACCGGCAAGCGCGTCCGCGACCTGCCGATCCGGATCGAAGACCTGCTGGAGGCGTAGCGGGGCAGCGGAGGCTGGGGGGAACCCGCATGGAAATCCATCGCCCCCCCCCCCCTCGGCCGACGCACCCATTCGCGATTGATTTCATGGCCCTCGCGCCGCCGCCGGGTCACGCCGCCTTGGTCAGCATGAAATCGACATGAACGGCGTCGTAAGGGAAGACGACTCGGCCATCGGCGGTACGGTCGAGAATACCGGCGTTGAGCAGCGCCTGCACATCTCCATGCACCGCCTTGACATCGCGGCCGACGCGCCGGGCTGCCTCGCGGATCGTCATGGCACCCTCGCCGGTCATCGACTTCAGCAGTTCCCAGCGCTTACGGGTCAAGGTCCGCCATAGGAGTTCGACTGACTCGAACGAGATATGGGCATCTTGCCGTTCACCACCGAACGCCGCCAAGGCCCGCCGCGTCACGTCTTCGCGGGAAGCGATCGAGAGTGTCACGGTGTTCATGCAAGCCTCCATTGATCCACATCGAACCAGAAATCGTTGCAGCCTCTGACCCGCTCCGCGATTTTGAGCGACCAAGCCTTGGCCATTCAAGTTGATTTAGGCGTGACGCCCGGAGCTACACTCGGGCGAAGACGGTCGGGAAGTCGCGAGCACCATGCACGATGCGAACGATTTCGTTCGTCGCGGGATCGAAAGCGCTCCTGTAGCTCCCCGTCTTCGTGAAGCTCAGCGGCCTCTTCCGAAAGCCGGTAGGCCGCTCAACGTCCCATTCCGGGATTCGCACCACGGCGAGCGGCCAGGAAGGTCGCCTGTAGCTCCCCGTCTTCGTGAAGCTCAGCGGCCTCTTCCGAAAGCCGGTAGGCCGCTCAACGTCCCATTCCGGGATTCGCACCACGGCGAGCGGCCAGGAAGGTCGCTATCTCCTGCCGCAAGGTGCCGCCTGAAACCACCCGCCCGGCATCAAGTGAGTCCAACCCCTCATCGAGTTCGACCGACAGCCGGCTGATTTCCGCGTCGGCCGGGCTCCTGTTCGAATTGCCGGCGCGTGAAACCTTCGGCATGGTGTCCGATCCTCCGATACTCTGCCATCAGAGTAACACGTGATGTGAACGAAAGGCGGAGGCCGCGTCGGACGGACGCGGCGCCCGCGCGTCAGAAGCCGACGAACTCGGCCCGGGCGCCGCAGTCCCTGATGCTGTCCGCGATGCCGAGCGCCCATTCCTTGGAGTACCAGTAGATGATCCGCTGGGACCGGTTGGCCATCATCTGGGACTCCTGCTCGGGAGTGCGGTTGCTCACCAGCGATTGGTTGAAGAGCGTGGTCAGGCAGGTCTGGGCTTGGCTGTCTCCGGGATTCCAGGTGGCCTTGACATAGTAACGGTCCCCGTTGGACGAGGCCGTGGGGACGAGCAGTTGCGGCTGCGCCGTGATGCGGGCCGCGTCGAGCCGGGGCATCTGCACGCGGGCCAGCACGCGCAGGGCCAGGGGCGGTTCCACGCGGGCCAGGATCGCCGCGGCGCGGTCGGGCTCGTCCGCCATCCGCGAGACCGCCGCGACCAGCGCGGATTCCACCTCCGTCGGGGACAGCAGGCGCCTCGTCTTGCTGGCAAGCTCCGGATCGCTATGGCGCGCGAGGTCCAGCAGCGTGACGATCAGGGGTTCGGGGTCGGAGATGGAGTCGTAGACCTCCATCCGGGTGGCCGGCGGCAACTTGGCCAAGGTTTCTATAGCATTTATCTTGCTGGGGACCGACGATCTCTCGACCTGCAATATCTTGATCTCGGGAACGACCGAGCTTGCCGCCGGCGCGCCGCTCCGCTCCAGCTGAAGCGGTCCCGGCGTGCATCGGACGATGTTCTGGAACACGTTGTCGGTGCAGTACGGATCGCCGGAGTTGGGTGCCGGCGCGATGTTCCCCGACTTTCCAAGTTCATTGAAAATGCGGGTCCTGCCCAGCTTCTCGCTCGGGAACTCCTCCCCGGAGCTCATCTGGGCCAGTGCGCTTGAGACCAGGTTGAAATCCGGCCCAGAAGCGTCAGCGAGGCTTTGCAATGAGTAGCTGTCGCCTTCCGCATCGTAATGGATCTGATAGCGGAGATTCTTTTCGGGCACATAAGGGATGCGGAAGGTCCGGTACTTCTTTTCCTCGTTCTTGAAGTACTCGAGTTCGAAGCTGTGATCCGGCCCGAAGGACCCGTCGCTGACCACCACGAAGTGAAGGTCGCGCCTTTGAGGGGCGTCGGGAACCGGGCCGGGCTTGTCCAGGGATCGGACATAGAGATCGTGGTTCACGACGAACTCGTGAGGTGCCACGTTGACGACGCTGAATTGGTAGACCTTCCGCTGCGGCTGATCCATCCACCAGAAATACGAAGCGAAGAAGATGAGGCTGATACCGCAGATCCAGACGGCGCCATGGATGGCAAGGTAAATTCGCGTCTGCCATTGGTCGGGATTGGGCGAACTCCTCGCGGTCTCGAGCTGGTTATGGCTCTTGTTGGTCAGCAAGAACAGGACGATGACCGAGAAAGCGAACACGCCGTAGCGGAAGGTGAGGGAAACGATTTCCTGGAACGAGGGCATTGCCATGACAGGGTCGCTCATCGTCGCCTCCTTACCGTCTCGTCAGCAATAGGACGCATGAGAAAAGACATGCTAAGGCATGAGGGAAGAATCCATGCATCTCTAGAAAGTATATTACTCGTCTTCTCAACCTCGCCGCCCGGCGGCATGCGGAGCCAATGATTGTTTAGCATAGGGCAATCCAGTGACTCAAACCGATTTGAATACAAGCCTTCGGTCCTGGTTTGAAAACCTATGGCACCGTGTAGAAAGTTCGGAAGAAGAGGTAAATATTTACGGATAGTAATGCATTCACATGTATTCTGCTCCCGGGAAGAGAGCGGCGGCCGGCTTTCGCCTCCAGGCTCCGGCGCGGCGATGGCGCGGTGAAGGAGCCGCCGTAAGGCGACGACGCACCAAAATTCCTGTCAGTTTTGATTGACACAGAAAAGTGTAAACCATCATACTCCGGGCATGGCATACCCGACCCCCTCCGCCGTCCTGGAACTGCTCAAGCCCATCACGTGGTTCGCCCCCATGTGGGCCTATGGCTGCGGGGTGGTTTCGTCCGGGGTGCCGGCGGCGGACCGATGGCCGCTGGTGATCGCCGGCGTCATCCTCGCCGGACCCCTCATCTGCGCCACCAGCCAAGCGGTCAACGACTGGTACGACCGCGACGTGGACGCGATCAACGAACCGAACCGGCCGATCCCTTCGGGCCGGCTGCCGGGGCGGTGGGGGTTCTACATCGCGCTGGGCTGGACCGTCCTGTCGCTGCTGGTCGCCAGCGCGCTGGGGCCGTGGGGGATGGGGGCCGCCGTGGTCGGGCTGGCGCTCGCCTGGGCCTACAGCGCGCCGCCGATCCGGCTGAAGCGGAACGGCTGGTGGGGAAACGCGGCGGTCGGGGCCTGCTACGAGGGACTACCCTGGTTCACCGGGGCGGCGGTCATGATGGCGGCCCGGCCGGACTGGCGGATCCTGGCGCTGGCCGGGCTCTACAGCGTCGGTGCCCACGGCATCATGACGCTCAACGATTTCAAGTCGGTCGAGGGCGACCGGCGGATGGGCATCGCGTCACTCCCCGCCAGCCTCGGCGTCGAGCGGGCGGCGCGGCTGGCCTGCGCCGTGATGGTCGTGCCGCAGGTCGCGGTGGTGGCGATGCTGGCGCTGTGGCAGCGCCCGGTCCATGCCGCCGTCGTGGCGCTGCTGCTGGGCGTCCAGATCTTCCTGATGGTCCGGCTGCTGGAAAGCCCGCGCGAGCGGGCTCCCTGGTACAACGCCACGGGGACCAGCCTCTATGTCATCGGCATGCTGGTGGGCGCCTTCGCGCTGCGCCAGGCCTTCCCGGAGGTCCCATGAATCACCAGAACGTGACTGACAAGATCTACGACGCGGTGGTGGTCGGCGGCGGGCCGGCCGGGGCGACGGCGGCCGAGGACCTGGCGCGGCTCGGCCGCTCCGTTCTGCTGCTGGACAAGGCGGGGAGGATCAAGCCGTGCGGCGGCGCCATCCCGCCCCGGCTGATCCGGGAGTTCGGGATCCCGGACTACCTGCTGGTCGCCCGGGCGCGGTCGGCGCGCATGATCTCGCCGTCGGAACGGCGGGTGGACATGCTGATCGAAGGCGGCTTCGTCGGCATGGTCGACCGCGAGGTGTTCGACGAATATCTGCGCGACCGCGCGGCGCTGGCCGGGGCCGAGCGGCGCACCGGCAGCTTCACCGCCATCACGCGCGACCGGGGCGGCGTCGCCACGGTCCATTACAAGACCGGCGACGACAAGACCGGCGACGGATCGGGAACGGTCCGGACCCGGGCCGTGATCGGCGCCGACGGCGCCATCTCCGCCGTGGCCCGGCAGGAGGTCCCCGGCTCCGACCGGATGCAATGCGTCTTCGCCTACCATGAGATCGTGAAGTCGCCCCGCGCCGGTGCCGCCGATTTCGACGGGTCGCGTTGCGACGTCTACTACCAGGGGCAACTGTCGCCGGACTTCTACGCCTGGATCTTTCCCCACGGCGATACGACCAGCATCGGCACCGGCTCCGCGCACAAGGGCTTCGCCCTGCGCCGGTCGGTCGGCGAGCTGCGCGCCGCCACGGGGCTGGACGGCGTCGAGACGGTCCGCCGGGAAGGGGCGCCGATCCCCATGAAGCCGCTGAAGCGCTGGGACAACGGCCGCGACGTGGTGCTGGCCGGCGACGCCGCCGGGGTCGTGGCGCCGGCCTCGGGCGAGGGCATCTACTACGCCATGGCGGGCGGGCGCTTCGCGGCGGAAGCGGTCGAGACCTTCCTTTCGACCGGAGACGCGAGGTCGCTGGCCGGTGCCCGCAAGCGGTTCATGAAGGCCCATGGCAGGGTCTTCTGGATCCTCGGGATGATGCAGCATTTCTGGTACAGCAGCGACAAGCGGCGGGAGCGCTTCGTCGGCATCTGCCGCGATCCCGACGTCCAGAAGCTGACCTGGGACGCCTACATGAACAAGGAACTGGTGCGCGCCAAGCCGGCCGCGCATGTGCGGATCTTCTTCAAGGACCTGGCGCATCTGCTGGGCGTCGTCCGACCATAGCGAACAGCCTGCACGGCTTTCAGTACCTCGGCTTTCAGTATCAGGGCATTCAGTCCGGGAGTTGACCATGGCCTCTGTCGCGCTCGTCCATCCCGTCGCGGAAGCCCCGGCCGTGCCGCGGGCGGTGCCGGAACGCCAATCCTCGCGCCCGCTGTTCCCGTTCTCCGCGATCGTCGGGCAGGAGGAGATGAAGCTGGCCCTGCTCGCCGCCGCGGTCGATCCCAGCCTGGGCGGCGTGATGGTGTTCGGCGACCGCGGCACCGGCAAGTCCACCGCCGTCCGCGCGCTGGCGGCGTTGCTGCCGCCGATGCGGGCGGTGGCTGGCTGCGCCTACAATTGCGACCCCGCGCATCCGGCCTCGCTCTGCGCCGAGTGCAGGGCCGCCAGCACCACCGGCTCGCTGAAAAGCAGGCGGGTGCCGGTCCCCGTGGTCGACCTGCCGCTGGGCGCCACCGAGGACCGGGTGGTCGGCGCGCTCGACCTGGAGCGGGCGCTGACCCGGGGCGAGAAGCGCTTCGAGCCGGGCCTGCTGGCCCGCGCCCACCGGGGTTTCCTGTATATCGACGAGGTCAACCTGCTGGAAGACCATCTGGTGGACCTGCTGCTCGACGTGGCGGCGTCCGGCGAGAACGTGGTCGAGCGCGAGGGGCTGAGCGTGCGCCATCCCGCCCGCTTCGTGCTGGTCGGCAGCGGCAACCCGGAGGAGGGCGAGCTTCGGCCCCAGCTTCTCGACCGCTTCGGCCTGTCGGTGGAGGTGAAGACCCCCACCGACCTTGCCGAACGGATCGACGTGGTGCGCCGGCGCGACGTCTTCGAGCGCGACCCCGCCGGCTTCATCGCCAAGTGGAAGCGGGAGGAAACCCGCCTCCGCCGGAGCATCGAGGCGGCCCGGATCCGGCTGCCGCTGGTCCAGGTGCCCGACGCGGCGATCGAACGGGCGGCCCGGCTGTGCATGGCGCTTGGCGCCGACGGGCTGCGCGGCGAGCTGACCCTGGTCCGGGCGGCCCGCGCCGTCGCCGCCCTGGAGGGTGCCGGCGAAGTGCTGGACCGGCACCTCCGCCAAGTGGCATTGCCGGCGCTGCGGCATCGTCTTCGGCGCAATCCGCTGGACGAGGCGGGATCGACCGCGCGGGTCGAGCGCGCCGTCGCCGACCTGTTCGGCGCATGACCGGCTGGGAGGACGCCGCCGCGGCCGCGGCGCTCTTCGCGGTCGATCCGGCCGGCTTCGGCGGAGTTACCGTCCGGGCCGCCGCCGGACCCGTGCGCGACCGCTGGCTGGACCTGCTGCGCGGGCTGCTGGATGACGTGGCGCCCTTCCTCCGCGTGCCCTGCCATGTCACCGACGACCGCCTGCTGGGCGGCCTGGACCTCGCGGCGACCCTGCGCGCCGGGCGGCCCGTGGTCGAGCAGGGCATCCTGGCGCGGTCCGACGGGGGAATAGTCCTGCTGGCGATGGCCGAGCGTCTGCCGCCGGCCATGGCGGCCCGGCTGGCCGCCGTCCTCGACCGGGGCGAGGTCCGGCTTGAGCGCGACGGCTTCGCCCGGAACATCGACGCCCGCTTCGGGCTGGTCGCCCTGGACGAGGGCGATGCGGAGGAAAGGCCGGCGGCGGTGCTGACCGAGCGGCTCGCCTTTCACCTGGATCTCGGCGCCATCGCCGTCGGCCAGGCCGGGGCTCCGTTCCGCACCGTCGCCGAAATCGCCGAAGCCCGTGGGCGCTTCGCGCGGGTGAGGGCATCGGACGAGGTCCTGGAGGCGCTGTGCGGCACGGCGGCGGCCCTGGGGATCGGCTCGATCCGCGCACCCTTGCAAGCCCTCGCCGCCGCGCGGGCCGCCGCCGCCCTGGAGGGCCGGACCGAAGTCGGCGAGGCCGACGCCGCGCTGGCGGCCCGGCTGGTCCTGGCTCCGCGCGCGACCTGCCTGCCGGCGCCGCCGGAACAGGAACCGGAGCCGGAACGATCTCAGGAACCGGAAAAGGACTCTGACCCCAATTCCGGGAACCAGGAGGAGCCTCTGGAGGATGTGGTGCTGGAGGCGGCGCGGGCAGCCATACCGGAAGACCTCCTCAAGCGATTGGGAAGCCTCGCCAATGCCGGCCGCCGTGCCCAGCCTGCCGGCAAGGCTGGCGCCGTCGCCCAGGCCGCGGGCGGGCGCCCGGCCGGCGTCCGTCGCGGCCCCGCCCGGTCGGGAGCGCGGCTCAATGTCATCGAGACCCTGCGGGCGGCGGCACCCTGGCAGCGTCTGCGCGCCGATACCCCCGATTCCGTTTCCGGGACGGTTTCCGGGACCGCCCCGCGCATCCAGGTCAGGCCGGAGGATTTCCGGATCGCCCGGTTGAAGCGGCGGAGCCGGACCACGACCATCTTCGTGGTGGACGCCTCCGGCTCGTCGGCCTTTCACCGCCTGGCGGAGGCCAAGGGCGCCGTCGAGCTGCTGCTGGCCGACTGCTATGTCCGGCGCGACGAAGTCGCCCTGGTGGCCTTCCGCGGCAGGACCGCCGAACTGCTGCTGCCGCCGACCCGGTCGCTGGCGCGCGCGAAGCGCTGCCTCGCGGCGCTGCCGGGGGGAGGCGGAACGCCGCTGGCGGCCGGGATCTACGCCGCCTCGGCCCTGGCCGACGCCGTGACGCGCCGCGGCGGAACGCCCGCGCTGGTTCTGCTGACCGACGGCCGCGCCAACATCTGCCGCGACGGCTCGACGGGGCGTGCCGCCGCCGAAGGAGACGCGCTGAGCGCCGCCCGACAAGTCGCCGCCGCCGGTCTGCGGGCCCTGCTGGTCGATACCTCCGCCCATCCCGAGCCGGCGGCCCGCCGGATCGCCGACGGCATGCGGGCTCCCTATCTCCCGCTGCCCAGGGCCGACGCAGCCGCGATTTCCCGCGCCGTCCGGATGGCGGCACCGCAGCCCGCTTCATGAGGCGGCCGGCCTGGGAGCGGGAAGGGCGCGGCTGGCCCCACCGCGAGACCAGCAGTTTCGTCACCGCCGGCGGCCTGCGCTGGCACGTCCAGCGCATGGGCGAGGGTCCCGTCATCCTGCTGCTCCACGGCACCGGCGCCGCCACCCATTCCTGGCGCGGCCTGATGCCGCTTCTGGCCCGGGACTTCACCGTGGTGGCCCCCGACCTGCCGGGCCACGGCTTCACCGACCCCTTGCCGGGCCACCGCCTGTCGCTTCCGGGCATGGCGCGGGCGGTCGCGGCCCTGCTCGACGCCCTCCAGGTCTCGCCGGAGGCCGCGGCCGGCCATTCCGCCGGCGCCGCCATCCTGGCCCGCATGGCGCTCGACCACTTGATCCGCCCGCGCGTGATCGTCGCGCTGAACGGGGCCTTCCTGCCGTTCCGAGGGGCCGCCGGACACCTGTTCATGCCGCTGGCGAAGCTGCTGGTCCTCAACCCGCTGGCGCCCCGGGTCTTCTCCTGGACCGCCGACGCGCGCGCGGTCGAACGGCTGATCCGAAACACCGGCTCGGTCCCGGACCGGGCCGGGATGGAATTCTACGGCCGGCTGATCCGCTGCCCGGGACACGTGTCGGCGGCGCTGGGCATGATGGCGAACTGGGACCTGCATCCCCTGGTCCGCGACCTGCGCCGGCTGGAGGCGAAGCTGGTGCTGGCAGTCTCCTCCGGCGATACCGCGGTTCCGCCGGAACAGGCGGAGCGGGTGCGCGGCCTGCTGCCTTCGGCGGTGATCGACACGCTCGGGCGCCTGGGCCATCTGGCGCACGAGGAACGGCCCGATCTGGCGGCCGACCTGATCCTGCGCCATATCCGCTGAGGCCCGGTCCGCTGAGGGCCGGTCCGCTGAGGTCCGGTCCGCTGAGGGTAGGCGAGGCACCTTTTCACCCCCAAGGTGTTGATCCGCTGGCGAGCAATCGAGAAGAGTGCTCTCCTGGAGCACGACGGCAGGAGTCCTTGATGATGCGCGCCCCAACCCTTCCTCCCGCGCTCGCCGGCGACCTGCGGGAGACCAGCCGGCGCGCGGGGCGTCTGGCCTACTATGTGGCCGGAGACGGTCCGCCGCTGCTGCTGGTCCACAGCATCAACGCGGCCGCCTCCGCCTACGAGGTGAAGCCGGTCTTCGAGCGCATGGTGGCGCACCGCCGCGTCTACGCGGTCGATCTGCCCGGCTACGGCCATTCGGACCGCTCGGACCGCTCCTACGAAATCCGCCTGTTCACCGACGCGATCCACGACATGCTGGACGTGATCGCGGAGGATACGGGGTCCGATCCGGTCGATGCGCTGGCGCTGTCGCTCTCGTCAGAGTTCCTGGCCCGTGCCGCCGTCGAGCGGCCGGAGCGCATCCGCACGCTCGCCTTCATCACCCCGACCGGCTTCAGCAAGGGATCGGCCAAGGCCCATGGCGGGATCAGGACCAAGGCCTCGCGCGAGGTGCCGGGAGTCTACCGCTTCGTCAGCTTCCCGCTGTGGGGGGCGAAGCTGTACGACCTGCTGGTGAGCCGGCGGAGCATCCGGTACTTCCTGGAGCGGACCTGGGGTTCCAAGAACGTCGACGACGGCATGGTCGATTACGACTACATCACCGCGCACCAGCCGGGCGCCCGCTTCGCGCCGTTCGCCTTCCTGTCGGGACGGCTGTTCAGCCGGGACGTGCGGGACCTCTATGCGCGGCTGTCCGTGCCGGTCTGGATGCCCCACGGCACACGGGGCGACTTCAGGGATTTCAGCGGCGTGGACTGGCTGAAGGACAAGCCCAACTGGCGTCCGCAGCCGTTCGACGCCGGGGCGCTGGTCCATTACGAGTGGCCCGAGGAGTTCGTGTCCTCATATCTGGACTTTCTTGGCCAAGGATGACGGCGATGGACAAGGATGGGGTGACGGTTTGGAGTTGAGTTCGGTAAGGGCGTTGAAGGCCGAGGTTTCCGCGGACATCCTGGGGCCGCTTCTGAGGGAGGCGCGGGAGGCCCGCAGCTTCGGGCTGGCCGCCGGTCCGATCCGGCGGGCGGTGAAGCCGGAGCGGGGCGTCGCCCTCGGCATCGCCCGGGGACCCGGCCCGGACCAGTACCGTCTCGCGGTCCGTCTCCAGCGCCGCACCTTCGAGGATGACGGCGATCTGCGGCGCAGGCTCGAATCCGCGGCGCACAGCGAGGTGGATATCCGCTATGTCGGGCGCATCGCCAAGCGGACCACGGCCGATACTGCCGTCCACGGCCCCATGCTGCCCTGGTTCCGCCTGCGCCAGAGGCCGCTGCTGATCGGCTGTTCGGTCGGCCACCATGCCGTCACCGCCGGCAGCCTGGGCGGATTCTTCAGGCACCGCGAGACCGGGCGGACCGTCCTGCTCAGCAACAACCACGTGCTGGCGAACGAGGACCTGGCCAAGGCGGGCGACGCCGTGCTCCAGCCCGGGCGGTTCGACGGCGGGCGCCGGTTCAAGGACCGGATCGGCACGCTGGCCGGCACCGTCCCGATGAAGACCGAGGGTTCCAACCTTATGGACGCGGCATGCGCCGTAATGGCCGAAGGCGTCCCCTTCGATCCCCGGGCGGTGACCGGCTTCGGCGTGGTGCGCGGGCTGCGAAACCGGCCGATCGAACCGGGCGACGAGGTCTTCAAGATCGGCCGGACCACCGGGCTGACCCGCGGCGTGGTGACCGCCATCGAGCTGGACGACGTTGTGGTCGATTACGACAGGGGCCAGATCCGCTTCGACCGGCAGATCGAGATCGAGGGAGCTGGCGACGGCGCGTTCAGCAGCGGCGGCGACAGCGGCGCGCTGATTCTCGACCGCGAGGGCGACGCCTGCGCGCTGCTCTTCGCCGGCAGCGACCACGGCGGAAGCAACGGCAAGGGTGTCACGAATGCCAATGATTTAACCCTTGTCATGGAAACTCTGAATTTGGAACTGGCGCTCGAACAGCTTATTGCTTAAATTGAAACCATGTCTAACGTGTCGATAGACCAGGCGAGACGGGTAAAACCGAAAGCGGGCGAAGCCGCCCGCCGATGCGGAACCGTGACCGGCGTCGGCATAACAAAAGTCGGCGACTCCTACGCCGTCAAGGTCAACCTGTGCGAGCCGGTGCCGAAGGCATCGCTTCCGGACGCGATCGACGGCGTGACGGTGGTCTACGAGGTCCTGGGCAGGACAGCGGCGCGGTAGCGGCGCCATTCTACGGCCCTCCGGATCGAAGGCCATTCGAAAGATCCAGCGAAAATTGCCGGCTTCGGGCTGAAACAATTCCGCTCGATGCACGATCGCAACGATTGCAGATTGATCCGACGGATTTCCAGAACTCCTTGATGGTGTGGACGCCGATGTGGCGCGGATGGGCCTTCAGCTTGGCGAAGGCCATTTCGATCGGGTTGAGCTCCAGGCTGTAAGGCGGCAGGAAGAGAAACCAAGCGCCCGATCGCGGGGTCGGGGCGAGTTGGGTTTCCACGAAGGTCTCGAACAGGGTGCGGTTCATCGCTCCGGTGATCATCCAGGGGCCGGCGATGTGCCAGGCATAAGCTTCTATCGCCCGACATACCGGATCCCAACAACGTTCCGCCATTACACAGCCTCAGCCGAAGGGCCTCCGCCAAAGCCGGGTAGCTGCCCGGAACAAGGTTCGTGCGCTCGCGTTTTGTAAACTGCGTTCAGTACGTGTTTCGGGCGCTGGTTCGGTTGGCCTCGTATTCGGGCTTTCCCTGATGCATCTCGCTCGGTGCATCGGCGCATAGTCTGGTCGGGCAAGGAGAAGACGCTGTGGCTGTTGCTTATGATGAAAGACCGGCAAGGGCGATCCAGCCCTTTCATGCGGTGCTGCTCGCCGCCACTATCCCGCTGTTCCTGGGTGGCCTGCTCAGCGACATTGCCTACACCTCGACTTACCAGATCCAGTGGAGCAACTTCGCCTCCTGGCTGATTGCGGGCGGCGTGGCTTTCACCGGTTTCGCGCTCCTGTGGGCTTTCATCGACTTGATCCGCGCAGACCGGCGCCGAGGGCGGCCTCTCATCTACTTTCTCCTGCTGCTTGCCACTTTCGGGCTCGGCCTCATCAACTCGTTCGTCCATGCGCGCGACGCTTGGGGAACGATGCCGGAAGGACTCATCCTTTCGGCGATCGTTACCGTGCTCGCCATTCTGGCGACTTGGCTTGGCTTCTCCAGCCTTCGCGTGGGAGGGATGAAATGAAATATTCCAGCTTGCTGGCCGCGACCGCGCTCACGGCCCTGCTGACCGCCTGCGATGGCGATCCGGCCCCGCCGGAGTACGGCTCCAATCCACAGCTCCCGGAGCAACAGCGCGGGCTGCTTCCCAGCATGAACATCGCCGAACCCGCACTGTGGGGCGATCGGCGACCGGTCGTGCCGGAAGGCTATACCATCACACCCATCGCCACCGACCTCGGCATTCCGCGCCAGACCCTCGTCCTGCCCAACGGCGATATCCTCGTTGCCGAAGGAAGGGGTGGCTCGGCGCCGGCGCTACGGCCGAAGGACATCATCGCGGGCGTCATCAAGGCCAAGGGAACGACTTCGGTCGAGAGCGGCAATCGCTTGACCTTGCTGCGGGACGGCGACGGCGACGGCGTCTACGAAGAACGCACCGTCTTTGCCGACAATCTGAACGCGCCCTATGGCCTCGCGCTGGCCAACGATCAGCTTTACGTTGCCAATCAGGATGCCCTGGTGCGGTTCTCCTACCGCGAGGGGCAGACCCAAGCCGACGGACCGCCGGTCAAGGTCACCGACCTGCCATCGGAAATCAATCATCACTGGACGAAGGCGTTGACGGCCAGTCCTGACGGACGCTTCCTCTATGTCGGCATCGGTTCCAACAGCAACATCACGGAACGCGGGATGGCTGCCGAGGTTGATCGTGCGATGGTGTGGCAAGTGGATGCCCAGACGGGCGCGCACAAGCCCTACGCCACCGGCCTCCGCAATCCTACCGCCCTCGCCATCCAGCCGGGATCGGGCGAGCTATGGGCGGTGGTGAACGAACGCGACGAGCTTGGCCCGAACCTTGTCCCGGATTACCTCACGTCGGTCCGCGAAGGCGGCTTCTACGGCTGGCCCTACAGCTATTGGGGCCAGAACGTGGATCCGCGCGTTCGGCCGCAGGATCCGCAGAAGGTCGCCTCGGCGATCAAGCCCGACTATAGCCTGGGATCGCATGTCGCCGCGCTCGGCGTTGCCTTCTCCACTCCCGCGATGGGCGACCAGTTCGCCGACGGCGTGTTCGTCGGGGAACATGGCAGTTGGAACAGAAGCGTTCCCAGCGGATACAAGGTGATCTTCGTACCGTTCCGCGACGGTCGCCCCGCCGGTCCTCCGACGGAGTTCGTGACCGGGTTCTACGGCGAGGACGGCAAGACCTACGGTCGGCCTGTCGGCGTCACGGTTGATCCGGAGGGCGCCCTGATCGTCGCCGACGACCTTTCGAACACGATCTGGCGCGTAACCCCTTCAAACCCATCCCCCGCTGCCCAGGCGCCTCTGCGCGGCAATGGCGCAGACAGGCAGGGATGACCGATTTGGCCGGTGGAGGGTGACCGGCATCGTCAGGTTGGCGCCGAGCCGCAGGCTCGTGCGCCAAATCTGAAGCACTCATATCGTTGCTGGTAAGCTGCGGGGCGACAGCACGCCCCGAGGCGCGCCGGATTGTGCGCAACAGCGTTCGGGCGGTGACGGGTGCCCATCGCCTTTCATCCGTGACCGAACCTGAGCCCTATCCAGAGTGTCAACTTCGTGTTACGCTTCGGCGTATGAACAAGATGACACGCGACATCCCTGTTCCACCCCATGCCGTCGTCATCGGCAGCGGATTCGGCGGGTTGGCCGCCGCGGTCCGGCTGGGAGCGCGCGGCTACAGGGTCACGGTCCTGGAACGGCTCGATGCGCCGGGGGGACGGGCTTACGTCTACCGGCAGGACGGTTTCACGTTCGACGCCGGTCCCACCATCGTGACCGCCCCGTTCCTGCTGGAGGAGCTTTGGCAGCTCTGCGGGAAGCGGCTTTCCGACGACGTGGAACTGCGGGCGATCTCGCCCTTCTACCGCATCCGGTTCGACGACGGCCAGGTGTTCGAGTATTCCGGCGACGACGCCGCGATGCGGGCGGAGGTGGCGAAGTTCTCGCCCGCCGATGTCCCGGGCTACGAGAGCTTCCTGAAGGCCAGCGAGGCGCGCTTCAGGATCGGCTTCGAGCAGTTGGGCGACGTGCCGTTCAGCAGCTGGACGGACATGGCGCGGGTGCTTCCCGATCTGGTCCGGCTGGCGGGCCATCGCTCGGTCTATGACCTGGTCTGCCGGCACGTGCGAGATACCAGGCTCCGCACCGTGCTGAGCTTCCATCCCCTGCTGGTCGGCGGCAATCCCTTTGCCACCACCTCGATCTACAGCCTGATCGCCTTCCTGGAGCGGCGCTGGGGCGTCCATTTCGCCATGGGCGGCACGGGGCGACTGGTCCGCGGCCTGGTCGGCCTGATCGAGGGGCAGGGCGGCGTGGTCCGCTGCAATGCCGAGGTCGCCCGGATCACCGTCCGCGACGGCCGCGCCACGGGTGTCAGGCTGGCATCCGGCGAGGAGATCGCCGCCGACATCGTCGTGTCCAACGCCGACAGCGCCTGGACCTACCGCCACTTGATCGCGCCGGAGGCCCGCAAGCGCTGGACCGACCGCCGGATCGACCGCGCCCGCTATTCCATGAGCCTGTTCGTCTGGTACTTCGGCACCCGCCGTCGCTACGAGGATGTCGCCCACCATACGATCCTGCTCGGCCCGCGCTACCGCGACCTGCTGGACGACATCTTCCGGCGGAAGGTGCTGGCGCCCGACTTCAGCCTCTACCTGCACCGGCCGACCGCGACCGACCCGTCGCTCGCCCCCGACGGCTGCGACGCCTTCTACGTGCTGTCCCCCGTTCCCCACCTGGACAGCGGCACCCGCTGGGACGAGACGGCGGAGACTTACCGCCGCGCCATCGAGCGCCACCTGGCCGAAACGCTGCTGCCCGGCCTCAAGGATCAGATCGTCACGTCCCGCATGCTGACGCCCCAGGATTTCCAGGACCGCCTGCTCTCGGTGCGCGGCGCCGCCTTCGGGCTGGAGCCGGTGCTGACACAGAGCGCCTGGTTCCGTCCGCACAACAGGAGCGAGGATATCGAGCGGCTGTATCTGGTCGGAGCCGGGACCCATCCCGGCGCCGGACTGCCGGGCGTGCTGTCGTCGGCCCGCGTCCTGGACAAAGTGGTGCCGCATGCGGCCGTCCTGGCCTAGCGTCTCCGCTCGCCCCGGGACCGGGCCGGCCACGGCGGCCGATTTCGCGGCTTGCCGCCGGCTGCTCATGAACGCTTCGCGGACCTTCCACGCCGCCTCGCTCCTGCTGCCGTCCAGGGTGCGCCAGCCGGCCTCCGCCCTCTACGCCTTCTGCCGTCTGGCCGACGACGCGGCCGACCTGGCCGACGACGGCGACGCGGCCCTCGATCGGATGCGCCTGCGGCTGGACCGGGCCTATGCGGGCCGCCCGCTGGACCACGCGGTGGACAGGGCCTTCGCCGACGTGGTCGACCGTTTCGCCATCCCGCGCACCCTGCCGGAAGCGCTGTTCGAAGGGTTCGAATGGGATCTGGCCGGCCGGCGCTACGCCGATCTCGGGGAGCTGAACGCCTATGCCGCCCGCGTCGCCGGGACCGTCGGCGCCATGATGGCCGTGCTGATGGGGGTCCGGAATTCCGACGTCGTCGCCCGCGCCTGCGACCTGGGCATGGCGATGCAGTTGTCGAACATCGCGCGCGACGTCGGCGAGGACGCGCGGGCGGGCCGCCTCTACCTGCCGCTGGACTGGCTGCGGGACGCGGGGTTGGACCCCGACGCCTGGATGGCCGATCCGGTGTTCAGCCCGGAATTGGGCGACGTGGTCCGCCGGCTGCTCGCCGCGGCCGACGAATTCTATCGCCACGCGGACTCCGGCATCGCCCGCCTGCCGCCGGCGTGCCGCCCCGGCATCCAGGCAGCCCGCCACCTCTATGCGGAGATCGGGCGCGAGGTGGAGCGGGCCGACGGGGACTCGGTTTCCCGCCGGGCCGTCGTCCCGGCCCGTCGCAAGGCCCTGCTGCTGGCTCGGGCCTCGGCCGCCGCCCTGTCCGGCGCCAGCGGGGGCGAGGGCTTCCGGAGCGCCGAGGAGTCCCGGTTCCTGGTCGAGGCCGTGACCGCCACGGCGGAGCGCGAGGAGGTCCGGGACGATCCTGTCGTGTGGCTGCTCCTCCTGTTCGAACGCCTGGAGCGTGGCCAGCGCGTGGCGCTGAAGCGCCAGGGCTGACCGGCGGTGTCCACGGGATGGTTCGCGCTGGCGGAGATGTTGCTTGTGTTCGGCGGTGTCCTCGGCTGGGCGATCTACCAGATCGTCTCGGTCAGCCGGGCATCCAGGGACGATCCCAAGCCGCCGAAGCGAAGTGATCCGCAGCGAAAGGATAATGACAAGTCATTATGAATCTAAGGAGTCGGAACTAACCGTCGGTGCCTCCGGTTTCCAAGCGATTGCCAAGCAGACGAACCTGAGGAGACGGGAAATGGAAGATGGCAGCGATGGTGGCCTGATCTGGGCACTTGCCGGCATGACACTGGTGATTGTTCTCATTGTCGTGGTTTATCAGTTCGTTAGAACCAAACGGAAGCAACATAAACTGGGCGAGGACGGTCCCGGCAGCAACGTCCGCATGCCGGGCGAGGATCGCCGACACTAGAGCTATGCGCGCGATCAGGTTGATCCGCCCGGGGCAGCCGGACCGATGCGTTGGGCCGCGGCCCAACCGACGATCGACGGTCCGCACCACCTCCACCCTGCATCAAGCCGTGGGTTGGGCCGTGGCCCAACGCATCGCAAAACGTCAGCCGAAAGCCGATGCAGGGTGTCGGCGATCGGCATCGGCGCGGGAGCGTCAGGGCAGGCGCGGCATCCGGAAGGGCAGCAGCGCCTGGACCCAGGGCATGCGGAACCGGTCGAGCGACAGGCTCTCATGGACGGCCGTCGCCGGCCGGGATCCGATGCTGGTTTCCAGGACCGAGCGCGCGTAGAACGGCGCGTCCACCAGCGTCTCCCGGACCGTCACCGCGTGGCCCGGATCGGCGCGGGTTGCGCGTGGGATGCGCCACCATTTCGTGGCCGGCAGCCGGGCCGGCGGCAACGGATCGTCCATCTCCACCGCGCCCGCCGGGTCGATCCGCAGGGACAGCGCCAGCGGAGGCGCGGCGCGGCGGTCCACGTTGTACAGGATCGCGGCGCCGTCCCCCAGGTCGGCCCGGCACCAGTCCCACTGGCTGAAGGCGTCTTCCAGCGCCTCGTCGCCCGCGTTGGTGTCGAGATACCCGGTGCCGGTCCAGCGCAGGCCGGGCCGGTCGAGGTCCACCTCCACCCGGGAGCGGGGAGAGATCGGCCACCAGCGGTGCCGGCCCGAGGCGTCCAGGGTGAAGGACCGTTCCGTCAGGGCGTGGGGGTGGACCCGGATGGTGCCGCTGACCCGGGACGGCACCGGCATGGTGGTCTCGTCGAGGCGGATGGTCAGCACCGTGCCGTCCCAGTCGAGCGAACTGGGACCGATGGCGAGCGAACGCTGGTCGCGGCGCAGGCGGCTCCGGCCGCGCTCCGTCATGCACCAGCGGTTGCCGCCGGCTCCCGTCAGGACGACGTTGACCGAGCAGTGGTTCAGCGGGTCGCCCCGGCCGCGGCGGCGCGCCCAGGCGTAATAGGGCGAGAAGACGCTGCCGATGAAGGCGATCACCGTGAGGCCGTGTTTCCCGTCGTCGCTCAGCGCGTCGACGTACCACCAGGAATAGCCGTCGCGGGTGACCGGCCGGTCGAAGCGGAGCGTCGCGAACCCAGGTCGCGCAGCACCGCCCGAGCCGCCATCCGGCCGGACAAGGCCACCATCGGCACTCCCGGACCCGGATGGATGCTGCCGCCCGCCAGGTAGAGGCCGGGCATCCTGCTGCGTGCCGTCGGCCGGCTGAACGAGGCCTTCCAGCCGTGCGACGCCGGTCCGTAGAGCGCTCCCCCCGTCGCCGGGAAGAGTCGGTTCCAGTCCCGGGGCGTCGTCACCACGGTGTGCTCCGGCGAGGTCCGCAGGCGCAGGCCGCAGCGTTCCAGGATGCCGAATGTGCTGTTCGCGCATTGCTCGATCTCCGTCGGGTCGAAGGGGTGGGTGTCGCCGGTCGGCGGGGCGTTGACCAGGCAGAACAGGCGCTCGGAGCCGCCGGGCGGCGCGCCGCTTCCGGCATCCCGGTCCTGCGCGCAGACATAGACGGTCGGCGAACGGGGCAGGCGGGAGCGGCCGAAGATGTCGTCGAATTCCGCGGCATAGTCGTCTGAGAAGAAGACCGTGTGCCGCGACAGCGGAAACCCCTCGGTCTCGGCCAGGAGGCTCCAGGTCACGGCGGACAGCGACCGCTGCGCCGGATCGGCGGGCGGGACGGCCCGTGCCGCAGCGGTTCCCAGGAAGCCGCCGGCCAGCGCGCCGGAGTCGGCGTTGACGACGACCGAGTCGGCCTCGATCCGCTCGCCGGTGGCGAGCGTGACGCCTGAAGCCCGCCCGCCGGCCGTATCGATCGTCCGGACCTCGGCTCCGTAGCGGAAAACGGCACCGTGCCGTTCGGCCAGCCGTGCCAGCGCCTCCGCCAGCCGCGCCATGCCGCCTTCGACCAGCCAAACCCCGTCCTGTTCCACATGGGCTACCAGCATCAGCGTGGCCGGCGCCAGGAAGGGGGAGGAGCCGCAATATGTCGCGTAACGCCCGAACAGCTGGCGCAGGCGCGGGTCGTGGAAATAGTCGCCCAGCGCCTTCCACAGGGTGTCGAACGGCCGGATGCGCCAGAGGTCGCCCAGGCCCCGCAACCCCACCGATCCGACCAGGCCCTTGACGCTGGGCTCCGCGCTGCGGACGAACGAGTCCTGGAGCGTGCGCCAGGTCCGCCCGGCCTCGGCCTGGAACCGGCGGAACCCTTCGGCCTCGCGGGCTCCCGCGAAGGCGCGGATCGCGTCGGCCGACCGCTCCGGGTCGGCGAACAGGTCGAGCCGCGAGCCGTCGGTCCAGGCGTGGCGCGCCAGGATCTCCGCCGGCTTCAGCGTGACATGCCGGTGCAGGTCGTCCCCGGCGTCGGCGAAGATCTCCTCGAAGATGCGGGGCAGGGTGAAGACGGTCGGCCCTGCGTCCAGGCGGGCGTCGCCGACGGCGACCTCCCGCATCTTGCCGCCGGGATGGTCCGCCTTCTCCAGGACCGTCACGTCCATGCCCCGGCTCGCCAGCGTCAGGGCGGCGGTCAGGCCGCCGATGCCGGCGCCGACGACGACGATGCGGTTTCCGAACAATGTCTCCGGCCTCTCCTGCTTGACATGAAGAATGTCGTTGAACCTGACTACTGCTCGTGTCAACAATATATGACAGTAACGCGCGACAATCTACCCTTACAACGATGCGCGGCGGGAGGTTGCCCATGGATGTCGTCATGCGGATCGAACAGACCCTGGACGGGGCCTTGAGCGAGGCGGAGGCATCCGGCGCTCCGCCCAGGCTGGCGGCGGCGATGCGGCACGCCGTGTTTCCCGGCGGCGCCCGGATCCGGCCCCGCCTGTGCTTCGCGGTGGCCCGGGCCTGCGGCGCGGAGGAGTTCTCGACCGCCGCCGCAGCTGCCGCCGCGATCGAGCTTTTGCATTGCGCATCGCTGGTCCACGACGATCTGCCCTGCTTCGACGACGCGCCGGTGCGGCGCGGCAAGCCTTCCGTCCACCGGGCCTTCGGCGAACCCTTGGCGGTGCTCGCCGGCGACGCGCTGATCGTGCTGGCGTTCGAGACGCTGGCGCGCCAGGCCGCGGCCTGTCCCAACCGGCTGGCGACTTTGATGCTCTGCATCGGACGCTCGGTCGGGATGCCGTTCGGCATCGTGGCGGGGCAGGCGTGGGAGAGCGAGCCGCGGGTCGATCTCGCCCGCTACCACAGGGCCAAGACCGGCGCGCTGTTCGCGGCCGCGACGGTCGGCGGCGCCGCGGCGGCCGGCGTGGAATCGGCGCCCTGGCGCTCCCTGGGCGAGAAGATCGGCGAGGCGTTCCAGGTCGCGGACGACATCCGCGACGTCGCCGGGAACCCCGACGAGCTGGGCAAGCCGGTGGGGCGGGACGCCGCCCTCGGCCGGATGAGCGCCGCGCGCGAGCTGGGCATCGACGGCGCCCTCGACCGCCTCGACCTGCTGATCGGGGAGGCCGCCGAGTCGATCCCGCGCTGCCCGGGCGCCGCCGAGCTTCGGGCGCTGATCCGCCTGGAAGCCGAGCGCTTCCTGCCCAAGGAACTGGTGAGGGTTGCAGCATGAGCCAAAGCGATATGCATCACGCCGGCCACGCCCGCCGGCTTTCCCAGGTCTGCACGCCGCGGGTCGGCCTGGCCCAGGTCGGCTGGGGGCTGCCCCGGCTGGACCTCTGGATGGACCGCGTCTGGTCGGCGCGCGACCGGCTGATGGCGAGTCCGCGCTTCCGCCACTGGGCCGCGGCCTTTCCGCTGACCCGCCCGATCGCCCGGCGGCGCAGCCGCGACCTGTTCGACCTGTGCGCCGGCTTCGTCTATTCCCAGGTGCTGCTGGCCTGCGTCCGGCTCCGCCTGTTCGAGATCCTGGCGGAGCGGTCGATGACCGCGCATGAACTGGCCCGCCGCCTGGGCATGGCGGACGAGCCGGCCGAACGGCTGCTGCGGGCCGCCGTCTCGCTCCGGCTGCTGGCCCGGCGCGGCGATGACCGTTTCGGCCTCGGCCCCCTGGGGGCGGCGCTGGTCGGCAATCCCGGCCTGACCGCCATGATCGAGCATCACGCGATGCTCTACGACGACCTGCGGGACCCGGTGGCGCTGCTGCGCGGCGAGTGCCGCCGGACCGGACTGTCGGACTATTGGCCCTATGCCGGCGCCGAACGCCCGGCCGACCTGACCGGCACCCAGGTGGCGGCCTACAGCACCCTGATGGCGGCCTCGCAGCCGCTGATCGCAGAGGAGGTGCTGGCGGCGTATCCCCTGGACCGCCACCGCTGCCTGATGGATGTCGGCGGCGGTGACGGCGCCTTCCTGAGCGCCGCGGCTTCCCGCTTCCCCAAGCTGCGGGTGGTCCTGTTCGACCTTCCGGCCGTGACCCAGCGGGCCATGGAGCGGTTCCGGGCCGATGGCCTCGACCTGCGCGCATCGGCGGTGGGTGGCGATTTCCTGTCCGATCCCCTGCCTTCGGGCGCCGACATCGTGTCGCTTGTCCGCGTGCTCCACGACCATGACGACGAGGAGGCGCTGACGATCCTGCGGGCGGTGCGCCAGGCGCTCGGCCCCGACGGGACCCTGATGATCGCCGAGCCCATGGCGGAGGCCACCGGGGCCGAGCCGGTCGGCGACGCCTATTTCGGCTTCTACCTGCTCGCCATGGGCCGGGGCCATGCCCGGACCGCGCGCGAGATCACGGCCCTGCTGCGCCGCGCCGGCTTCGGCGGCGTCCGGCGGCACGCGACGGCGATGCCGTTGCTGACCGGCGTCATTACTGCCCGTCCGGCAGATTGACGTAAGTTTTTATTGACGTTCTATACTGTCAATATAAACTGACAAATAACCAAGGGCACCCAGCGTGCCGAAACAAACCCTTTGCCGGGGACCGGGATGGAAACGCTCGCAGTCGTGATCGAGGAGCCGGAACGGCTTGCTCTCCGGAGGCTCGACCTCACGCCGCCGGAATCCGGCGATGTCACCGTGGATGTCCTGTGGAGCGGCATCAGCACGGGGACGGAACGCCTGCTCTGGCTGGGCCGCATGCCGGTCTTCCCCGGCCTGGGATATCCGCTGGTGCCCGGATACGAGTCCGTGGGCCGCGTCATCCAGGCCGGCGCCGCTTCCGGCCGGCGCGAGGGCGAGCTGGTGTTCGTGCCGGGCGCCCGCTGCTTCGGCCCGGTCCGGGGACTGTTCGGCGGCGCCGCGGCGCGGCTGGTCGTCGCCGGCGACAGGGCCCTGCCGGTGGACGAGGCCCTCGGCGAGCAGGCCGTCCTGCTGGCGCTGGCAGCCACCGCGCACCACGCCATCGACGGCGGCCGCAGGCCCGACCTGATCGTCGGCCACGGCGTGCTGGGCCGGCTGCTCGCCCGCCTCGCCCTGCTGGAGGGCGGCGAGCCGCCCACGGTGTGGGAGCGCAACCCGATCCGCTGCACCGGGGCCGACGGCTACCGGGTGATCCATCCGGAGCAGGACGAGCGGCACGACTACCGCGCCGTCTACGACGTCAGCGGCGACGGAGCCTTGCTCGACTCCCTGATCGGCCGCCTGGCCCGCGGCGGCGAGGTGATCCTGGCCGGCTTCTATGCCGCCCCGCTGTCCTTCGCCTTCCCGCCGGCCTTCATGCGCGAGGCCCGCATCCGGATCGCCGCCGAATGGACCCCGCCGGACCTGCCGGCGGTCAGGGACCTGATCGAAACCGGCCGTCTGTCGCTCGACGGACTGATCACCCACCGCCTCGACGCGGGCCGCGCCGACGAGGCCTACCGGACGGCCTTCGGCGATCCGGCCTGCCTGAAGATGATCCTGGATTGGAGAAGCCGTTCATGACCGAGACGACCCTGATGGAACGCCTGCGGGCCGAGGCCTCGATCGAGCCCGACCCGGTTCCGACGGCGCCGCCCACCAAGGAGACGCAGATCATCGCGATCTACGGCAAGGGCGGCATCGGCAAGAGCTTCACCCTGGCGAACCTGTCCTACATGTTCGCCCAGCAGGGCAAGAAGATCCTTCTGATCGGCTGCGATCCCAAGAGCGACACGACATCCCTGCTGTTCGGCGGCCGGGCCTGCCCGACCATCCTGGAAACCTCGACCCGCAAGAAGCTGAGCGGCGAGCCGGTCCAGGTCGGCGACGTCTGCTTCAAGCGTGACGGGGTCTACGCGATGGAACTGGGCGGGCCGGAGGTCGGGCGCGGCTGCGGCGGCCGGGGCATCATCCACGGCTTCGAGCTGCTGGAGAAGCTGGGCTTCCACGACTGGGGCTTCGACTATGTCCTGCTGGATTTCTTAGGCGACGTGGTGTGCGGCGGCTTCGGCCTGCCGATCGCCCGCGACATGTGCCAGAAGGTGATCGTCGTCGGCTCCAACGACCTGCAATCGCTCTACGTCGCCAACAATGTCTGCTCGGCGGTCGAGTATTTCCGCAAGATGGGCGGCAATGTCGGCGTCGCCGGCATGGTCATCAACAAGGATGACGGCACCGGCGAGGCCCGGGCCTTCGCCGAGGCGGTCGGCATCCAGGTGCTGGCCTCGATCCCCGCCGACGACGACATAAGGCGCAAGAGCGCCAACTACCAGATCGTCGGCCGGCCGGGCGACCGCTGGGGACCGCTGTTCGAGGAACTGGCCCGCAACGTCGCCTGGGCACCGCCCGAATGGCCCAAGCCCCTGACCCAGGACGGACTGCTGGGATTGTTCAAGGGCGACGCGGTCGGCCGCGGCGTGGTGCTGGAGCCGGCGACGCTGGAGGACATGTGCGGCGTCGCGGCGGTCACCAGGCCGTCCCTCGAAGTGATCTACGACGATGTCTAGGAGCGCACCCGCCTGCGAGGGGAACTGGGGTCAGACCACCATTTCCCCCGAACCTCTCCACCGGCAAGACCGGATGGGAAATGGTGGTCTGACCCCAGTTCCCCGGTCCCGGCCGATAGTCTTCAAGGGTACCGCACCATGACCGCCGCTCCGATCGAGGCCGGCTGCCACGGCGGCAAGGCGGAACTCCGCGAGGCCGCCCGCGCCGCCGGGATGAACGAGACCATCGAGCGCTATGCCGCCGACTACCCCCTGGGGCCGCACGACCAGCCGCAGAGCATGTGCCCGGCCTTCGGGTCGCTCCGCGTCGGACTGCGGATGCGCAGGACGGCCACCGTGCTGTCCGGTTCCGCCTGCTGCGTCTACGGCCTGACCTTCACGTCCCATTTCTACGGCGCCCGCCGGACGGTCGGCTACGTGCCGTTCAACTCCGAGACGCTGGTCACCGGCAAGCTGTTCGAGGACATCCGCGAGGCGGTGTTCAAGCTGGCCGATCCCGATCTCTACGACGCCGTCGTGATCATCAACCTGTGCGTCCCGACCGCGTCGGGTGTGCCGCTGCGGCTGCTGCCGAAGGAGATCGACGGCGTCCGGATCATCGGCATCGACGTTCCGGGCTTCGGCGTCCCGACCCATGCCGAGGCCAAGGACGTGCTGGCCGGCGCCATGCTGGCCTACGCCCGTCGCGAAGCGGAGCAGGGACCCGTCCAGGCGCCCCGCGCCGGCAGGACGGAACGGCCGGCGCTGGCGCTGCTGGGCGAGATGTTTCCCGCCGACCCGGTCGGCATCGGCATGATGCTGGAGCCGATGGGCCTCGCGGCCGGCCCGGTCGTGCCGACACGGGAGTGGCGCGAGCTTTACGCCGCCCTGGACTGCCCGGCGGCGGCCGCGATCCACCCGTTCTACACCGCGTCGATCCGCGAGTTCGAGTCGGCGGGCCGCACGATCCTGGGCTCCGCCCCGGTGGGTTACGAGGGCACCGCCGCCTGGCTGGAGGCGGTCGGCTCGGCCTTCGCCGTGCCCCGCGCCATGCTGGACGCCGCCAAGGACAAGGCCCTGCCGCCGATCCGCGGCGCCTTCGAACGCGCGCCCGTCAAGGGCCGCATCACGCTGTCCGGCTACGAGGGCTCCGAGCTTCTGGTCGCCCGCCTGCTGGTCGAGAGCGGCGCCGACGTCCGCTATGTCGGGACCGCCTGTCCGCGCACCCCCTGGTCGGCGGCCGACCGCGACTGGCTGGAATCCCGTGGCGTGATGGTCCAGTACCGCGCCTCGCTGGAGCACGACCTGGCCGCCCTCAAGGAGTTCCGCCCCGACCTGGCGATCGGCACCACGCCGGTCGTCCAGCGCGCCAAGGAGATGGCGATCCCGGCGCTTTACTTCACCAACCTGATCTCGGCCCGCCCGCTGATGGGCGTCGCCGGCGCCGGCGCCCTGGCCCAGGTGGTCAACGCCGCCCTCGCAAACACCGCGCGCTTCGACGAGATGCGGGCCTTCTTCGGGGAGGCCGCCGCATGCTGATCCTGGACCACGACCGGGCCGGCGGCTACTGGGGCGCCGTCTACGCCTTCACCGCGATCAAGGGATTGCAGGTGATCATCGATGGCCCTGTCGGCTGCGAGAACCTGCCCGTCACGGCGGTCCTGCACTACACCGATGCCCTGCCGCCGCATGAGCTGCCGATCGTCGTGACCGGCCTCGCGGAGGAGGAGCTGGGCCGCCACGGCACCGAGGGCGCCATGAAGCGGGCGCACGGCACGCTGGACCCCAAGCGGCCCAGCGTCGTCGTCACCGGCTCGATCGCCGAGATGATCGGCGGCGGCGTGACGCCCGAGGGCACCGGCATCCAGCGCTTCCTGCCCCGCACCATCGACGAGGATCAGTGGCAGAGCGCCGACCGCGCGCTGAACTGGCTGTGGACCGAGTTCGGCCCGAAGCGCGGCGCCGTGCCCAAGCCGAAGCCGCGCAAGCCGGGCGAGAAGCCCCGGGTCAACATCATCGGCCCGATCTACGGCACCTTCAACATGTGGTCCGACCTCGCCGAGATCCGCCGGCTGGTCGAAGGCATCGGGGCCGAGATCAACCTGACCTTCCCGCTCGGCAGCCACCTCGACGACGTGCCCAAGCTGGCCCGGGCCGACGCCAATGTCTGCCTGTACCGCGAGTTCGGCCGCCTGCTGTGCGAGACGCTGGACCGGCCCTATCTCCAGGCGCCGATCGGGCTGCACTCGACCACCCGGTTCCTCCGCAAGCTGGGCGAGATCCTGGAGATCGACCCGGAACCCTTTATCGAGCGGGAGAAGCTGACCACCATCAAGCCGGTCTGGGACCTCTGGCGCTCGGTCACCCAGGACTTCTTCGGCACGGCCAGCTTCGGGATCGTCGCGAACGAGACCTATGCGAGAGGCGTCCGCCATTTCCTGGAAGAGGAGATGGGCCTGCCCTGCACCTTCGCGGTGGCGAGGCGTGCCGGGGCCAAGACCGACAACGAGGAGGTCCGCGACCTGGTCCGGACGCGCCCGCCGCTGATCCTGTTCGGCAGCTACAACGAGCGCATGTATCTCAGCGAGGCCGGGGGCAGGGCGGTCTATATTCCGGCCTCTTTTCCCGGCGCCGTCATCCGCCGCCACACCGGTACGCCCTTCATGGGCTATGCCGGCGCCACCTGGCTGGTGCAGGAGGTCTGCAACGCGCTGTTCGACGCGCTCTTCCACATCCTGCCGCTCGCGGCCGAGATGGACAGGGTGGAGGCGACGCCGTCCAGGCTGGAAGCGGAGCTTCCCTGGGACGACGACGCCAAGGCCGACCTGGACCGCCTGGTTGAGGCGCAGCCCGTGCTGATCCGCATCTCCGCCGCCAAGCGCCTGCGCGACGCCGCCGAACGCAATGCCCGCCGGCGCGCCGAGGACCGCGTCACGGCGGGCCGCGTCGCCGAGGCGGCCCTGGACGAGCAGATCGTCCAGCCGATTTCCCCCTCGATTTCTCCCTCCGCCCGGAGGGAGCCCGAATTCGCCGGCGCCCAAGACGTCCGGCGACCGCCGCGCGGTCCTCGCGCAGAACCGGCCGAACGGCTTTCATCAGGAGGTAGATAAATGTCCGACACCACGATGGGTGAACGACGCACGCCCAGCGAGAGGGGAACCCCCGACGCGTCGCTGTCCGGGTTGACCGACCCGGAGGCGAGGGAGTTCCACAAGATCTTCATGCAGAGCTTCGCCATCTTCGTCGGCGTGGCCGTGCTGGCCCACATCCTCGTCTGGCTGTGGCGTCCCTGGCTGCCCGGAGAGCAGGGCTATTCGTCCCTGATCGACGGGACCCTGCGCGACGGCGTCACCGTCGCGCTCGAATCCTTCAAGACCTTCGTCGCATAGGAGACCGACATGTGGCGCGTATGGTTGCTTTTCGATCCGCGCAGGACGCTGATCGCCCTGTTCACGTTCCTGTTCGCCCTGGCCCTGCTGATCCACTTCATCCTGCTCAGCACTGACCGGTTCAACTGGCTGGACGGCCCCGGCGCCGCCCGCGCCGGCGCCGTGGGCCAGCAGATGGCTCCCCTCCCACGATCCAATTGACGCCCTCGGCGATCGACTGGAGCGGCGCGTGGGACCGGGCTGCCGCCCGGCCCCGCCCGCCGCGGGTGGAGCTGGCGCTTCCTGACCGGGGCGCCTGATAGGGGATCCGACCATGGCCATGCTGAATTTCGAGAAAAAGTACCGCGTCCGCGGCGGGACGCTGATCGGAGGCGATCTTTTCGACTTCTGGGTCGGGCCGTTCTATGTCGGCTTCTTCGGTGTCACGACGATCTTCTTTTCGATCCTCGGCACGGGCCTGATCCTCTACGGGGCGGCCATCGGGCCGACCTGGAACGTCTGGCAGATCAACATAGCGCCGCCGGATCTGAAATACGGGCTGGGAGCGGCACCGCTGCGCGAAGGCGGGTTGTGGCAGATCATCACGATCTGCGCCATCGGCGCCTTCGTCTCGTGGGCGCTGCGCCAGGCCGAGATCGCGCGCAAGCTGGGCATGGGGCTGCATGTCCCGGTCGCCTTCGGCGTCGCGGTGTTCGCCTATATCTCGCTCGTCGTGATCCGCCCCGTCCTGCTGGGCGCCTGGGGGCACGGCTTCCCCTACGGCATCCTGAGCCATTTGGACTGGGTGTCGAACGTGGGTTACCAGTACCTGCATTTCCACTACAACCCGGCGCACATGCTGGCCGTGACCTTTTTCTTCACGACCACCTTCGCGCTGTCGCTCCACGGCTCCCTGGTGCTCGCCGCGGCCAACCCTCCCAAGGGTGACCGCGTAAAGACGGCCGAGCACGAGAACACCTTCTTCCGCGACACCATCGGCTGGTCGATCGGGACGCTGGGCATCCACCGGCTGGGACTGTTCCTGGCGCTCAGCGCCGGGTTCTGGAGCGCCGTGTGCATCATCATCAGCGGCCCCTTCTGGACCCGTGGCTGGCCGGAATGGTGGAGCTGGTGGCTCGACCTGCCGATCTGGCGCTAAGGAGGCCGCGATGGCGGAATATCAGAACATCTTCACCCAGGTGCAGGTCCGCGGCCCGGCCTATGCGGGCGTGCCGCTGACCCGCGGGCCCTGGGTCCGTTCCTGGAAACCACGCTTCGTCCACCTGCTCGGCCGTTTCGGCGACGCGCAGGTCGGCCCGGTCTACCTGGGCTGGACGGGGCTCGCCTCGATCCTGTGCGGCATCATCGCGATCGAGATCATCGGGCTGAACATGTGGGCCTCGGTCAACTGGGACCCGGTGCAGTTCGTCCGGCAGCTGCCCTGGCTGGCGCTGGAGCCGCCGGCCCCGGGCTACGGGCTGCGGATACCGCCGCTGGCCCAGGGCGGCTGGTGGATCATGACCGGCTTCTTCCTGACCACCTCGATCCTGCTGTGGTGGCTCCGGACCTACCGCAGGGCGCGGGCGCTGGGCATGGGGACCCACGTGTCCTGGGCCTTCGCGGCGGCGATCTGGCTGTACCTGGTGCTCGGGCTGATCCGCCCCGTGCTGATGGGAAGCTGGGGAGAGGCGGTACCGTTCGGGATCTTCCCCCACCTGGACTGGACGGCGGCCTTCTCGATCCGCTACGGCAACCTGTTCTACAACCCGTTCCACATGCTCTCGATCGTCTTCCTCTATGGATCGACGCTGCTGTTCGCGATGCACGGCGCCACCGTGCTGGCGATCAGCCGGTTCGGCGGCGAGCGGGAGGTCGAGCAGATCACCGACCGCGGCACGGCCTTTGAACGCGGCGCGCTGTTCTGGCGCTGGACCATGGGCTTCAACGCCACGGCCGAGTCGATTCATCGCTGGGCCTGGTGGTTCGCGGTGCTTTGCCCGCTGACCGGCGGCATCGGCATCCTGCTGACCGGCACCGTCGTCGACAACTGGTACCTGTGGGGCGTCAAGCACGGCCTGGCGCCGATGTATCCGCAGGTCTTCCCGCCGGTGGTAGATCCCGCGCTCGTGACCGGGGGGCAGCCATGAACAAGCTCACCGACAAGGAAGCGTTCTGGGACCTGATCCTGCGCATCGGCCTCGTCGCGGTCGCGGTGTTCGGCGCGGGCATGCTGTTCACCATCGAGTATCCGCCGGTGGACAGCGTGCAGCGGGGCTATCGCGGCGTCGGGCTGGTGCAGACCTTCCAGCCCGAGACCGTCCAGGCCCAGCTCGCCGCCAACCAGGTGCCGGAGCCGCTGGAGCCGGCCGACCCGGACAGCGTTCCGGCGACCGAGATCTACGAGAACGTCCAGGTGCTGCGCGACCTGACCGACGCGCAGTTCATCCGGGTGATGAGCGCGATCACCGAGTGGGTGTCCCCGGAGCAGGGCTGCGCCTACTGTCATGCCGAGGGCGAGCCGCTGTCGTCCGACAGCCTCTACACCAAGGTGGTGGCCCGCCGCATGCTCCAGATGACGCGTGACATCAACGTCAACTGGGAACCCCACGTCGCCCAGACCGGCGTCACCTGCTACACCTGCCACCGCGGCCAGCCGGTGCCCGCCAACGTCTGGTACAATAATCCGGGGCCGCCCCACGCGGCGGGCGTGCTGGGCAACAACGGCGGGCAGAACGGCGTGTCCTATGCCGCCGGCCTGACGTCGCTGCCGTTCGATCCCTTCACGCCGTTCCTGTCGGGCGGCGGCACGGACGCCGACATCCGCGCCCGGGCCGACACGGCGCTGCCGACCGGAAACCGCAGCTCGATCAAGCAGACCGAGTGGACCTACGGCCTGATGATCCACATGTCGGAATCATTGGGGGTCAACTGCACCTACTGCCACAACAGCCGCTCCTTCCGTGACTGGGAGCAGAGCTCGCCGGTCCGCGTGACCGCCTGGCACGGCATCCAGATGGTCCGCGAGCTCAACGACGAGTACATCGATCCCCTTCAGAGCATCTTCCCCAGCCACCGCCTCGGGCCGCTGGGCGACCCGCTGAAGGTGAACTGCACGACCTGCCACGCCGGCGTTTACAAGCCCTTCTTCGGAGCCGGCATGGTCAAGGACTATCCCGAACTCGACGTCGCGGCCGGCATCACCGCCGCGCCGATGGAACCCACCCCGGCGCTGATCCCGGTGCCCGGGACGGACGGCCAACCGGCGCCTGCGCAGTGAGGGTGCTTCTCGAACCCCGGCAGGGCCTTCAAGGCCGTGCCGGGGCTTTTCCCTGTCCGGCGAACAGGGACGTTTGGCGATCCCGTCGCTGAAATCTGCGGTTCCCGATGCGGTCGATGGCCTGTTGCGCCCGGGCAAGGCATCGGCATAGTTTGGCATATGCCTGCATCAGGATCGGAAGGTGAAGGGTGCAAACCGTACCGCGGCATGTCCGCCTTTTCCGCAATGGCCGGAACCAGGCGGTCAGGATCCCGGTCGAATTCGAACTTCCCGGTGACGAAGCGATCATGCGTCGCGCCGGCAACCGGCTGATCATCGAGCCGGTGCCGAGCCAGGGACTTCTCGCCCTTCTCGCCACGTGGGAGCACCTGGACGAAGAGTTTCCCGAGATTGACGACGAACCGGTCAAATCCGAGGATGTGTTCTGACGGCGATGATGGCCGAGGTCTCGATGACCATCAGCGCGGCAATCCATGTTCAACATAGCCAAGGATCTCGTCGGCGCTTCTCGTGTCGAGGTCCGGCAGAGCACTGCAGCGTGCGCCGATCTCCTTCAACTCATCGGCCAGCCTCTTGCCGGACCTTGCGGCAGTCACAGCTTTTCCCGTGACCGCGTCGAGTTCATGAACGTTCTTTTCAGTACCCGGATCCTTGTTGTTCAACGGCATTGCGGAAATCCCGGCTGATTTTATCTTCGCAGATAGCTAAATCGGGTTCGTGGAGAAGGCAACGGCGCATGCGCCGTCGCCCCCCGGTTACTCCGACCGCCAGCCGATCGCCTCGCGCAGGAAGCGGTAGCCCAGCGCCGTGAAGGATGCCCGCTCCGAGTTGTCCTTGCCGTAGCCGTGGCCGCCGGCGGCCGGCTCGTAGAAATGGGCGTCGTAGCCCATGGCCAGCAGCTTCGCCGCCATCTTGCGGGCGTGGCCGGGGTGGACGCGGTCGTCGCGCCGGCTCGTCGCGATCAGGATCGGCGGATAGGGTTTGCCTGGCTCCGCGGTATGGTAGGCCGACAAGGGGCCGAGGAATTCCCAGTCCGCCGGATCGTCGGGGTCGCCGTACTCGGCCACCCAGCTCGCCCCGGCCAGCAGCTTCGAATAGCGCCGCATGTCGATCAGCGGGATCGTGCAGAACAGGGCGCCGAAGCGCTCCGGGTAGCGGGTCAGCATGTTGGTGATCAGGATGCCGCCGTTCGATCCGCCCTCCGCCGCGATGCGGCCCGGCCGGGTAACACCGCGCCGGACCAAGTCTTGCGCGACCGCCGCGAAATCGTCGTGGGACAGCCGCTTGCCCTCGCGCCGCCCGGCCTCGTGCCAGGCCGTGCCGAACTCCCCGCCGCCCCGGATGCAGGCGATCACGCTGGTGCCCCCGCGCTCCAGCCACAGCTTGCCGATGGCGGAATTGTAGGACGGCAGCATGGAGATGGCGAACCCGCCGTACCCGTAGAGATGGACCGGCGCTTCCCCGGTTTGGCCGGCCGGGCCGACCTGGAAATAGGGGATCAGGGTGCCGTCGCCGGACGGAGCCTCGTGGCGGGTCACCACCAGCCCCGCCGGATCGAACGCGCGCGGCGCCCGCTTCAGAAGCTCCGGCGCCTTGTCCGGCCGGATGAGATAGAGGGACTGCGGCGTCAGCGGGTCCTGGGCGTTGGCCAGCAGGTCGCCGTTGGACTCATCCTCCTCCACGTCCAGGGGCCAGACGCTGGCGACGCCCATGTCGGGCAGCCCCGTGATCCGCGTGTGGGTCCATGGGTCCGAAGCGGGCGGGGAAGGGGGCGTCCACACTTCGAACACCGGGCGCAGGTCGTCCAGGATCGACAGCACCAGCCGCCCGGCGGGCATGAAGTATCCCTGGAGCGACCGACGCGGCGCCGGCTTGAACAGGGTCGTGAACTCCCGGCTTCCGCCAAGGAAGTCACTGAGCCGGATCGCAAACACGCTGTCCGCCTCATGCGTGGCGCCGCCGACCTCCCAGGGAACCCGCGGCTTCACCACGAGCCAGCCGCGGTGCCACTGGATCCAGGCGTCGGTCGGCAGGTCGAGCCGCGTTTTCGCGCCGGTGCGGTCGCCCATCCATTGGGTCGCGTTGAAGAAATCGACCTGCTCGGTGAACCAGAGCGTTTCCGTGTCAGCGTCGCGTTCGACGTCGCCCCAGACGCTCATGCGGTCCTCGGTCGTCTCGAAGATCACCGGCGCCGCGAGGGGATCGGTGCCGCGCCGCCACAGCCGCACCGTCCTGCCATAGCCGGAGCGGGTCGCCATGCCCTCGCCCAGGGAGGAGAAGATCAGCAGCGTGTCCCGGTCGAGCCATGCGGCCCCGCTCTTGGCCTCGTCCAGGTGGAAGCCACCGGTCACGAAATCCCGGGTCGCCAGGTCGAACTCCCGCAGCACGGTCGCATCGCCGCCGCCCCGCGACAGGCTGAGGATCGCCAGGTCATGGCTGCCGGGCAGGGTGACCGGCGCGCCCCAGACCCAGTCCTCGCCCTCGGCTTCCGACAGTTCGTCGAGGTCGAGCAGCACGTCCCACTCGGGCTTTTCGGTGCGGTAGCTCTCCAGGCTGGTGGTCCGCCAGAGCCCGCGCGGGTTCGCGGCATCCTTCCAGAAATTGAACAGCCTGTCGCCGCGCCGGGCGACGAACGGGATATTGTCCGGCCGGTCCAGGATCGCCGCCAGCGCGTCGCGGTCCCGCTCGAACGCCGCGTCGCCGAACCGTCCCAGGATCTCGGCGTTCCGCGCCTCCACCCACTCGACCGCGCGGGTGCCGTCGACCTCTTCGAGCCACAGGTACGGATCGTCGTCGGGCGCGTCGAGGGTCGGGCGCGGATCGGGAACAGCCATGGCGGTCACTCTCGCATCGGTTCGTCGGAGGCTGAGAGCGTCCGGCAGGATTGCCAGCGGGTGCAACTGATAAGAATTGGGATAAAACCGTTCTATCTTCTGATGCGAAGGCTTAAGGATCACGGATGAACGGGATAGGCACGGATGGGCACGGATGGCGGGGAAAGTCGATGCAGCCGCGAGCGGGCTGGCTGAACAGATCATCGGCGGGGCTTTTGATGTGTCAAACAATCTGGGGCACGGCTTCCTTGAAGCCGTGTACAGGAACGCCCTGGCCGTCGAACTGGAATTCCGCGGCTTGTCGGTCGCGAAGGAACAGTCTTTTCCCGTTCACTATCGTGAAAAGAGGGTCGGATTCTACATTGCCGATCTTGTCGTCGAGAACATCGTGATCGTCGAACTGAAAGCCGTCGATGCGCTGACCCAGTCCCACACATCACAAGTATTGAACTATTTGAAGGCCAGCAATCTCCCGGTGGGTCTTCTATTCAACTTTGGAAAGCCGAGACTCGAGTTCAAGCGTCTGCTTCCGTAGAATCCGTGTCCATCCGTGGATATCCGTGTTCATCCGTGATCCTGAGCGTCACCAAACCACCCGCTCAAGCCGCCTGCCGAAGCCCGATCTCCGCCCAGATCGCCGACAGCGCGTTGACCAGGTGGTCGATGTCGGCGTCGGTGTGCAGCGGCGACGGGGTGATGCGCAGGCGCTCCGTGCCGCGCGCCACGGTCGGGTAGTTGATCGGCTGGACGTAGATGCCGTACCGGTCCAGCAGCATGTCGCTGATCAGCTTGCACAGGACGGGGTCGCGCACCATCACCGGAACGATGTGGCTCGGGTTGTCCAGCATCGGGATTCCGGCGGCGTCCAGCTTCCGGCGCACCGTCGCGACGCGGTCCTGGTGGCGCCGGCGTTCCGCGACGCTGGCCTTAAGGTGGCGGATGCTGGCGAGCGCCCCCGCCGTCACCGCCGGGGGCAGGGACGTCGTGAAGATGAAGCCGGAGGAGAAGCTGCGGACGAAGTCGCACAGCGAGGCCGACGCGGTGATGTAGCCGCCGACCACGCCGAAGGCCTTGCCGAGCGTTCCCTCGATCACCGTCAGACGGTGCGCGATGCCTTCCCGCTCCGCGATGCCGCCGCCGCGCGGGCCGTACAACCCGACCGCGTGGACCTCGTCCAGGTAGGTCATGGCGCCGTGGGCGTCGGCCACGTCGCACAGTTCGGCGATCGGGGCGATGTCGCCGTCCATGGAGTAGACGGACTCGAACGCCACCAGCTTCGGCACGTCGGGGTCCAGGGCCGACAGCCTGCGGTCCAGGTCTTCCGGATCGTTGTGGGCGAAGATGTGCCGCTCGGCGCGGCTGTGCCGGATGCCCTCGATCATGGAGGCATGATTGCCGGCGTCCGACAGCACGACGCAGCCGGGGATGCGCGACGCCAGCGTTCCCAGGGCCGCCCAGTTGGAGACGTAGCCCGAGGTGAACAGCAGCGCCGATTCCTTCCCGTGAAGGTCGGCCAGTTCGCGCTCCAGCAGCACGTGGTAGTGGGTGGTGCCCGAGATGTTGCGGGTCCCGCCGGCACCCGCCCCGCAGCGGTCGATCGCCTCGTGCATCGCCGCCAGGACGGACGGATGCTGGCCCATGCCGAGATAGTCGTTGGAGCACCAGATCGTCACCGTTCCGGCCCGCTCGCCGTCGACGTAATGCGCCGCCTTGGGAAACTCGCCGGCCCGCCGCTCCAGCTCGGCGAAGATACGATAGCGTCCCTCGTCCCGGAGGCCGTCGAGCTGGTCGCGGAAATAGCCTTCGAATTCGAAACTCATCATTGCCTCCGGTTTGTCGAAATCTGGGTCGGGATCGCTGATGGCAGGGTGACGCCGCCCTCGCGGGCCGACAGGTACCAGGACCACAGCGCCGCCGCGGGCAGCGGCAGCACCAGCAGCCAATGCTCCAGCAGCGCCAGCGCCATCAGGGTCGCGAGGAAGGTGAAACCCGCGGCGGTGAAGCCGTCGGCGTCCGGCGCGCCCGCCGCCTGGATCAGCAGCAGCATGGCGACGGTCGCACCCGTCACCGACACCGGGAAGAAGACGTTCATCGGCCGCTTGCGGAAATACGTCGCCAGGTACTTCAGGTGGTCCGGCAGGAACTCCTGGCCCAGGTTCGGCACGCCCAGGAAGACGTTGACCTTGGCGCTCAGCCGCAGGACCCACAGCAGCAGGAAGGTCCACAGCCCGACCTGGTTCTCGCCGCCCCAGGTCAGGGCCGCGATCAGGGCCGCCGACGCCGCGATGGAGACCTCGTGGTATGCCACCACGGCGACGGCGTTCCGCAGGTGCGGCCAGCCGGTCGCCCCGGGCGGGCTCGCGATCCGGCGCGGTCCCGTGACCAGTCCCATCAGGAAGCTGATCTCGTTCCAGCCCCAGACCGCCAAGGCGCAGGTAAATGCGATGAAGGCGCCGGAAACGCTGGTGTCCGACCGCCCCTCCGCCAGCCCGTACAGTGCCAGCACCGCCAGCGCCCCGGCGCCCGCCAGGCTCCAGCGGAAGGTCCGGGGAGCCAAGCCGTCGAGATAGACGATCAGCCCCGTGCTGAACCACCACAGGAACAGCGTGTAGAGCACCGGGAGCGCATGTTCGGACACGGGCGAGACCTCCGCTCTACCAGGCCGGGGCCAAGTGGATGTCCCGCGGCAGCGTATTGGACCGGGCCGGCAGCATGTAGAGCCGGGCGAAGGTCGCCGCCCCCGCCAGTCCCAGCGCCGCCCGCTTCAGCTTGCCGCCGAGTCCGCCCTGCCGCGCCGCAGCCGCGCGGGCGTTCGATATCTCGATCAGCCGCTCCAGACCCGCGCGGAACTTCGGATTGTCGAGGTCCAGGGTCAGCGGGAAGACCTGCTTGGAAATCTCCGTCGTGATCCGGAACACCGTGAAATCATATTCGGTCGGATCGAGGCCCAGCGCCTTGTGGAATTCCGGCCGCATATGGTCCCGGACGAACATCGTGGCGAAAACCGCCAGCAGGAAGAACTTGATCCACAGCTTGTTGCCGCCGCTCAGCAGCGACGGGTTGGCCCGCATCAGCAGGGCGAAGGCCTCGCCGTGGCGGAACTCGTCGTTGCACCACTTCTCGAAGAACTTGAAGATCGGGTGGAACCGCCGGTCCGGGTTGCGCTCCAGCTGGCGATAGATCGTGATGTAGCGGGCATAGCCGATCTTCTCCGACAGGTACGTGGCGTAGAAGATGAACTTCGGCTTGAAGTAGGTGTATTTCTTGGCCTTGGTCAGGAAGCTCATGTCCACGCCGATGCCGAAATCCTTCAGCGTGTCGTTGATGAATCCGGCGTGCCGGGATTCGTCCCGGGCCATGAAGGCGAACAGCTCCTGGATATCCGGGTTCTTCACCCGCTTCTTGGTCTCGGCGTAGAGCACGCAGCCGGAGAACTCCGCCGTCAGCGAGCTGACCAGGAAATCGACGAACTCCTTCCGCAGCCCCTCCGGCATCTCGTCGAGGTTATTGGTGAACTCCGGCGTCCGGGTGAAGTGCTTCCGGTTGTCGTCGCGGCGCAGCTCGGCCATGACCGTGTCCCACTCGGCGCGGACGGCATCGACGTCCAGCTTGTCCATCGCCTCGTAGTCGGTCGTGTAGAAGCGCGGGCTCAGCATCGTGTCTTCCTGGGCCATGCGCGTGCTGGTATTGGGGGCGCCACCGCCTTCCATGGGGATCATTGCGTCCTGCCTTCGGAAAATCCGACTTCATAGAGTTCGGTCAGTTCGAGATACCCCGCGAGCCGGGCCCGCAGGCGTTCCATCGGGCCGGCGCGCACCACCGTGGCCCGGCGATAGTAGAAATGCTGGGTGCCGAACGGGACCATGGCCGGCGCGTCGTGGACGATCACCTCGTCGCCCGGACCGACCTCGATCCCGTCCAGCTCCACATAGGCGTGGACGCTGTCGGGCGTGATCTCGATATCGACGGTGCAGGGCACTTCGATGGTGCGGGGACTGCCGCTCCAGGCTGTCATCATGGCCTGCTTCCTCCAGCGTTCAGCATATTCGCGAAAGCCTCGGCGTTGGTCGGGCCGAAGGCTTCCAGGTTGATCACCCTGCCGGTCGCGGGATCGTCCAGGGACAGGCGCCCGTCGGCCCAGCGGGTCAGCACGAAGGGCGGCTCGATCCCGACGCCCTGGCGCTTGCGTTCGCGGGCGAGGCCGCGCAGCGCGCCGCGCACGAAGCCGTTGGTGCCGGGTTCCACGACGCCGGCGATCCGGCCGGTCCGCGCGTCGGTGATGGCGATGGAACCGTCAGTCCTGTCCTCGAAGCGGAGCTGCCGGCTTTCGACGGAAGCCGCCTCGGGCATCTGCACGGTTCCCAACCCGCTCACCCGCGCCACGGTCGCCGCCGACACGGTGAAGGCGAGCAGGGCGGCGGCCCCGATCAGCGCTCCGCGCGGGAAGACGGGATCGGCCGGGCCGGTGTCCATGCCCCGGGATCTCATGTCGATGCACTCCCCAGCGCGCCGACCCGCTGGGCCTTGCGGCGCCGGGCGACGGTCGGAAGGGGGGCAGGAAGGGCGGCCGCCGTGTTCGCGGCGGGGACGCCCGCGGTGGCCGAGGTCAGCGCGTCGGCCAGGATGCCGGCCACGCGGGATGCCTCGGGGATCGCGCGCAGCATCGGCTCGGGACGGCTGACCCGCCACGGGCGGGCGTGCGGCCACAGCAGGAGCCAGGCGATCCGGTTGCCCTCGGTCAGCGCCAGCGGGATGTCGCCGCTGCCGTCGGCATGGACCTTCAGCCCGGCGGAGCCGACCAGGCGGAACGGGATGTTCAGCGCCATCGGCAGCGCGATGCCGAACCGCATCACGATCCGCCTGTCGGTCACGGTGTACATCGTGGAGCGCGCCGATCCCCAGGCGAACAGCAGCACCAGCCCCAGCGCGCAGGCCGCCCAAGGCACGAAGCCCAGCGTGGACAGGACGGCATCCAGGGGAGCCACGCCGTCATGGACCTGGACCACGCCGCGCCAGACCAGAAGCACACCGAAATAGGCCGCCAGCTTGTTGACATGGAGCCCCCGGCGGGCCAGCGACTTCCAGTCCGGCCGGCCCTGCCACAGCATCCGTTCCCCCGGTGGCAATGGGGCGGGCAGGCCCGGCACCGGTTCGGTGTCGTATTCCGTGTTCATATCAGCGGCTCCTGGCGCTGGGGCGTGGCGTAGAGATGCCCGCTGGCGTAGTAGGCCGTGATCTTGTCCTCCTCCAGCTTGGTGATCTGGTTCGGGTTCTTGATCGCGGGCACGTCGGCGAACTGGTGGGACAGGATCGACTTGACCTTGACCTTGCGGTTCCAGGTATCGATCCGGCAGAACCGCATGGGTAGCAGGACGATCCTGTGCCCGGTCGCGGAGGGGATCTCGACCTCGAGGTAATGGATCGCCGGCTCCGACCGGTCTACCCAGGCCTCGCGCACGTCGCCGGCGACGTAGCCGTCGGCCGCGACCACTTCCATGCCGATCGGGTTGGGATCGCGGCTCGGGATGAAGAAGTCGGGGGCGACCCGCAGCGGGACGATGCGGTTCTCGTCCTCGGCCGTCAGTTCCGGCTTGTCCTCGCGCATCGCCCAGGCTGCCGGGCCGACGCCGTCGACCATCGGGTTGCCGGTCGGCACCAGGGGCGCTCCCGGCCACAAGCCCGAGGGGAGGGCGGCGATCTCGCGCTCGTCCGGATTGCCCGGAGGCGCCGAATAGGTCGAGCCGTCGCGCATGGTGAAGATCTTGGGCGCCGGGATCGGCGGGTAGCCCTGGACCTTGACGCGCGGCGACCGCTCCGACCGGTCGGACACCAGCGGGTAGCCTTCCCGCTTGTCCTCCTGGTGCAGGTAATAGATCAGGCCGGCGAAGAAGATCCAGAACGCGTACAGGACGACCTGGGCCACGTCGATGTAGCTCGTGATGGCTCCTGTTTCCATCGGTGACCTCCGCACGTTTACGTTGTTGACCGGGACGGGTTAACCGGGGAATTCGGCGAGGCCGAATGCCGCGGGTGGTTGGGGTCTGGCCTGCGCGGTACTGCGGACCAGCGGTCCGATGGCGGCCAGGGTGGCGAACAGCAGGATGATCTCCAGGTAGTAGACGGCGCCGTAGCCGACGGACGGGTCGGTCAGGGCGGGACCCAGCAGCCCCTGGGTGCCGAGGCTCGACACCAGGTCGCGGATGCCGCCCCCCGCCGCGATCGCGACGCCGGCCGCGGTCGCCTGGACCGCTCCCCAGGCGCCCAGCGCCAAGCCGCTCTCGCCCTCGCGCGCCAGCGCCATGGCGGCGGTCAGCGTGCCGACCACGAACAGCCCGCTGCCGAAGCCGATCAGAACGGCGCCGATCCGGACCAGCAGCGGCGATTCCAGGGGGGCGGAGAAGATGATGCAGGAGAAGGCGGCGAGCCCGACCAGCACGCCCAGTGCCGCCAGCCGGTAGGGATCGGCACCCCGGTTCAACCGCCGGGCCGCCAGCGCGAAGCCGCCCAGCGTGCCGCCCGCCAGCAGCGCGGTCAGCGCGGTGGTCTCGCCGACGCTCAGGTTCAGGATCTGACCGCCATAGGGCTCCAGCAGGATGTCCTGCATGCTGAAGGCCGCCGTCCCCAGCCCGACCGCCACCAGCACCCGCCCGGCGCGGCCCGCCTGCCGGAAGGTCCGCCAGGATTCCGCGAAGCCGGGACGGGGGCGGTCCGGCGCCGTGGCCGCCGGGTTGCGCGGCTCCTGTTTCCACAGCGCAATCACGTTAAGGAGCATGGTCGTGACGGCGGCCCCCTGGATCACCTGGATCAGGCGGAGCTGGGAGAATTCCGCCAGCAGCCAGCCGAACACCAGCGCGCTCGCGACCATCCCGGCCAGCAGCATCACGTAGAGCAGGGCCACCACGCGCGGACGGGTCTCGGGAGTGGCGAGGTCGGTCGCCAGCGCCAGCCCGGCGGTCTGTGTCGTGTGCAGCCCCGCACCGACCATCAGGAAAGCCAGCGCCGCCCCGGCATGGCCGGCATAGGTCGGCGTGGTGCTGTCGCCCGACAGGATGATCAGGGCGAAGGGCATGATCGCGAAGCCGCCGAACTGGATCAGCGTGCCGAACCAGATATAGGGCACCCGCCGCCATCCCAGCACGGAGCGATGGTTGTCCGAGCGGAAACCCACCAGCGCCCGCAGCGGCGCGAAGACCAGGGGCAGCGCCACCATGACCGCGACCAGCCAGGTCGCGACGCCCAGCTCCACCACCATGACCCGGTTCAGCGTGCCGTTCAGCAGCACGATCGCCATGCCCACCGACACCTGGAACAGCGACAGCCGCAGCAGCCGCCCCAGCGGCAGTTCCGGCGTCGCGGCGTCCGCGAACGGCAGGAGGCGCGGTGTCAGGAATGTCCAGACGCGGTATTGGCGCTTAATGATCATGGGGCACCAGCTCCAGCGCCTGGGAGGTGTAGAACCCGCAGGCCACCCGCTCGGTCCGCGATGGCCGCCAGCGGCCGACCTCCGACGCCAGCAGGCGCCGCAATCCCGCTTCGCGCACCGGCTCGATCGCCGGCGCCCTGTTTCCCCGGGGAAACAATTTGCCCACCGCGTGCATCGTTGCCAGCGCCGGGGTCCGCGGCGCGAAGGTGAACAGCACCGACGCCCGCGTCCGATCGGCCAGCGCCTTCACCGCCCGCGCCATGTCGGGCGCCCGGTAGTGGATCAGCGAGTCCATCGCCACCACATGGTCGAACCGGCCCAGGCCGGGGTCCAGCATGTCGCCGACCCGGAAATCCACATCAAGCCCGGCCGGCATCCGCTCCCGCGCCAGCCCGACCAGCGTCGGCGACAGGTCGATCGCCACCACCTCGGCGCCCCGCCGGGCCGCCTCCAGCGCCAGCATGCCGGTGCCGCAGCCGGCATCCAGCAGCCGGCACCCCGTCATATCCTCCGGCAGCCAGCCCAGCAGCGTGTTCCGCATGCCGTCGCGGCCCTTCCGCACGGTCGCCCGGATGCGCCCGACCGGCGCGTCGGAGGTCAGGCGGGACCAAGCCTCCACCGCGGTGCGGTCGAAATAGGTTTCCAGCCGGTCGCGGCGTTCGATGTAGGAGACGCTGTGCATCAGTCGAACCCCAGCAGATCGAAGATGTCCCGGTCCTTCATGGGTTTGGGCGCCAGCGGCTCGGTGCCGGTCCAAAGCGTTGCCGCCAGCCGCAGGTACTCCGCCTGGACCGCCTCCAGCTCGGGCGAGGGCTCCATCTCGAACAGGGTCGCCTTCTTCAGGCGGCTGCGCCGGATCACGTCCAGATCGGGGAAGCGGGCCAGGGTCTCCAGCCCGACGACATCGTTGAAGCGGTCGATCTGGTCGGTCCCGGCGCTCCGGTTGGCGATCACGCCGCCCAGGCGGACGTCGTAGTTGCGCGCCTTGGCGTGGATCGCCGCGACGATGCGGTTCATCGCGAAGATGCTGTCGAAATCGTTGGCGGTGACGATCAGCGCCCGGTCGGCATGCTGGAGCGGGGCCGCGAAGCCGCCGCACACCACGTCGCCCAGCACGTCGAAGATCACCACGTCGGTGTCGTCGAGCAGGTGATGCTCCTTCAGGAGCTTGACCGTCTGGCCGACGACGTAGCCGCCGCAGCCGGTTCCCGCCGGCGGCCCGCCGGCCTCGACGCACATCACGCCGTTGTAGCCCTCGAACACGAAATCCTCGGGCCGAAGCTCCTCCGAATGGAAGTTTACCGTCTCCAGGATGTCGATCACCGTCGGGACCAGCCGCTTGGTCAGCGTGAAGGTGCTGTCGTGCTTGGGATCGCAGCCGATCTGGAGCACCCGCTTGCCCAGCTTGGAGAAGGCGACGGACAGGTTGGACGAGGTCGTGCTCTTGCCGATGCCGCCCTTGCCGTAGACCGCGAAGACTTTCGCCCCCTCGATCCTGACGCTCGGGTCCAGCTTGACCTGGACGCTGCCTTCGCCGTCCGGGCGCCTTAGGAGAGTGGTGGTCATGCCGCTGCCTTTTCGCTGATGCCTTCGAGGCGGTCTTCCAGGGTCTCGCCGGCCTGCCGCAGGGCCGCCAGCATGGTTTCGTCCGGCGACCAGTAGCGCCGCTCGTGCGCCTCGATCAGGCGGTTGGCGACCCGCGCCGACGCCTTGGGGTTCAATTCGGCGAGGCGATCGCGCATCTCCTCGTCGAGCAGGTAGGTCTGGGTGAGCTGCTGGTAGACCCACGGCGCTACCTGTCCGGTCGTCGCCGACCAGCCCAGGGTGTTGGTCACGTGGGCCTCGATCTGGCGCACGCCTTCGAAGCCGTGCTTCAGCATGCCCTCGTACCATTTGGGGTTCAGCACGCGGGTCCTGACCTCCAGCGCCACCTGTTCGGACAGGGTGCGCACGGTGCCCTCGCCGCGGGTCTGGTCGCCGATATAGACCGGCACCGTCGTCCCGGTGGCCCGCCCGACCGCCCGGCTGATGCCGCCGAGATTGTCGAAATAGTGGTCGATCGTGGTGACGCCGAGCTCGACCGATTCCAGGTTCTGGTAGGCGAGATCGACCCCGGCCAGCAGCGTCTGCATCAGCTCCGCTTGGCGGACCGGGATGCCCGACCGCCCGTAGGCGAAGCATTTCCGCCGGGTGAAGGCTTCGGCCAGCTCGTCCTCCTCGGTCCAGCAGCCGCTGTCCACCATGTGGTTCAGGTTGGAGCCGTAGGTGCCGTCGGCATTGCTGAAGACCCGGAGCGCCGCCGTCTCGAAGTCGCAGCCGTGGGTCCGCTGATGCTCCAGGGTATGCTTCCGCACGAAGTTCAGGTGCGGCGGCTCGTCGGCGCCGGCCGCCAGGAAGCAGGCTTCGGCCAGCAGCTTGATCTGCAAGGGCAGCAGGTCGCGGAAGATGCCGGACAGGGTCAGCACCACGTCCAACCGGGGCCGGCCCAGTTCGTCGAGCGGGATCAGCTCGGCGGCGCACAGCCGACCGTAGCTGTCGAACCGGGGCCGCGCGCCGATCAGCGCCAGCACCTGGGCGATCGGGCCGCCCTCGCTCTTCAGGTTGTCGGTCCCCCACAGCACGAAGGCGACGGTTTCCGGGAAGCCGTTGCCCTCCGCCTGGTGGCGGGCGAGCAGGCGGCCCGCCTGCCGGGCGCCGTCGGCCACCGCGAAGGCGCTGGGGATGCGGTAGGGGTCGAAGCCGTGGATGTTGCGGCCGGTCGGCAGGATCGCCGGGGTCCGCAGCAGGTCGCCGCCCGGCGTCGGCCGGATGAACCCGCCGTCCAGCGCATGCAGGATCGAGGCGAGCTCGTGGTCTTCCGCCAGCAGCAGGTCGCTCGCCGCCAGGTCGCGGTACAGCGCCAGCGCGGTCTGGTCCTGCGTGATCTCCTCCGGCGGCCGTCCCGCCACCAGCGCGTCGATGTCGGCGCGGGCCGGGCTGGCGCCGTGGGCCGATTCCGCCATGGCGAGCAGCAGGTCCACCCGCTCGGGAGCGGACGGCGGTTCGCCCACCACGTGGAGGCCGTAGGGGATCAGGGTATACTCCATCTCCAGGATCGCGTGGGTCAGCGCCGCGATTTCCCGCTCCGGATCGGTCCAGGCCGGTTCCGCCTGGGCGAGGTCCACGGCGGCGGCCTGCGCCTGGATCACCCCGGCCAGGTGCCCCCGGTCGGCCTGGATCTCCGGAGTCAGCGCCCGCCAGCTTTCGATCGAGGATTTCAGCTCCAGCAGCCCGCGATAGAGGCCGGCCTGGGCGATCGGCGGCGTCAGGTAGCTGATCAGGGTCGCTGCCGTCCTGCGCTTGGCGATCGTGCCTTCCGACGGGTTGTTGGCGGCGTACAGGTAGAAGTTCGGCAGTTCGCCGAGCAGCCGGTCCGGCCAGCACCCGGACGAGAGCGCGGTCTGCTTGCCCGGCATGAACTCCAGCGCGCCGTGGGTCCCGAAATGAAGCACCGCATGGGCCGCGAAATCCTCCCGCAGGTAGCGGTAGAAGGCGGAGAAGGCGTGGGTCGGCGCGAAGCCCTTCTCGAACAGCAGCCGCATCGGGTCGCCCTCGTAGCCGAAGCCCGGCTGCAACCCGACCAGCACGTTGCCGAACCGCTCGCCGAGGACCATCAGGCTGGACCCGTCGGTCTGCTGCCGCCCCGGCGCCGGCCCCCACTGGGCCTCGATCTCGCCCAGCCAGCGTTCCCGCCGGACATGGTCGTCCACGGGGATGCGCGCCTGCACGTTGGCATCGGCGCCGAACCGGGCCGAATTGCCCAGGATGATCCGGTCCCGCAGGGCATCGACCGTCTCCGGCACCTCGACCGTGTAGCCTGCCCGCGCCAGCCCCTTCAGCGTGTTGTGCAGGGATTCGAAGACGCCGAGATAGGCCGCGGTGCCGACCGCCCCGGCGTTGGGCGGGAAGTTGAACAGGACAACCGCGATGCGGCGCTCCGCCGCCGGCGTCCGGCGCAGGGTCACCAGCCGCTCGACCCGGGCGGCAAGCGCCGCGGCGCGCTCCGCATGGACCTGCATGTCGCGCGCCTTCTCCAGCGGTGCCGCGGCCGACCGCCCGCCGAACAGCATGGCGCCGGTGCCGCCGTCCAGTTCCGGGATCGCGACCATCATCGTCGCCTCGACCGGCATCAGCCCCCGGTCCGAGGACTCCCACTGCTCCAGTGTCTGGAACTCCACCGCGTGGGCCGCGACATAGGGCACGTCCAGCCCCGCCAGCATCGTTTCCGCCGCCTTGGCGTCGTTGTAGGCGGGGCCGCCGACCAGGGAGAACCCGGTCATCGACACGACCGCGTCGACCACCGGCTTGCCGTCCTTCAGGAAGAACAGCTCGACCGCCGGCCGGGCGTCGAGCCCGCTGGCGAAGGCGGGGATCACCCGCAGCCCCCGCGCTTCCAGCGCCGCGATCACGCCGTCATAGTGGGCCGTGTTGCCCGGCAGCAGGTAGGAGCGCATCACCAGCAGCCCGACGGTGCCCCGGCAGCCGGCCGGCGCGGCGGGCAGCTTGGCGACGCTGTCCGCCATCTGCGGCCTCATGGCGGGGTGATAGACGCCGACGTCCGGATACTCGACCGGCGGAGCCGCCTTCAGCGTGCCGCGCAGGTGCCGGCGCTCGCCGTCGGCGTAGCGGTCGATCAGGAAGCGCAGCATCTGGGCCACGTTCTCGTCCGACCCGCACAGCCAGTATTGCAGCGTCAGGAAATACGCCCGCACGTCCTGGGCGGCGCCGGGGATGAACCGCAGGATCTTCGGGATCCGCCGGAGCATCGCCATCTGCCTGGCGCCCGAGCTGCCGCCCTCTTTCTTGGCGCCGCGCAGGCGCTTCAGGAAGGCCAGCGGGCCGCGCTCGTTGCCGGTCATGGTGAAGCGGCCGATCCGGGTCAGCCGGATCACCTCTCCCGCCGACATGCAGACCACCATGGCGTCGCATTGGTCGCGGCGGGCCTGAAGGGCGGGGAGGACCGCCTGGATATGGTCCTCCATGAACAGCATGTTGGCGATCACGATGTCGGCTTCGGCGATGTCCGCCCGGCACCGCTCGACCGATCCCGGATCGGTGCCCCACTCCGCCGCGGCGTGCAGGGTCACCTCCAGGCCGGGGACTTCCCGCGCCACGCTTTGCCGCGCTCGCTCGGTCGCTCCCGCCAGGTGGTTGTCCAGCGTGACGATCACGATGCGGACTGGGACGGTGTCAGGAGCTGAAATGGGCTTTGGCATGGTACAGCGTCTCGACGGTGATGAGCGCTATGCCCTGCTCGCGGGCGAAGCGTTCGGTGTTGCGGCGGGCCTTGCCGCGGACGAAGAACGGCACCTTTCGAAGCTCCCGCTCGGCGTCGGGAGCCCAGCCGGAGGATTGCGGGGCGGGTTCCGGTTCCGGCCCCCGATCAGGTGTTGCGGCGGTGCCGAGATGGGACGGCGCCGCCTCGCCATGGAACTCGAAGTCCTCGCGGAACATCGTCAGCAGATGCTCCTCCAGGCCCATCATCAGGGGATGGACCCAGGTGTCGAAGATCACGTTGGCGCCCTCGAACCCCATCTGGGGGGAGTGGCGCGCCGGGAAGTCCTGGACATGGACGGGGGCGGAGATCACGGCGCAGGGGACGCCCAGCCGCTTGGCGATGTGCCGCTCCATCTGGGTGCCCAGCACCAGGTCGGGCTGAAGCTCCGCGACCTTGGCCTCGACCTCCAGGTAGTCGTCGGTCACCAGCGCCTCGACGCCGTACCCCGCCGCCGCCTCGCGCACCTCGCGGGCGAACTCCCGGCTATAGGTGCCCAGACCGGCGACGGCGAAGCCCAGCTCGTCCCGGGCGATCCGGGCCGCCGCGATCGCGTGCGTCGCGTCGCCGAAGACGAAGACCCGCTTGCCGGTCAGGTAGGTGCTGTCCACCGAATGGGAGTACCAGGGCAGCCGCGACGCTCCCGCCGCCACGTCGGGCGGGACGGTGATGCCGGCCACCTTCGCCACCTCGGCGATGAAGTCGCGGGTGGCGCCGACGCCGATCGGCACCGTCGCCACCATCGGCTGGCCGAAACTCTTCCGGAGCCACCGGGCGGCGGTGGAGGCGATCTCGGGATACAGGACGACGTTGAAGTCCGCCTCGCCCAGCCGCGCCAGGTCGGCGGGCGAGGCGCCCAGCGGCGCCACCACCCCGACCTCGACGCCGATCCGGTCGAGCAGGGCGGCGACCTCGGTCACGTCGTCGCGGTGCCGGAAACCCAGCGCCGCCGGACCCAGCAGGTTGCAGCGCGGACGCCCTCCGGCGTGGCGCGGGCAGGCCGGGTCGGCCAGCGCCCGGACCAGCCGGTAGAAGGTCTCCGCGGCGCCCCAGTTCTCCTTCTTCTGGTAGGCCGGCAGCTCCAGCGGGATCACCGGCACCGGCAGGTCCAGCGCGCGGGCGAGGCCGCCCGGATCGTCCTGGATCAGCTCCGCCGTGCAGGAGGCGCCGACGATCAGCGCCTGCGGGCGGAACCGCTCGTAGGCCTCCGCGACCGCCGTCTTGAACAGTTCGGCGGTGTCGCCGCCGAGGTCGCGCGCCTGGAAGGTCGTGTAGGTCACCGGCGGGCGCCTGGCCTGCCGCTCGATCATGGTGAACAGCAGGTCGGCATAGGTGTCGCCCTGCGGCGCGTGGAGCACATAGTGGACGCCCTCCATCGCGGTGGCGATCCGCATGGCACCCACATGGGGGGGAGCCTCGTAGGTCCAGAGCGTCAGCTGCATGCCGCGACTCCTCCGGCTGCCAGGGCTTTTCTGCGGCGCAGCGGCCGGGCGAACAGTCCGGCCAGGTCGGCGGCCTGCTCGTAACCGTGGATCGGGGTGAAGACCAGTTCGATCGACCACTTGGTCGTCAGCCCCTCCGCCTCCAGCGGGTTGGCGAGGCCGAGGCCGCAGACGGTGATGTCCGGCTTGGCCGCCCGGCAGCGGTCGAGCTGGCGTTCCACGTGCTGGCCCTCGCTGAGCATGGTGCCGGGGGGCAGCAGCGCCAGTTCCTCCGCCAGGTGCCGGCGGTGCAGATAGGGGGTGCCGACTTCGACCAGCTCCATGCCCAGCTCGGTCGCGAGGAAGCGGGCGAGCGGCACTTCGAGCTGGCTGTCGGGAAAAAAGAAGACGCGCTTGCCCGCCAGTTCGGCACGATAGCGGGCAAGCGCGTTCCGCGATCTTTCGCGGCAGGGGGAGATCACGTCCCGGAAGCGGCTGGGCTCGACCTGCCACGCGGCGGCGGCCGCGGCGAGCCATCCAGTTGTGCCCTCCGCGCCGAGCGGGAAGGGCGCTTCGAGCCTGGTCGCACCGCGCTCCTCCAGGGTCCGCGCGGTTTCTCCGAGAAAGGGCTGCGCCAGCAGGAACGAGGTGCCCGGCCCGACCGGCGGCAGGTCTTCGGCCCGGCGGGGCGGCAGGAAGCGGACCGGCCCGATGCCCAGATCCTCGAAGATCCGCCTGAACTGGTCCTCGACGACCTCGGCCAGCGCGCCCACCACCAGCAGCGACCGCCCGTCCTCCCGGGGGAGTTCCGGGACCAGGGCGGCGAGGCAGGCATCCTCGCCCTGGGTGAAGGTCGTCTCGATCCCGCTGCCGGAATAGCTGAGGATCCGGACCGCCGGCCGATGCCGGAGCGACAGGCGGGCCGCGGCCCGGCCGAGGTCCAGCTTGATCACCTCCGACGGGCATGACCCGACCAGGAACAGCAGCCTTATGTCCGGTCGCCGCGCCAGGAGCTGGTCCACCACCCGGTCCAGTTCCTCGTTCATATCGGCGAGCCCGGCGAGGTCGCGCTCCTCGATGATGGCGGTCGCGAAGCGCGGCTCGGCGAAGATCATCACCCCGGCGGCGGACTGGATCAGGTGAGCGCAGGTCCGGGACCCGACCACCAGGAAAAAGGCGTCCTGGATCTTGCGGTGCAGCCAGACGATCCCGGTCAGACCGCAGAACACTTCCCGCTGGCCGCGTTCGCGCAGCACGGGGACGGAGTCCGCCACGGCCGCCGTCATGAGGCGGCTCCCGCATGCTCGAACTTCGCGCCCGCCGCCTCGTCGCGCCGGGCGGCGCGGAGCTTCAGCAGGAACTGGGTCGCGTTGATCACGTATGTCGCATAGGCCGCGAGCGCCAGGAACATCTGCCCGCGGACATCGAGCGCCCCGGTCACCAGGGCCGCGAGGTAGGCGGTGTGGAGCGCCAGCACCAGGATGCTGAACACGTCCTCCCAGTAGAAGGCCGGTGCGAACAGGTAGCGCCCGAACACTTCCCGTTCCCAGATCGAGCCGGTGATCATGATCGCGTAGAGCGTCAGCGTCTTGACGACGATGGAGGCGGAGGCCACCCCCTCGCCCTCGCCGGTGGAGAGATAGCGAAGCACCAGGGCCAGGCTGACCAGGAAGACCACGAACTGCACCGGAGCCAGGATGCCCTGGACCAGGGTCCAGGGGGACGCGTCCCGTTTCAGCCGTTCTTCGGCGGTGTAGAGAGGCTGCCCCCGACCGTGCCGGGTTCGAGAGGCAGGCCCAGGATGGTGCCCGGGTTGGTGCATGGCGTTTCTCCCACTGGAACCGGCCGGCTGACGCCCGGAGCGGGTTTTCGCCCGCCCTCGACCTGTTCCCTTGCTTGGATTGAAACGCTAAACCTTATCCTTGACAGCGTCAACACAGATATACGTCAATCTTAATTGACATAAACGACCGGCGGCTTGGCCGGGGGGCGGCTTTCCAACATGTGATCTATATCGAGGATAATAACCTTACCGGAATTGTGGTTGAGGGGTATTAATCATGAGCGTAGGCTCGTCCCAATCCTCAGGGAGCAAAAAATGAATGACTCGCTCGAACGGGTCGTTTCAGGGAGGGCCTGGGAAGAGGTCGAGTGTGTTCCGGTCACCGAGAGCACAGCAATCGACTCTCGGGTCGTCGCGGGGCACGGCCGGTCCGGCCAGCTTATGGCCGGTTTGATTGACACCGTCGAGGCGGAGATTGTTCCGCGCCTGATCCTGGCACGCCGATCGTCCCCGGAACCGCTGATGGTTCCGGCGCCGCTTGCAGCCGCTCCGGAGCAGGCACCGTGCGTCGACGACGTGCTGGAGCTCTCATCGCTCCTGCTCAAGGACCAGTTCCAGACAGCGTCGTCGTTCGTGCGATCCATACAGTCCCGCGGCGTTCCCCTTGAAACGGTCTATCTGGATCTGCTGGCGCCGACAGCCCGGCACCTGGGCGATCTCTGGACCAACGACATCTGTCATTTCGGCGACGTCACCATCGGCCTGTGCCGGCTCCAGCAGGTGCTGCGCGACTTCAGCCCGGCCTTCCTGAACGAGGCATCGACGCGCGACGACGGGCGACGGGCGCTGCTGATGAGCGTTCCGGGCGGCCAGCACACCTTCGGCATCTCCATGGTCGCCGAGTTCTTCCGGCGGGCGCGGTGGGATGTCACGACCGGAGCCCCCGTGGCGCGCGACGAGCTGATCAGGATCGTCCGGAGCCAATGGTTCTCCGTCGTCGGGCTGTCGGTGAGCTGCGAGGTCCAGGTCGAGCTCCTGGTCTCCACCATCCGGCTGATCCGCCGGGCGTCGCGCAATCCCGCGGTCGGCATCCTGGTCGGGGGACCCGTCTTTGTCACACACCCCGAGATGGTGGCCCTGGTCGGAGCCGACGCGACCGCCATCGATGCCCGGCAGGCCCCTGTCCAGGCCGAAAATCTTCTTGCGCTTATCGCAAAACAAAGCTGAAACTGTCTTGATGGTCAGACCGTTAACAAGATGGAGCTGAACCAGATTTCAATGAAGTGCGGGGCGGGATTGTGGTTTCCACTGTCAATAAATTTTTACGTCAACCTTACTTGACAAATTTTGCCGGGATGGCCTAAATGGTGAGATCAAAGGCGTCAGCCGAACTCGCCGGACCGCTTGACAGTCAAGTTGCAAGTCAAGTTGACAGTCAAGCCGGCCTCAAGCCCGCAGGCGCTGACTTCAATCCTTCGGGCCCGAAGGTCTCGCCTCCCGTGAAGCACTTCAAAGCTCCAAAGGAGTCCTTCGATAAGCTGGATGCCGAGGCCGTGGCGGCTCTCGTGGCGTCCGCCGGGGACATCGCGCTGGTCCTTGACTCCAAAGGCGTCATCCGCGACCTGACCTACGACAACGACGACCTGCCGCGCGACTGGGCGGACCAGTGGATCGGCCGTTCCTGGCTCGATACCGTGACCGTCGAGAGCCGCATCAAGGTCGAGGCCATGCTGCGCGACGCCCTGGCCGGCACGCCGCCGCGCTGGCGCCATGTCAACCATCCGGTGCCGCGCAGCGCCGACATCCCGATCCAGTACTCCGTCGTGCGGATCGGGGGCGAGGGCAGGATGGTGGCGGTCGGCCGCGACCTTCGCCCGTCCGCGGCCCTCCAGCAGCGCCTGGTCGAGGCGCAGCAGTCGATGGAGCGGGATTACTCCCGCCTGCGCCATGTCGAGATGCGCTATCGCCTGCTGTTCCAGATGACGCACGAGGCGATCGTCATCGTCGACGCCAATACCTACAAGATCCTCGAGGCGAACCCCGCCGCCGACGCCCTGCTGGGCCATGCCGTCGGCGGCGTCGCCGGACGGACGCTGACCGAAACCCTCGACGCCGCCGACACCCCGGCGCTCCAGCTCCTGCTGGCCGGCGTGCGGGCGACCGGCAGGGCGGACGAGGGGCAGGCCCGCTCCGGCTTCGGCCGGGAACTGCAGGTGACCTGCTCGCTGTTCCGCCAGGATGCCGCGTCGCTCTTCCTCGTGCGCCTGATCCCCCTGACGGCGGAGCGGTCGGAGTCGCCGGTGATCCTGCCGCACCATCTGCAGATCGTCGAAAGCATGCCCGACGGCTTCGTCGTGACCGACGCCGAAGGCCGGATCATCGACGCGAACGCCGCCTTCCTCGACCTGGCCCAGCTGGCCGCGGAGGAGCAGGCGCGTGGCCAGTCGCTGGAGCGCTGGCTGGGCCGGCCGGGCGTCGATCTCGGCGTGCTGATGGCGAACCTGCGCCAGCACGGCTCCGTCCGTCTGTACGCGACCACCTTCCACGGCGAGTACGGCGCCGGAACCGATATCGAGGTCTCGGCCGGCAGCGTGCCCAGCGCCGGGCAGCCCTGCTTCGGCTTCGCCATCCGCGACGTCGGCCGGCGGCTGGCCACCGAGACCCGCAAGAAGGAGCTGCCCCGCGCGGTCGAGCAACTGACCGAGCTGGTCGGCCGCGTGCCGCTCAAGGACTTGGTCCGCGAGACCACCGACGTGATCGAGCGCCTGTGCATCGAGGCCGCCCTGGAGCTGACCGGCGACAACCGCGCGTCCGCCGCCGAGATCCTCGGCCTCAGCCGCCAGAGCCTCTACGTCAAGCTGCGCCGCTACGGGCTGGGAGACCTGGAAAGCGGGGAGTGATCGCCGGAACCCAACCTCGATATTGCCCACTTGGCTGCGGGTGTGGCCAAGTCGGGATCGCCGACGAGCGTCCGGTGAACGTACTCAGGGGATCGATCCATGAGCAGCTTCACACTGTGCATTCCTGAAGACTTGAAGAATGAGGCATCCGCTCAGGCGGAAGCCGCCGGCGTCAGCCTCAACCAGTATATCGCGACGGCGCTGGCGTCGCGGGTCGGGGCTCAAGCAGAGGCAGCGCGTTACTTCGCTGCCCGCGGTTCCCGTGCCGAACGCGGCGGGGCCAAGGAGATCCTGGCTCGCTCCGGTGTCGGAAACCAGCCCCGCGACGATGACAGACTCGATCCTGCTTGATCGAGCCCGGCGCGCCCGATCAGTTCCGTAGGTCGGCCTTCGCCCGTCAGGGCGAACGCCGACGCGCTGCATCAACGCTCCGGCCACACTGTCGGCGTCGGCCTTCGGCCGAGGCCGACCTACGATCATCCGTCATGACTTCTCGCTGTCCATGTGGGCGAGTTGCTCGCTCGGATAGCGCTCGCCCGCCGCGGAGCCGGGTGGCAGGGCTTCCGCCAGGGACTTCAGGTCCTCCGCCGACAGCGCCAAACCCGTGGCGCCCAGCGCTTCCTCCAGCCGGTCGCGCCGCCGGGCGCCGACCAGCGGGACGATGTCCCGGCCCTGGGCCGCGACCCATGCGATCGCGACCTGCGCCACCGAGGCGCCGATCCGTTCCGCGATCGCGCGCAGCCGCTCGACCAGGGCCAGGTTGGCATCCAGGTTTTCTCCTTGGAAACGGGGGCTGATGGCGCGGAAATCCCGCCCCATGGCGCGCGCCTTCGACCAGTGGCCGCTGATCAGGCCGCGCGACAGAACGCCGTAGGCGGTGATTCCGATGCCCAGTTCCCGGCAGGCCGGCAGGATCCTGTCCTCGATCCCGCGCGAGATCAGCGAGTATTCGATCTGAAGGTCGCTGACGGGGTGGACCGCGGCGGCACGCCGGATCGTGTCGGGTCCGACCTCCGACAGCCCGACATGGCGGACGTACCCGGCCTTCACCAGATCGGCGATGGCCCCGACCGTGTCCTCGATCGGAACGTCGGGGTCCAGCCGGGCGGGGCGGTAGATGTCGATATGGTCGGTTCCCAGACGGCGCAGCGAATAGGTCAGGAAGTTCTTCACCGCCTTCGGCCGCGAGTCGTAGCCGGACCATTCCCCCTGCGGTCCGCGCAGCGCGCCGAACTTGACGCTGATCAGCGCCTTGTCGCGGTCGCAGCCCCTCAGCGCCTCGCCGATCAGCATCTCGTTGTCACCCATGCCGTAGAAGTCGCCGGTGTCCAGCAGCGTGATTCCGGCATCCAGCGCCGCGTGGATCGTCGCGATGCTCTCCGCCCGCTCGGCCGGACCGTAGAGGTCGGACATGCCCATGCAGCCGAGGCCGATCATGGCGGTGTCGGGACCGGTCGTCCCCAGGGTGCGGTGTTCCATCCTTCTTTCCTTTCCCGTTTCGGCGGCGCCCGCTGGGCGCCATCCCTGGCCGGAAGATGACTCGCCGCCGCCCATCCGATAAGCTGGATAATCCTGAATGGCTTGTTCGGCAGGGTGAACAATGGACGAGTCCGACCTCCGCGATCTCCACGCCTTCGCCGCCGTGGCGCGCCACCGAAACTTCCGCCGCGCCGCCCTGGAGCAGCGGATTTCCGTCTCCAGCCTCAGCCAGCGCCTGCGCGACCTGGAGGAACGGCTCGGCCTCCGCCTCCTCAACCGCACGACCCGCAGCGTCGCTGCCACCGAGGCGGGCGAAAACCTGCTGCGCCGGATCGGCCCCGCCCTGACGGAGATCGCCGACGCCGTGACCGAGGCGCGGGGTCGGCAGGGGCGCCCCACGGGCCGGCTGCGGATCAACGCGCCCGCTCCCGCCGCCCAGCTCGTCCTCGCCCCCATGGTGGCGCCGTTCCTGAAGCGCCATCCCGGCATCGACCTGGAGATCGTCACCGACACCGCGCTGATCGACATCGTCGCCGAAGGCTTCGACGCCGGCGTCCGGTTCGAGGAGAACCTGGCGCTCGACATGGTCGCGGTCTCGCTCGGCCCGCCGCAGCGCTACGCCGTCGTGGCCGCTCCCGATCTCATCGCCGCCCACGGTGTTCCGGAGAAGCCCGAAGACCTGCTCGGCGCTCCCGCGATCTCGACCCGCTTTCCCAGCGGCATGATGCTGCCGTGGGAGTTCGAGAAGGATGGGCGCGCCGTCAGGATCGCGCCGGACTGCCGTTTCACCTCCTCCCACGTGGGGACCCAGCTCCGGGCCACGCTGGACGGGCTCGGCTTCATGCTGACCTTCGAGGGCTACGTGGAGGAGGCGGTGAAGCAGGGACGGCTGGTCCGGGTGCTGGACGACTGGTGTCCCGACTTCCCCGGGCCTTTCCTCTATTATCCCAGCCGCCGCCGGCCTCCCGCCGCGCTCGAAGCCTTCCTGGCCTTCGTCCGGGAATGGCGGCGTCCGGGAATGGACCCGAACTGACGGAAGGAGCCGGCCTTGGACAACCGGGCGGGAGAGATGCAGGTGTTCGTGCGCGTGGTCGAGGCGGGCAGCTTCTCCGAGGCGGCGCGCCAGCTCATGATGACGCCGTCCACCGTCAGCAAGCTGATCGTCCGCATCGAGGAGCGGCTGGGCGTGCGCCTGCTGGAGCGATCGACCCGCCGCCTGTCCCTGACCGACGAGGGCCGGCTCTACTACGAGCGGAGCGGCGCCCTGCTGGCCGAGCTGGACGATGTCGAGCGCGAACTGGCCCAGGGCGCCGGGAGCGCGCGCGGCACCCTGCGGGTCAACGCCTCGGTCGCCTTCGGCACCCACGGCATCGTGCCGCTGCTCCCGGACTTCTGGGCGGCGCACCCCAACGTCACCGTCGATCTCTCGCTGTCCGACGAGATCGTGGACCTCTATCTCGACCGCACCGACATCGCTTTCCGGGTCGGCGAGCTGGCCAGCTCGACCCTCGTCGCCCGCAAGATCGGCTCCGCCCGGCGCAAGATCGTGGGATCGCCCGGCTACCTGGCCCGCCGCGGCACGCCGGAGACCTTCGACGACCTGGCGCATCACGACTGCCTCAGCTTCAACTTCCGCCGGGCGGCGCCGGTCTGGCCGATCCGGGAGGGCGGAAGGGTCGTGGACCGGGTCGTCCAGGGCAGCCTGATCGCCAACAACGGCGAGACGGTGCGGGAGATGGCGCTCCGCGGCGTCGGCCTCGCCCGGCTCGCCGATTTCCACGTCGATCCCGACATAGCCGCCGGCCGCCTGGTCGAGGTGCTGGGCAACGGCGGGGGCAGCGACCAGCCCGGCGACGCGGAGGATGTCCATGCGCTCTATCTCGGCGGCCGGCGCGTGCCCCAACGGGTCCGCGCCTTCCTGGACTTCATGGTGCCCAGGCTCCAGGCCTTCATGAAGCGCGATCCATGAAATCAATTCACAAGTCCTGAGCGGAACGCCCGGATTATCGCGCCCGTCCCTTCGCCTCATATTCCGGGCCGAAACCTGATCAACCCAGCGCCCGCCCCGCCGCAAGGGGAGGGAAGGGACATGCCATGCCTTTAGCCTTGTTCGCCCTGACGATCGCCGCCTACGCGATCGGCACGACCGAATTCGTGATCGTCGGCCTGCTGCCGACCGTCGCGACCGACCTGGGGATCACCCTGCCGCTCGCCGGCCTGATCGTCAGCGTCTATGCCCTCGGCGTCACCTTCGGCGCCCCGGTCCTGACCGCCCTGACCGGCCGCATCGACCGAAAGCCCCTGCTGCTCGGCCTCATGGGCCTGTTCGTCGTCGGCAATGCCGCGGCGGCGCTCAGCCCCAGCTATGAACTGCTGCTTGCCGCGCGGGTGCTGTCCGCCTTCGCCCACGGGGTCTTCTTCTCCGTCGGCGCCACCATCGCCGCCGACCTGGTGCCGGAGAACCGCCGCGCCTCGGCGATCGCCATGATGTTCGCCGGCCTGACCGTCGCGATCGTGACCGGCGTGCCGCTCGGCACCTTCATCGGCCAGACCTTCGGCTGGCGCGCCACCTTCTGGGGCGTCGCGGGACTGGGCGCCGTCGCCCTCGCCGGCATCGCGGCCCTGCTTCCGTCCAACCTGAGCAAGGCTCCCCCGGCTTCCCTGATGGACCAGGTGCGGGTGCTCGGCAGCGCCCGGCTGCTGATCGTCTTCGCCATGACGGCGCTGGGCTATGGCGGCACCTTCGTGACCTTCACCTACCTCGCCCCCGTCCTTCAGGAAATCTCCGGCTTCGACGCATCGAGCGTCAGCCTGATCCTGATCCTCTACGGCCTCGCCATCGCGGTGGGCAACATCGTCGGCGGCCGGATCGCCGACCGCGATCCGGTCAGGGCGCTGACGGTCCTGTTCGCCCTCCAGGCGGTCGTGCTGGTGCTGTTCAGCTTCACCATGATCTCGCCGGCCTGGGCCCTGGTCACGCTGGCGGCGCTGGGCTTCCTCCAGTTCGCCAACGTTCCGGGCCTCCAGCTCTACGTCGTCCAGCTCGCCCGCCTGCACCGGCCCGGCGCGGTGGACGTGGCGTCGGCCCTGAACATCGCGGCCTTCAACCTGGGCATCGCGGCCGGAGCCTGGATCGGCGGCCTGGTCGTCGAATCGCCCCTCGGCCTGCCCGCGACTCCCCGGGTCGGCGCCGTCCTGGTCGCCGGCGCCCTGGGTCTGACCGTCTGGAGCGGCGCGCTGGACCGGCGCCCCCGGGGGGCTCTCCAGGCGGCATGATCCCAGCGATACCGAACCATGGCTTGAATTTCTTCCGCGGGTCCAACACCCTGGCCGCTTCGGGGGGAAACTCGAACAACGAAACGAAGGAGACTTGCCATGGATCTCGGACTGAGCGGACGGAACGCCGTCGTATGCGCGTCCAGCCAAGGCCTCGGCCGCGCCTGCGCCCTGGAACTGGCGCGCGCCGGATGCACCGTCGTGGTGAACGGGCGCGACCAGGCCGTCCTCGACCGGACCGCCGAGGAGATCCGGAAGGAAACCGGCGCCACCGTCATCGCCGTCGCCGCCGACGTCAGCACCCGCGAGGGGCAGGACGCCCTGCTCGCCGCGGTGCCGACCGTCGATATCCTGGTCAACAACAACGGAGGCCCGCCGCGCCGTGACTTCCGCGAGATCGACCGCGACGCCATGGTCACCGGGGTGGTCGGCAACATGGTGACCCCGATCGAGCTGGTCCAGCGCGTGATCGACGGCATGGTCGAGCGGAAGTTCGGCCGGATCGTCAACATCACCTCCGCGTCGGTCAAGATGCCGCTGACCGGGCTGGACCTGTCGAGCGGCGCCCGCGCCGGCCTGACCGGCTTCCTCGCCGGCGTCGCCCGCTCGGTGGCCCATGCCAACGTGACGATCAACTTCGTCCTGCCGGGCTCGTTCGACACCCGCCGGCTCCGCACCGGGCTGGAAGGCGGGGCGAAGGCCCAGGGCGTCGCGGTGGAGGACTTCGCCGACCAGCGCCGCGCCGAGATCCCGGCCCGCCGGTTCGGCGACCCGTCGGAGTTCGGCAAGGCCTGCGCCTTCCTGTGCTCCGCCCACGCCGGCTACATCACCGGCCAGAGCCTGCTGATCGACGGAGGCGCCTACCCCGGCATCCTGTGATCGCCGATCAGGAAATTTTCATGGGATGAGAACAGGACGCGGTTCGTACGCATTGGAACAGTGCGTAATCGAACCGACAGGGAACTTCCCATGAGAACCGAACCCTTCCCGCCGGGCCCATGACGGTCGTCTGGCTCAAGACCGCCCATATCGCGTCGCTGGTCGTCTGGTGCGGCTGCCTGCTCGTGCTCCCGGGCCTGTTCGCCCAACGCCACGGCGTGACGCACGATCCGACCCGCTTCGACCTCCAGCGGCTGACCCGTTTCCTGTTCGTCACCATCGCCTCCCCGGCGGCGTTCGTGGCGATCGGGACGGGGACGGCGCTGATCTTCGCCCGCGAGGTTTTCACCGCCTGGTTCGCCCTGAAGCTGCTGGTGGTCGGCGGGCTGGCGGCCCTGCATGTCCGCCACGGCTTCGTGGTGCTGCGCGTCTTCGAGCCGTCCGGTTCCTACCGGCCCTTGCGCAAGGTCGTCATGACCGGCCTGACGCTCGGGCTGATCTCGGCGATCCTGTGGCTGGTCCTGGAAAAGCCGGCGGTCGACCTGGCGCTCCTGCCGGACTGGCTGCACCGGCCCGGCGGCCTGCGCATCATGGTCGAGGATCTCATCCGTCGCTGGATATCATGAGGCCGATGCCATGATCGAACACCAGCTTGCCGCCGTGCCAGCCGGCGATGCCGACGAAGACGGCGCTCAGGCCCGACAGCGCCAGGCCGAGCGGCAGGATGACCGTCTCGTCGGCAGACAGGCGAAGTCCCCAGTTCATCCCCAGGATGGACAGCAGCATCATCGCCGCGACGGCGTGGGTCCAGCTTGCCGCCCGGTTGCGGATGCCGGGCACGAACAGCAGTTCCGCCGTGCCGGCGATCCCCGCCGCGATGCCGAGCCAGAACGCCGCCCCGCAGGCCCAGAGGCCGGCCCTCGCCCAGAAAGCGTCCCCGGTCCACCAATAGAAGACGTCGCTGCCCAGCGTCGCCATGGTCAGGGCGATCGGGAAGGCCACCATCATGGCATGGATCGGGTGCCCGGCCACGGCCACCAGGGATTCGGTGCCCTTTTCCGCGACCTGGCTGAGCACGGGGTTGTTCTCTTCGACCGGGTTAGGCATGGGTCGGGATCCGTTTCCGTCATGAAAGCATTGTTTCCGTCACTTAACCCGGCGTTCCGGCCGTTCAAGGGACTTGCCGCCGTCACGGCGCTCGCCGGCTGCGGCGGGCCGTTCTCGACGCTCGATCCCGCCGGACCCGCCGCCCAGTCCATCGCGACGCTGTGGTGGGTGATGCTGGCCGGCTCCGTCGTGCTGTTCGGCCTGGTCATGGTCCTGTTCGGCTTCGCCTTCCTGCGCCGGCATCCGGCCGGCGATCCGGATCGGCCGGTGGGGCAGTCCTTCGTCCTGTGGGGCGGGCTGGTGATGCCCGTGGCCGTGCTCTCGGCATTGCTCGGCTATGGGCTGTTCATGGGCGAGAGGCTGGTCCCGCGCCCGGGCGAGGGCGTGCTCCGCGTCGAGGCCCATGCCCGCCAGTGGCAATGGGACTTCGCCTATCCCGACGCGGCGGGCGCCCCGGGAACGACCGATATCCTGCATATCCCGGCCGGGCGCCCGGTCGATATCCACGTCACCAGCGCCGACGTGATCCACAGCTTCTGGGCGCCCCGGCTAGGCGGCAAGATCGACGCCATCCCGGGCCATACGAACGTGATCCGGCTCTTCGCCGACCGGCCCGGCATCTATCACGGCAAGTGTTCCGAGTTCTGCGGCACCGGCCACGCCGTGATGGGCTTCACCGTGGAGGCGCACGACGCAGCCGCCTATTCCGCCCGCCTCGCGGACCCGCGGGACAGTTCCACAGGACATGGCCAGTGACTGAAATCCGAGAAACCCGGGACTTTCCGGCAAGCCCGGAACGTTCCCCCGACATGTCCGCGGCAGGGGCTCCGTCCTCCGACCTGGCGATGCGGCTGCACCGGGACCTCGACCGGATCTGGGGCACGCCGCCCGGCGTCGGCCGGCTGTCGGCGGTGAACCACACCATCGTCGGGCGCCGCTTCATCATCGCGGCCTTCGTGTTCTTCACCATCGGCGGGCTGCTGGCGATGCTGATCCGCGCCCAGCTGGCGACGCCGCACGGCGCCTTCGTCGGGCCGGAGCTGTACAACCAGATCTTCACCATGCACGGCTCGGTGATGATGTTCCTGTTCGCGATCCCGATGTTCGAAGGGGTCGCGATCTACATGCTGCCGAAGCTGCTGGGCGCGCGCGACCTGGCCTTTCCCCGGCTGACCGCCTACGGCTTCTGGTGCTATATTTTCGGCGGCTCGATCCTGGTGGTGGCGATGTTGCTGGGAGTCGCCCCGGACGGCGGCTGGTTCATGTACACGCCCCTGTCGTCCAATGCCTATTCCCCCGGGATCAACGCCGACGTCTGGCTGCTCGGCATCACCTTCGTCGAGATCTCGGCGATCTGCGCCGCGGTCGAGATCACCGTGACCATCCTGAAGATGCGGGCGCCGGGCATGACCATCGACCGGATGCCGCTGTTCGCCTGGTACATCCTGGTGACCGCCGGCATGATGCTGGCCGGGTTCCCGCCGCTGATCCTGGGCTCGATCCTGCTGGAGGCCGAGCGCGCCTTCGACCTGCCGTTCTTCGACCCGACGCGGGGCGGCGACCCGCTGCTGTGGCAGCACCTGTTCTGGCTGTTCGGCCATCCCGAGGTCTACATCATCTTCCTGCCCGGGGCCGGCATGGTCTCCACCATCCTTCCCGTCATGGCCCGGCGGGAGATCGTCGGCTACACCTGGATCGTGGTCTCGGTCGTGGCGGTGGGGTTCCTCAGCTTCGGCCTGTGGGTCCATCACATGTTCACGACGGGCATCCCTCACCTGGCGCTGGGCTTCTTCTCCGCCGCCAGCACGCTGGTCGCGATCCCGACCGGCGTGCAGATCTTCTCCTGGCTGGCCACGCTGATCGACGGGCGGCCCCAGCTGAAGCTGCCCATGCTGTACCTGTTCGGCTTCTTCGTCGTGTTCGTCGCCGGCGGGCTGACCGGCGTGATGGTCGCGGTGGTGCCGTTCGACTGGCAGGTCCACGACACCCACTTCGTCGTGGCGCACATGCATTACGTGCTGGTCGGCGGCTTCGTCTTCCCGCTGCTGGCCGCGGCATATTACTGGCTGCCGCACGTCAGCGGCAAGGTCGCGCGCTATCCCCTGGGCCACGTGGCCTTCTGGCTGATCTTCATCGGCTTCAATGTCACCTTCTTCATCATGCACCTGACCGGCCTGCTGGGAATGCCGCGCCGCGTCTTCAGCTACGAGCCGGGATGGGGCTGGGACCTGCCGAACCTCATCTCCTCCTTCGGCGGCTTCCTGATGACGATGGGCTTCGCGCTGTTCGTCGTGGACGTCCTGCTGCATGTCCGCTTCGGCCGGACCGCGCCGCGCAACCCTTGGGGGGCGAGCACCCTGGAATGGGCCACGGCCACTCCGCCGGCGTCCTACAACTTCGCTTCGCTGCCGACGGTGTCGGGCCGCCATCCCCTGGGGGACGCGCCGGAACTGCCCAGCGATCTGGCCGGGGGCAGGGGATATCTGGGTTTCGCCCGCGAGGGGCGGCAGGAGACGCTGGGAACCCACATGACGGCGGCGACCCCGGACCAGGTCATCGTCCTGCCGGGGCCGACATACCTGCCGCTCTACACCGCGCTGGCGACGGGCGTCGTGTTCCTGGGCCTGCTGTTCAAGGTCTACTGGCTGGCTCCGGTGGGGGCCGCGCTGATGCTGGCGCTGTTCATGCTGTGGACCCGGGACACCGGCCAGTTCCAGGACCGCGGCCCCCTGCCGATCGGCAGGGGGGCTTCCGCCCCGGCCCATTCGGAAGCCGCCGGGCCGCCGTCCTGGTGGGCCATGGTCTTCACGCTGGTCGCCGACGGGGTGCTGTTCTCCTCCCTGGCATTCGGCGCGCTGTTCCTCTGGGTATCGGCGCCCGGCTGGCCGCCGCCCCAGGTGCTGGAGGCCCCGTGGTGGAAGCCCGCGCTGGCCGGGGCCGGGCTGGTCGCGGCGGCCCTGGCGGGCCGGCGCGCGGTCGCGGTGAACGGAAAGGCCGATGCCTCCCGGTCCGCCGGCCGGGACCCGTGGCTCCTCCTCGCCGCCGCGGGCCATGCCTTCGCCCTGGTCTGGCTGGTCCTGCTCGCCCTGGGAACGCCCGGCCCGACGCTGCACGCCTATGGCGCCGTCACGGTGGCGCTGCTGTCCTATGCCGGTTTCCACGCCGCCCTGGGCTGCGTATTCGCCCTGTTCGGCCTGTGGCGGTCCCGCGCCGGCTATATCTCGGCCGCGCGGAGCCTGGACCTCCGCATCGGCGCCCTGTGGCACGGCTACACCGCGGTCACGGGAGCCGCCGCGCTGCTCCTGGTCGCGACGCTGCCCCGGCTGGTGATGCCATGAGCGAGACGGCAAGGCCCGGCAAGCTGCTGCTCCTCGTCACCGGATTCCTGCTCTGGAGTTCGGCCTTCGTCGTGCTCTACGGGGTCCAGGGTCTCGGCTGCCGCCTCGGCTGGGACGATGTGGGCCTCGGTCCGGTTTCCCTGAACCGCGGCGCCCTGCTGGCGGTCTGGGCCCTCCATGTGGGACTGATCGCGGCCATGGCCGCTATCCAGGTGCGCCGGCGTTCCGCCGATCGGGGGGCCGCCGATCGGGGCACCGCCTTCATCGACCGGGCGGGGCTGGCCCTGACCTTCTGCGCGCTGGTGGCGACCATCTGGACCGGGATACCCATACTCACCGCGGGATCGACCTGCAGCTGAGTCCGGGGCAGGGCTGTTTGACCGACATGAACATCGTCACCGCCTGGTTCCGCCGCACCTTCGCCAACCCGCAGGTGGTGCTTCTCGCCGGCCTGCTGATCGCGGGATTCGGCACCCTGGCCCTGGCGGCGGACGTCCTGGCGCCGCTGATCGCCAGCATCGTCATAGCCTATCTGCTGGACGGCCTGATCACCATGCTGGAGCGCCGCGGGATCCCGCGGGGCATGGCGATGGGTCTGGTCTTCAGCCTGTTCCTCGCCATCCTGCTGGGGATCTTCCTGGTCCTGCTGCCGCTTCTGCTCAGCCAGATCGCCCAGCTCATCCAGCAGCTTCCGGCTATCCTGTCGCGGACCCAGGACCTGATCCTGGGGCTGCCCCAGCGCTATCCCGAGATCTTCGAGGACCAGCAGATCCTCGACTTCCTGGCCAGCCTGCGCAACGACCTGATCCTGATCGGGCAGCGCATCCTGAGCGCCTCGGTCGCCTGGCTGCCGGCCCTGGTCAACCTGGTCGTCTACCTCGTCCTGATGCCGATGCTGGTGTTCTTCTTCCTGAAGGACAAGGAGCGCATCCTGGCCTGGGTGCTCAGCTTCCTGCCGCCGGAACGGCGGCTGGCCGAGCAGGTCTGGCACGAAGTGGATGCCGAGATCGGCGGCTATGTGCGCGGCAAGATCTATGAATTCCTGATCGTCGCCGTGGTCACCTATGCGGCGTTCCTGATGCTCGACCTTCAGTTCAGCGCCCTGCTGGCGATCACCACCGGCCTGTCCACCCTGATCCCCTATATCGGCGTCGTGCTGGCCGCGGTGCCGATCGCCGTGATCGCCTATGCCCAGTGGGGCACCGGGCCCGATTTCCTGTGGGTGATGGGCGCCTACGCGGTGATCCAGCTGCTCGACGGCAACATCCTGGCCCCGCTGCTGCTGTCCGAGGTCGTCAACCTGCATCCGACCGCCGTCATCGTGGCCCTGCTGGTGTTCGGCAGCATCTGGGGATTCTGGGGCATCTTCTTCGCGATCCCCCTGGCGTCCCTGGTCCACGCCGTGCTGAACGCCTGGCCCAGGACGCCGCACGCTCCACGGCCCTGAACCTTACCGGGCCTGTCGCGAATACCACTATTTGTCGGGTTTGTCGCAAAGGACGTTCCCTCTGGCATTGCGGCCGCTCGTCCTGAATACACGAAACCGCTGACATATATAATATTTATCCCCACGGAATGGAATTTGCAAAAAGACCCGGCGCCGGCCTTCGAAATTGTCGCCGTCGGGCTGAAGTCGCCCTTCTGTCATCCAACTGTCAGAATACTTGGGATTCCGTCCGGAGATTTTGACCGAACGGTCGGTATTTATTTGATGGGTGATCTTCACCCGGCTCCAGAAAAAGGAAAAAAGCTTTGGCAAACGTGACCTTCCGGTCTCCGGCGATGGCCAAGGACATCACCCTGTACGCCGTCGCGGGCGACCGTGGAACTCTCCTGACCCTGGCCAAGGATCACAAGATTCCGATTCCGTTCGATTGCGGCGACGGCGAGTGCGGCTCCTGCCTGGTGGAGGTCGAACTCCTGAGCACCAACAAGCCCTACGGCATCGCCCTGACCGAAAAGGAAAAGGAGATGCTGCGGCAGCTCGGCAAGATCACCCCGGCCGAGATCGAGAACGCCGAAACCAACGACATGCCTCCGCGCCACCGGCTGGCCTGCCAGTACTTCGTGCGGAACGAGGACATCGCGGTGATCTTCCCGGGCGACGAGACGTTGCCCAAGGCGAGGCCCGCCCTGTCCACGGCGGTGAAGACCTACAAGGGCGGCCTCGAGATCGCCTCGGTGGAGGAATTCCTCGGCTACGCCATCAAGGTGGAGGAGGACGCCGCCATCCACTTCGAAGAGCTTTCCGCGGAAATGGCCAAGGTCGGCAACACGGAGATCGCCGAGCTGTTCGCGAAGCTGGGCGAATACTCCCGTCTGCACCTGGCGGAAGCCAAGGCGCGGGCCGGCTCGACCGACGTCACCTGCTACATTCCGGGCGACCATGTTTGGCCGACCCTGGAAACCCCGGAGCGCACGGCCCTTTGGGCGGGCGACCCGGCGTTGTCGCGGCTGGACGCGCTGAAGGCGGCGCTCCAGGGCGAGAAGCTCGGCTTCGAGTTCTACCTGACCGTCGCCGGCCACACCAAGAACGCCGACATCGCCGAACTCGCCAACGAGTTCGTCAAGGAGGAGAGCGAGCACGTCGCCATCCTCGAGCGCTGGATCGAGCGGGAAGAAGCCGCCCGCAAGGCCGCCGCCCAGGCGTAAAGCCGGCATAGCCGCAAGCCTGTCAGGCACCGGGCGCCTCGCGCGCCCGGTGCCCTCAGCATGTCCACGGATCGACGACGGTGATTCCGCAATCCAGGAAATCGGCAGTGTTCCTGGTTGCCAGCACAGCGTTTCGTGAGTGGGTTATGGCAGCGATCTGCGCATCGAAAGTGCTGGTTGGCCTGCCTTGTCGGCGTCTTGCCGCCGCGATGGAGGCGAATACGACAGCCGCCGCACCATCGAATGGCAACATCCGATTCACGAAATCCTCCGCGAACATCGACTGCGCTGCCATGAGCAGGTCGCTCCGGCGTCTGCCGTCCGGCAGGAGGGCGAGGCCGAACAGGATCTCCGCCTGTGTGACCGTCGTCGTGTAAAGGCTGCCCGCACTCTGCCCGGCAACCCAGCGGACAACAGCTTCCGAAGGCGACGGGCGCATCAACTCCGAAAGCACGTTGGTGTCCAGCACGAACATCATTCGAAGTCTGGAGGGTCACGCAGAATTTCACGGCCCGGATCAGGCAGTTCGACTCCTCCGAAGGGCTCGAACCGTCGCCGGATCGACTCGCCGAGATGCACCGGCGATTGTCCTTCTTCCGTCAGGGCCGCACGCAGGATGTGCCGGGCCTCTTCCTCCATGGAACGGCCGTGATGAGCCGCGCGCACCCGCAACCTTGCCTTCATGGCGTCTTCCAGGTTCCGGATCGTTATGGTGGCCATGGAGCGCTCCCGTCACTGCCAGCGGGAGCAGGTTAGCATTGATGGCGATGAATGCAATGACAGCGTAATCGGGTCGGCTATCGCGGCCTCGTGAAGAGCCGGTACTCTTCTCCGGGCGGGGGAAGGCGGGACGGGGAGCAACCGCCGCGAAAGCGATCGATCCCCGCAGCCACCCTGCCTCAGCCGAAGGCCTGGATGCCGGTCTGGGCGCGACCCAGGATCAGGGCGTGGATGTCGTGGGTGCCCTCGTAGGTGTTGACCGCCTCCAGGTTCATGACGTGGCGGATCACGTGGTACTCGTCCGAGATGCCGTTGCCGCCCAGCATGTCGCGGGCGACCCGGGCGATGTCCAGCGCCTTGCCGCAGTTGTTGCGCTTCATCAGGCTGATCGCCTCCGGCGGGGCGCGGTGCTCGTCCTTCAGCCGGCCCAGCCGCAGCGCGGCGTGCAGGCCCAGCGTGATCTCCGTCTGCATGTCGGCCAGCTTCTTCTGGATCAGCTGGTTGGCCGCCAGCGGCCGGCCGAACATCTTGCGCTCCAGCACGTAGTCGCGCGCCTGGTGCCAGCAGAACTCCGCCGCCCCCATGGCGCCCCAGGATATCCCGTAGCGCGCGTTGTTCAGGCAGCCGAACGGTCCCTTCAGACCCTTGACGTTGGGCAGCAGGTTATCGTCCGGAACGAACACCTCGTCCATCGCGATGCCGCCGGTGATCGAGGCGCGCAGGCTGAACTTGCCCTCGATCTTGGGGGCGCTCAGCCCCTTCATGCCCTTCTCCAGCACGAAGCCGCGGATGTCGCCGGCATCGTCCTTGGCCCAGACCACGAACACGTCGGCGATCGGCGAGTTGGTGATCCACTGCTTGGAGCCGCTGACCGAGTAGCCGCCGTCGACCTTGCGCGCCCGGGTCTTCATGGAGCCGGGATCGGAGCCGGCGTCCGGCTCGGTCAGGCCGAAGCAGCCCACCCACTCGCCGCTGGCGAGCTTGGGCAGGTATTTCTGCCGCTGCTCCTCGGTGCCGTAGGCGTGGATCGGGTGCATGACCAGCGAGGACTGGACCGACATGGCGGAGCGGTAGCCCGAGTCCACCCGCTCGACCTCGCGGGCGATCAGGCCGTAGCTGACATAGCCGACGCCGGCGCAGCCGTAGCCCTCGATGGTCGGCCCGAGCAGGCCCAGCTCGCCCATCTCGGTCATGATCTCGCGGTGGAAATGCTCGTGCCGGTTCGCTTCCAGCACGCGCGTCATCAGCTTGTCCTGGCAATAGCTCCGCGCGCTGTCGCGGACCATGCGCTCTTCCTCGGAAAGCTCCTCCTCCAGCAGCAACGGGTCTTCCCACTGGAAGGCCGCGGGGCCGGAAGCCTTGGATTTCGTTTCGGCGATGGTGATGGTATCTCCGGTCATATAGGTTACACCCGTTCTAGGACGGCGGCGATTCCCTGGCCGACGCCGATGCACATGGACACGACGGCATAACGGCCGCCGCCGCGGTGGAGTTGCCGGGTCGCAGTCAAGGCGAGCCTCGCGCCGGAAGCGCCGAGCGGATGCCCGACCGCGATGGCGCCGCCATTGACATTGAGCCGGCTGTCGTCGGCCGACAGTCCCAGCCCATGCAAGCAGCCCAGGACCTGGGTCGCGAACGCCTCGTTGATCTCGATCACGTCGACATCGCCCAAGCCCAGCCCGGCGCGTTCCAGGGCCTTCCTGATGGCCGGCACCGGCCCGAGACCCATGACGCGCGGCTCGACCCCGGCGACGGCGCCCGACACGATCCGGGACAGCGGCTTCGCCCCGGCGCGCTCGCCGGCCTCGCGGCTTCCGATCAGCAGCGCCGCGGCCCCGTCGTTGATGCCCGACGCGTTGCCGGCCGTCACCACGCCGTCGCGGAACAGCGGCTTCAGCTTGGCGAGCCGTTCCATCGTGGTCTCGGGCCGGGGATGCTCGTCGGTCGCGACCGTCTCGACGGCGCCCCGCCTGCCCGGAACCCCGACCGGCACCAGTTCGCCGTCGTAATAGCCGTCGGCCAGCGCCGCCGCATATTTCCGCTGGGACTCCAGGGCGAAGCGGTCGCTCGCCTCGCGGGTGATCTGGAGGTCCTGGCCGATATTGTCGGCCGTCTCCGGCATGGAGTGATTGCCGTGCTCCTCGACGATCCGCGGGTTGGTGAAGCGGGCGCCCATGGTGGTGTCGAACGCCTTGATCTCGCGGGAATAGGCCGATTCCGACTTGCCGATCACGAAGGGTGCGCGGCTCATGCTCTCGACGCCGCCGGCCACGATCAGGTCGCCCTGGCCGACCGTCACCGCGCGCGACGCGTCCAGCACCGCCGACAGACCGCTGCCGCACAGGCGATTGACCGTCAGCCCCGGCACCTGGAACGGCAGCCCCGCCAGCAGGCCGGCGTGCCGCGCCACGTTGCGGCTGTCCTCGCCGGCCTGGTTGGTGCAGCCGGCGATGACGTCCTCGATGTCCTCCGGCCTGAACGGCCCGCGCTCGACCACGGCCTTGATGACGCCGGCCAGCAGGTCGTCGGGACGCACGCCCGCCAGCGCTCCCGCATGGCGGCCGAACGGCGTCCGCAGGCCGTCGTAGATATAGGCTTCGAGCATCGGCTCACTCCCCCTCGGATGTTATCGCCCCGCCGCGCAGCTTCGATGTTTCGCTAAGCGGAACTCAATTTTGCATTCTTGACCTGACCATAATACGAGCGTATGGTCCGTGTAAAGCGTGCAAGGGAGATGAAATTCATGGCCGGCGATGTGGAGGACCTGGAAAGCCCGGTATCGGCGCCCGTCGCCGATGTCGAAGCCGCCGATCAGCTGGCATCGGACGAAATAAAGGATCGTCAGTTCGTGGTCGCCCTTGCACGGGGTCTTGAGGTTCTTCGAGCATTTACACAAAAGGACAGCGTACTGGGCAACCAGCATATCGCGGCCATTACCGGATTGCCGAAGCCGACCGTCTCCCGGCTGACCCACACGCTGACGCGCCTGGGCTATCTGTCCTACTCGGAACGGCTCGGCAAGTACCAGCTCGGCACCGCCGTCCTGTCGCTGGGCTACGCGGCGCTGGCCAACGTGGGCGTCCGCCAGATCGCCCGGCCGTTCATGCAGGAACTTGCGGACCATGCCGGGGCGTCCGTCTCGCTCGGCAGCCGCGACCGCCTCAGCATGGTCTATGTGGAGCATTGCCGGTCCGACGCGACGGTGACGCTGCGGCTCGACCTCGGCTCCCGCATCCCGGTGGAGACCACCGCCATGGGCCGCGCCCTGCTGGCGGCCCTGCCGGACAGCGAGCGCCGCTACCTGATGGACCGCGCGGCGAAGCGCGATCCCGGGAACTGGCCGCGCATGGAAGCCGGGATCGAGCAGGCGGTGGAGGACTACCGCACCCGGGGCTTCGTGATCTCCGCCGGGGATTGGCAGTCCGACGTGCATGCCGTGGGCGTGCCGCTGATCCCGCCCGACGGCTCGCCGATCCTCGCCTTCAACTGCGGCGGCCCGGCCTTCCTGTTCGACCGGCGGCGCCTGACCGACGATCTCGGCCCCCGCCTGGTCAATCTCGTCCGGAACGTCGAAGCGGCCCTGCTGCGCCGCTGAACCAAGAAAATTCTTCAAGGGAAACAGCTCAGAATGGCACTGGACCAGGATACCCTCAGCCAGTTGATCGACACCGTCGGCCGCTTCGTGCGCGAACGCCTCGTCCCGAACGAGGAGCGCATCGCCGAGGAGGACTCGATCCCGGCCGACATCGTCACCGAAATGCGCGAGCTGGGCCTGTTCGGCCTCTCCGTCCCGGAGGAATACGGCGGCCTCGGCCTCAACATGACCGAGGAGGTCCAGGTCGCCTTCGAGCTGGGCCAGACCTCGCCGGCCTTCCGCTCGCTGATCGGCACCAACAACGGCATCGGCTCCCAGGGTATCGTGATCGACGGCACCGACGAGCAGAAGCGCAAGTACCTGCCGCGCCTGGCGTCGGGCGAGATCATCGGCTCCTTCGCCCTGACCGAGCCGGGCTCCGGCTCCGACGCCGCCAGTCTGCGCACCTCGGCGCGGCGCGACGGCGACGACTACCTGCTCAACGGCACCAAGCGCTACATCACCAACGCGCCGGAAGCCGGCCTGTTCACCGTGATGGCCCGCACCGACCCGCAGGACAAGGGGGCAGGGGGCATCACCGCCTTCCTGGTCGAGGCGGGGACCCAGGGCCTCCATATCGGCCCGCACGACAGGAAGATGGGCCAGAAGGGCAGCCACACCGCCGACGTGATCTTCGAGGATTGCCGCGTGCCGGCCTCCGCCATCATCGGCGGCCGCGAGGGGCAGGGCTTCAAGACCGCCATGAAGGTGCTCGACCGCGGTCGCCTGCACATCGCCGCCGTCTGCGTCGGCGTTTCCGAGCGGCTGATCCGCGACAGCCTGCGCTACGCCATGGAGCGCCAGCAGTTCGGCAAGCCGATCTCCGACTTCCAGCTGATCCAGGCGATGCTGGCCGACAGCAAGGCGGAATCCTATGCCGCCCGCTGCATGGTCCTCGACGCGGCCCGCCGCAAGGATGCCGGCGAGGTGGTGAGCACCGAGGCGTCGTGCTGCAAGCTGTTCGCCAGCGAGATGGTCGGCCGGGTCGCCGACCGCGCGGTGCAGATCCATGGCGGCGCCGGCTACATCGCCGACTATGGCGTGGAGCGCTTCTACCGCGACGTCCGCCTGTTCCGCCTGTACGAGGGCACCAGCCAGATCCAGCAGATCGTCATCGCCCGCAACATGGTCCGGGAGGCGAGCTGACATGCGTCCCGCCGAGCCTGCCGAGAAGGAGTGGACGCCGGAGCGTGCCGCCCAGGCGCTGTCCCGGATACCCCGGCGGATCAGCCACATCATCCGCCCCTGGGCCGAGACGGCGCCCGACCATCCGGCCCTGGTGGAGGGCGGCACGATCTGGACCTACGGCCAGCTCGCGGCCCACATCGCCTCGACCCGTGCGACGCTCGCCGAACTCGGCGTGCAGCCCGGCGACCGGGTCATGATCGTCAGCGAGAACAGCCTGGCTCAGGCCGTGCTCCTGCTGGCCGCCGCCGAGATGGACGCCTGGGGCGTGATCGTCAATTCCCGCCTGTCCGCCCGGGAGATCGACCAGATCCGCGACCATAGCGGCGCCCGCCGGGTGTTCTACACGGTCGGCGCCTCCGGCCCGGCGGCGGCCCATGCGGAACGCCACGGCGCCAAGCCGGTCGAGATCGCCGGACTGACCGGCGCCGTCGCGGTCGGCCCGCCGATCGCCGAACCGCTGCCCGAACCAGTCCACGCCGACGGTGCCGACCAGGTCGCCGTGCTGATCTACACCTCGGGCACGACCGGGCACCCCAAGGGCGTCATGCTGACCCATCGGAACGTGCTGTACATCGCCGCCATCTCCGGCGGGATGCGCAGGCTGGACTGGGACGACCGCGTCTACGGCGTGCTCCCCATCACCCACGTGTTCGGCTTCGCCTCGGTCTTCCTGGGCACCCTGTTCCACGGTGCCACGCTGTTCCTGAACCCCCGGTTCGATCCCGCCGCCGTGGTGGACTCCCTGGAGAAGGACCGGCTCACGGTCTTGCAGGGCGTCCCGGCCATGTTCGCCCGGCTGATCGAGCATCTGCGGATCACCGGCCAGGAGACCGTGCCCCATCCGGCGCTGCGCTTCCTGTCCGCCGGCGGCTCGCCGCTGGACCCCGCGATCAAGGCCGAGGTGGAAGCGGTGTTCGGTCTGCCGCTCAACAACGGCTACGGCCTGACCGAGTGCGCGCCGACCATCGCCCAGACCCTGATCGAAAAGCCGTGCGCGGATTGCTCGGTCGGCCCGATCCTGACCGGGATCGAGGCGAAGCTGGTCGGCACCGACGGTTCCCCCGTCCAGCCCGGCGGCATCGGCGAGCTGTGGGTCCGCGGCCCGACCGTGATGAAGGGCTATTACCAAGCCCCCGACGAGACCGCCGAGGTGCTGACCCCGGACGGCTGGTTCAACACCCGCGACCTCGCCCGGTTCGAGGACGGCAACCTCCACATGGTAGGCCGTTCGAAGGAGCTGATCATCCGCTCCGGCTTTAACGTCTACCCGCCGGAGGTCGAGGCCGTGCTGAACGCGCACCCGCTGGTCACCCAGTCCGCCGTGGTCGGCCGCAGCGTCGCCGGCAACGAGGAGGTGGTCGCCTTCGTCCAGCTCCAGCCCGGCGCGAAGGTGACCCCGGAAGCCATATCCGCCTTCGCGGCGGAGCGCCTGGCCCCGTACAAGCGCCCGTCCGAGGTCGTGCTGCTCGAAACCCTGCCGGCCAGTGCTACCGGCAAGGTGATGAAGAGCCGCCTCGCGGAGTTGGCGCAGGCCGGAAGCGGGTAACCCGGCGCCGGCGCGCCGGCCACGACAAAGTCCAGGCAAAACTGGCCGAAAAGAACATACCGGAGGAGACCCCATGAACCATCCAGCCCGGCATCTCGCCTGCGCCGCGGCGGCTCTCGCGCTGCTGCTCCCAGCCGCCGACCTGTCCGCCGCCGAGTTCAGGCTCGGCTCCCAGATCGCCATGAGCGGCGCGCTGGCCCGCGTCGGCATGGCGACCAACGAGGGCGTCAACGTCGCGGTCGAGATGTTCAACCGCGTCCACCAGGGCAGGCACACCGCCAGCCTGATCACCGTGGACGACGAGTCCAACCCGGCCAAGGCGGTCGCCGCGATCGAGCAGATGGCCCCCCAGGTCCAGGCCTTCTCCGGCGGCTACGGCTCCAACATCATCGGCCCCGCGTCCGAGACCGCCGAACGCGCCGGCAAGGTCTACATGACCTCGGGCGGCGTCGCGTCCGAACTGGTCAAGCGCGGACTGACCAACTTCTTCCGGATCAACAACGGCGAGGGCTATTCCCGCGCCCTGGTGGGCATGCTCAACGACCTCGACATCAAGTCGGTCGCGATCCTGCATTCCACCAAGGACGCGACCCAGGAGGTCGCCCATCAGGTCGAGGAGGGGCTGGTCGCCAACGGCACCAAGGTCAGCTTCCACGCCTTCGACCCCGCGATCAGCGATTTCAAGCCGATCCTGCACAAGGTCAAGGTCCTGGACAAGCCGGACGCGATCGTGATGGTCGGGTACGAGAACGACTATGTCGGCATCCTGCGCGCCGCCCGCGTCATGCAGCCCGGGATCAAGCTGATCGCCGGCGTGTGGTCGCTCGCCACGGGCAAGATGGCAAACGACTTCCCCGAGCTGATGCAGAACGTCGTCGGCACCTCGACCCTGCCGTATCCGGTCGCCTTCACCGACCCGGAGGCGCAGGAGTTCGCCAAGGTCTACAGGGACCTCTACAAGAAGTCGCCCGACTATCTCGGCGTCTTCGGCTATGTCCAGACCCGGCTGCTGCTCGACGCCATGCTGCGGGCGGAGGAGGCCGGCGCCCTGGACCAGCCCGGCGCCGTCGCGGCCGAACTGCGGAAGTCCCTGAACGACACGCTGATCGGCCCGGTCCGCTTCGACGAGACGGGAGACAACCCGGAATTCACCCACCGCATGGGCCAGCACCAGGGCAAGCAGGTCGTCCTGGTCTGGCCGGAGAAGGCCGCGACCGGCCCGGTGAAGTTCCCCGCGACGCCCTGGACCACGCCCCGGGTCGCCTCCGAGTAAGCAGCCCCAAACACGCGAGCGGAAATCCATGTTCGAACTCGTCCTGCAATCCCTCTACGCGGGATTGCTTGCCGGGGGCTATTACGCCCTGATCGCCCTCGGCCTCACCCTGATCTTCGGCACCATGAAGGTGATCAACCTCGCCCACGGCGAGATGGTGCTGCTGGCCGCCTATATCGCCTATACCGCCGAGAGCGTCTACGGCATGAACCCGGTCATCGCGATCCCCTTCGCGGTCCTGGTGGTCGTGCTCACCTCGGTCGCGGTTTACGGGCTGGTCAGCCGCATCCGCCAGGATCGGGAGCTGAACTCGCTGATCCTGACCTTCGGCATCGGCATCGTGCTGACCAACTTCGTCCTGATGGTCTGGTCGGCCGACATCCGCTCGACCAACGTGCCCTGGTTCAACGAGCCCGTAGTGATCGCGGGCACGCTCTACAGCACCAGCGCGCAGGTGCTGTTCTTCCTGTCGGGCGTGGCCCTGACCGCCGCCCTGTGGTGGTGGCTGAACCGGAGCTGGTACGGCCGCTCCCTCCGCGCCGTCGCGTCCAACCGCAACGCCGCCATGCTGATGGGCGTCAACCCGCGCACGACCGAGGTGATCTCCTTCGTGATCGCCGGCCTGCTGGCGGGCATCGCCGGAATCGCGATCTACACCGTCACGGTGATCCATCCCGACCTGGGCCACCACCTGACCATCAAGGCCTTCGTCATCACCGTGCTTGCCGGCCTGGGCTCGATCCCCGGCGTGCTGCTCGGCGCCATGCTGATCGGCGTCGCGGAGTACCTGACCATCACCCTCGCCAGCTCCGCCCTGCAGGAACTGACCGGCATGGTGCTGTTCCTGCTCGTCCTGTTCATCCGGCCCTCGGGCCTGTTCGGTTCCCGCGGGAGGGTCGGCTGATGCGCGCACTTCCTTACGTCGTCATCGCGGCCTGCTACGCGGTCGTCCCGTTCGCCCTGGGCGGCAACGACTATATCATGAGCCTTGTGGTGGCGGCATTGACCCTGGCCGGCATCGCCCTGTCCTGGGCGCTGCTCGGCAACCTGGGCGGCATGGTCAGCTTCGGGCACGCCGCCTTCTTCGGCGTCGGCGCCTATACCTCGGCCATCCTCGCCAAGGACATGGGGTTGCCGGTCTTCCTGGCGATGCTGGCGGGCGGCATCGGCGCCGCCCTGATCTCCGTCGTGACCATGCCGGCGCTGCGGCTGCGCGGCCCTTACTTCGCGCTGGCGATCCTGGCCTATGCCCAGATCTTCCGGATCCTGGCGAACGAGATGACCTGGCTGACCGGCGGGGCGGGGGGCATCCTCAGCATCCCGCCGCTGCCCACCGTCTTCGGCTTCGACTTCTCCGGCAAGACCGGCGCCTATCTGGTGATCCTGACGCTGCTGGTCCTGGGCGTGCTGGCCTACAAGCTGATCCGCGACAGTTACTGGGGCCTGGCGCTGAAGGCGATGCACGACAGCGAGGACGCGACCCGCGTGATCGGTGTTCCCAGCACCCTGCTGAAGGCGGCGATGCTGGTGGTCTCCGCCTTCATGGCCGGCGTGGTCGGCGCCTTCAACGCCCATGTCATCGGCTTCCTGGAACCCGACTACGCCTTCGCCGGCACCTGGTCGGTCATTCCCGTGGTGGCGGCGATCTTCGGCGGCTACCGCACCCTGTCCGGCCCGATCCTGGGAGCCCTGGTGATCTATCTGCTGGACCAGCTGCTGTTCAAGAACCTGATGCCCCAGGGCCACCAGATCATGTTCGGCGTGCTGCTGGGCGCCATGATCCTGTTCAGCCCGTCCGGCCTGCTGCCGCTCCTGACGCGCCCCTTCGCCCGCTCCCGGCGTGAGGCCACCACCACCCCGACCACGGAGAAGCGCCATGCTGCTGCGGCTTGAGGACATCACCGTCCGCTTCGGCGGCATCACCGCCCTGACCGGGGTCAATCTCCAGGTCGAGGACGACAGCGTCGTCGGCCTGGTCGGCCCCAACGGCGCCGGCAAGACCACCCTGTTCAACGTGATCTCCGGCCTGGTCCGCCCGACCGGGGGGACGGCCCGCTTCGGCGACACCGACCTGGTCAAGGGCAGGATCCACGAGCGCGCCCGCGCCGGCATCGGCCGCACCTTCCAGATCCCGCAGCCGCTGCACGAGTTGACGGTGCGCGAGAACCTGGTGGTCGCCCAGCGCTTCGGCGCCGGCAAGTCCGACCCGGCGCGCATCGCGGAGATCCTGGACTTCCTGAACCTGAGCCACAAGGCCGACGCCCACGCCGCCACCGACTTGGCGCTGAGCGAGCAGAAGGCGCTGGAGGTCGGCAAGGCGCTCGCCACCGAGCCTAAGCTGCTGATGTTGGACGAGGTCCTGGCCGGGCTGGAGACCAGCGGCAAGCGCGCCTTCATGGGGATGCTGGCCCGCCTGCACCGGGAGTGGCGCCTCGCCATGATCGTGATCGAGCACGACATCGAGACGATCTCCCGCCTGTGCCAGCGCTGCGTCGTGCTGAACTTCGGCAAGGTCATCGCCGACGGCACGCCGGACGCCGTGTTCAGCGACCCGGAAGTCCGCCGCAGCTACACCGGAACCGGAGCCGACCATGCCTGAAGCCAATATGCTGGAAGTCGAGAACCTCCGCGCCGGCTACGGCGCCATCAACATCCTGTGGGACCTGTCCCTGACCGTTCCCGAGGGCCGGACCACCGTCATCGTCGGCCCCAACGGCGCCGGCAAGACGACGCTGCTGCGCGCCGTCATGGGCCTGGTGAAGCCGACCAAGGGCGACATCCGCCTCCAGGGCAAATCCACCGCCGGCCGGCCCACCTGGGACATCGTGCATGACGGCGTCGTCATGATCCCGGAGGGCCGGATGGTCTTCCGCGACATGACGGTGGAGGACAACCTGCTGATGGGTGCCTTCCCCCGCCCGTGCCGCGCCCGCGCCAAGCAGAACCTGGCGATGGTGTTCGACCTGTTTCCCCGCCTGGCCGAGCGCCGCGGCCAGCCCGCCGGCTCGCTGTCGGGCGGCGAGGCGCAGATGGTCGCCATGGGCCGCGGCCTGATGGAGGAACCCAAGGTCGTCCTGATCGACGAGCCCTCGCTGGGCCTCGCCCCGGTCATCGTGGACGAGATCTTCAGGATCATCGCCCGCCTCAAGCAGGAAGGCCGGACCATCGTCCTGGTGGAGCAGAACACCCACCGCGCCCTGGCCGTGGCCGACCATGTCCACCTGATGCAGAGCGGCCGCGTCGTCCTGTCGGAGCCGGCCTCCGCCGTGAACCTCGACCGCCTGCACGACCTCTATTTCGCCGCCGAAGCCGCGCCCGCCTGACCGGTGTTCCGGCCATGGGAAGCCGTGCCGGGCGGCCCCTCTTGCAAGGGGCCGCCCTTCCGGAACTGTAGTGGGCCGTCAGGACTTGCCGAGATCGAAGCGGTCCAGCTCCATCACCTTGGTCCACGCCGCGACGAAGTCGTTGACGAAACGCTCCTGCGCGTCGCCGGCACCATAGACTTCGGCGATGGCGCGCAACTCGGAGTTCGCGCCGAAGGCGAGATCGACTCGGGTGGCCGTCCACTTCATCTCGCCCGTGGCGCGGTCCCGCCCTTCGAACAGCATCTCGTCCTCGGAGACGGGCTTCCACACCGTGCCCATGTCGAGCAGGTTGACGAAGAAATCGGTGGTCAGCGCGCCGGGACGCGACGTGAAGACGCCGTGCTTCGCATCGCCATGGTTGGCACCCAGGACGCGCAGGCCGCCGATAAGCACCGTCATCTCCGGCGCGGTGAGCGTCATCAGCTGCGCCTTGTCCACCATCATCTCCTCCGGCGAGACCGGAACCTCGTGCTTGAGGTAGTTCCGGAAGCCGTCGGCGACCGGTTCCATCACCGAGAAGGAATGGACGTCCGTCTGCTCCTGCGTGGCGTCGGTCCGGCCGGGGGTGAACGGAACCTCGACCGCGCTTCCGGCTTGCCTGGCGGCCTGCTCGACCGCGGCCGAGCCGCCGAGGACGATCAGGTCGGCGAGCGAGACCTTCTTGCCGCCCGCTGCCGCCCCGTCAAACTCCGCCTTGATGCCCTCCAGCACGCCCAGCACCCTGGCGAGCTCTGCCGGCTGGTTGGCTTCCCAGTCCTTCTGCGGGCTGAGGCGGATGCGCGCCCCGTTGGCCCCGCCGCGCCGGTCCGAACCGCGGAAGGTGTTGGCCGATGCCCAGGCGGTCCGGATCAGTTCCGCGGGCGAAAGGCCGGACGCGAGGATCTTCGCCTTCAGCCCGGCGATGTCCTGCGCATCGACCAGGGGATGATCGACGGCCGGCACCGGGTCCTGCCAGATCAGGTCCTCGGCCGGAACCTCCGGACCAAGGTAGCGCACGCGGGGTCCCATGTCCCGGTGGGTCAGCTTGAACCAGGCGCGGGCGAAGGCGTCGGCGAATTCCCCGGGGTTCGCATGGAAGCGCCGGGAGATCGGCTCGTAGATCGGGTCCATGCGCATCGCCATGTCGGCGGTCGTCATCATCAGCCGGACCCGCTGGCCCGATCCGTCGACCTGCGGCGCGTGGTCCTTCTCCTCCAGGTCCTTCGCCGCCCACTGCCAGGCGCCGGCCGGGCTCTTCACCAGTTCCCACTCGTAGCCGAACAGGACGTCGAAATAGCCGTTGTCCCAGGTCGTCGGGTTGGGGGTCCACGGCCCCTCGATGCCGCTGGTGATGGTATGGACGCCCTTGCCGCTCTCGAAGGCGCTTTGCCAGCCCAGCCCTGCCAGCTCCATCGAGGCGCCCTCGGGCTCGCGGCCGACATGGGCGGGGTCGCCGGCGCCGTGGGCCTTGCCGAAGGTGTGTCCGCCCGCGACCAGGGCCACCGTCTCCTCGTCGTTCATCGCCATGCGGGAGAAGGTCTCGCGGATGTCACGGCCGGAGGCGACCGGGTCGGGCTCGCCGTTCGGGCCTTGCGGGTTGACGTAGATCAGGCCCATCTGCACCGCGGCCAGCCGGTTTTCCAGCACCCGGTCGCCGGTGTAGCGCATGTCGCCCAGCCACTCGGCCTCGGGACCCCAGAAGATGTCTTCGCCCGGCTCCCAGGTGTCCGCGCGGCCTCCCCCGAAGCCGAAGGTCTTGAAGCCCATCGATTCCAGGGCGCAGTTGCCGGCGAGGATCATCAGGTCGGCCCAGGAGATCCGGCTGCCGTATTTCTGCTTGATCGGCCAGAGCAGCCGCCGCGCCTTGTCCAGGTTGCCGTTGTCCGGCCAGCTGTTCAGCGGGGCGAAGCGCTGCCCGCCGGACGAGGCGCCGCCCCGGCCGTCATAGGTGCGGTAGGTCCCGGCGCTGTGCCACGCCATGCGGATGAACAGCGGGCCGTAATGGCCGTAATCCGCCGGCCACCAATCCTGGCTGTCCGTCATCAGCGCGTAGAGATCCTGCTTCAGCGCCTGCAGGTCCAGTTTCTTGAACTCTTCGGAATAGTCGAACCCTTTCCCCATGGGGTCGCTGAGGGAAGAGTGCTGGCGCAGGATCCGCAGGTTGAGTTGATTGGGCCACCAGTCCCGGTTCGTCCGGAACACGGTGGGGGTGCGCTTCCCGCTTCCTCCCGTGAAGGGGCAGGCGACATCATCCGGCATGCTTTATCCTCCCTAGTGATACGTTTAGCCCGTGCTTCATGATCCATGCCGTTATGCGGCATTCTTGATTGACGGAGATCGGCCGCAGGAAGCTTGGAAGGACGACTGAAGCGGTTGCGTGCCGTTCCGGGGCGACCACGTCGATCCCCATTGGCGGGGCACCCCAGGCATATCCGCTTCGACGTTCTCCCGCTCGGACCTCCGGCCGTCTCCGTACAATGAACCAGAAATGCTGCCGAACGATGCTTCATTCAAGCCTGGAGGAAGCGATGTCCGGCGATGTCGGGGAAGACGGTCGCGACGACGGCGCGCGCGGCCTGTCCGGTTGTACGAAAGTTGCACGCGACTTGATATTTTCCCTCCGGCATGCGAAGTTGCATCCGGTCCGGAGTGAAAGCCGGATGCGTCCGAAGGCCATCGATTATGAGAAACCTGCTCAGCACCGTCTTGTTGGTCAGCGCGATCTTCTTGGCTTCGGGATGCGCAACTACCGGAGAGCCCTATTCATCCGGCAAGAGTGGGTCGGTAGATTGCGATAATTTTCGCATACAAAGTACCCGAAGCGATCTGAAGCCGGCGACGGAGAAAAACTGCTGGTCGGGCAATGTCGACTCGGTCGAATATGTTGCGACCAACTATGCCCGGCATTTCGAAAGCGGCACTGGTTACATGAACGCCTTGCTTCAAGTGGCGGGACATAATACCCTTGTAGTCCACAGGGAGACCCAAGCGCTCTTGAGCGGCTTCGAGCGGGTGAGGAAGGAAGGGACGGGGTGGCAGGAACTTCCGTCCCTGGAGTCGAACGGCCGGAAATACAGGCTATCGAAATTCTCTCTTGCCAGATCTATGCATGATTGCATCGGATATTCCGCTTTTGGCAACTCCTTCGAGCATGGCTACAGAAGTATCTTGTTCGGCTATTCATGCAAGCTGCCGCAACAGGGCAGGATGCAGGTCGAGGATCTCCAGAAGGATCTCGATGGGTTGCAGGTCCGGATGTAGTTCGGGGAAGGCGGTTTGGGCCGGGTCGCCGTCCTCCGAGTGATCTGATTCCAAGCGTTGGGCCACGGCCCAACGCATCGCGACGAGTGGAAGGGCAGGCCGTAAAAATAGGCGTCGTAAAAATAGGGGTCAGAGTCAATAAAGCTGACTTTCGAGGATGGCTCAAATCCTCGGAGATATGGGCTGCCTGTGCTGCAAGCCCGGTGACAGCGCTTCCGAGTCCTGAATTCCTGTTCCATGACACGGTCCGGGCCGACGTGCCGCATGGCGGCGGTGTTCTGGTCAATGTCCAGACAATGACCATTCCTCCTGCTCCCGGCGGCGGGGGAGGCTGCCGCCGGGAGCTTCGAAGGCGGGCTCCTGGGGAGAACCCGAACTCAGGCGCTGCCTTTGAGGGAAAGCCCTGTGCAGCCTTCCCGGCGCGCGTGCGCGAGCCGCGCGCCGCCGGCTCAGTCCGCCGCCCGCTCCTCCGGGCCGCCGTCCGGCCCCATGACCCTGCCGGCCGGCAGCCGGACCGTGACGGAGGTTCCCCGTCCCTCGGCGCTGGAGATCGTAAGCGTCCCGTCGTGGCGCTCGACCAGGGTCTTGGAGATGAACAGGCCCATGCCGCTGCCCTGGTAGCGCCGGGACATCACGTTCTCCACCCGGCTGAACGGCTTGCCCAGGTCCGTCAGGCGGCCTTCCGGGATGCCGATGCCGCTGTCGGAAATGGTGATCTCCAGGTCGCCGCCGGCGGGGTCGCGCCGGACGGCAAGGTCGATGCACCCTTCCTCGGAAGTGAACTTGGCGGCGTTGCCGAGCAGGTTGATCAGCACCTGCTTCAGCGCGCGGCGATCCGCCCGGAGCACCGGCGCCGGGTCCGGCAGCGTTTTCGTCACGGTCTGGCGCGTCTCGCCGGGGGAAAGGCGGGTCAGCCGCAAGGCCTCGTCCACGATCTCGGACAGGGTCACGGCCTCCTCCTGGAACTCCATCTGGCGGGCCTCGATCCGGGCCATGTTCAGCAGGTCGCTGATCAGGTCCAGCAGATGCTGGCCGCTGCGGTGGATGTCGCTGGCATAGTCGCGGTAGCGCTCGCTCAGGGGACCCAGGATCTGCTCCTTCAGGACCTCGCTGAAACCCATGATGGCGTTGAGCGGGGTGCGCAGCTCGTGGCTCATGCTGGCGAGGAATTCCGACTTGGCGCGGCTCGCCGCCTCGGCCGCGTCCTTGGCGGCGCGCAGCATCTCCTCCGTCTTCTTCTGCTCGGTGATGTCCCGGCAGACACCGAACACCTGGGCGACTTCGCCGGACTCGTCCTGGCTGAACTGCCACTGCGCCCAGACATGCCGCTCCTCCCCGTCGGGGCGACTGATGCGGAATTCCATGGCCGAGCGGCTTTTCTCCGCGGCGGAGCGGGTCAGCCTGCCCATCACCGCCTCGCGCTCGTCCGGGTGGACGAAGGAAAACACGTTGTCGAAGTTTGGGACGAAGCTCCGGCGGTCCACGCCGAAGATCCGGTAGGTCTCGTCCGACCATTCGACCCGCCCGCCGTCCACGTGCCACAGCCAGTCGCCCGTCCGGGCGATCCGCTGCGCTTCCGACAGCTCGCGTTCGCGGGTGCGCAGCGCCTCGGCCGAATTGCGCTCGGCGGTGATGTCGGTCCCGGTCCCGCGATAGCCCCGGAACACCCCGTGCTCGTCCAGGATCGGCCGCGACTTGATCCGGAAATGCCGCAGTTCGCCGCCCGGCGGCCGGTGGGAGAACTCGAAGCGGTCGATCGGCCGGCGGGCCTCCAGGTCCTCGTAGTAGCGCCGCCATTTCGGCGTCGCGGTGTTCTCCGAGACCATTTCCCGCAGCTGCCGCCCCATCATGTCCGCCGGGGCGATGCCGAGCGTATCGACGGCCCGGCCGGAAACATAGGTCACCCGGAAATCCGTGTTGCTCTCCCACAGCCAGTCCGACGCCACCTCGGTGAAGTCCCGGAAGCGCTGCTCGCTCCGGCGCAACGCCTCGACCACTTCGATCTTCTCGGTCACGTCCAGGATGCTGCCGGCGATGCGGACCGCCCGGCCGGCGGCGTCCCGCACCGCCTCGGCGCGCGACTGCATCCAGCGGAGCGCCCCGTCGGGCCGGCGGATGCGGAACGTCACGTCATAGGGCGTGCCGTGGGCGAGGTGGGATTCATAGGCCGCCGCGACCGCCGCCAGGTCCTCCGGGAGGATCAGCCGCTCCAGCGTTTCGCCCAGGATCCCGAATCCCGTGTCGGCGACCGGATCGGCGGACGGGTCCAACCCCAGCATCTGCTTGTGGAGAGGGCTCCAATGGACGGTCCCGCCGACCAGGTCGACGTCCCAGATGCCGACATGGCCGCCGCGGACCGCGACGGCGTAGCGTTCCTCGCCGACGCGCAGGGCCTCGTCGGTCCGGCTCCGGATGATCGCGATCGCGGCCAGCTTGGCGAGGCGGCCCGCCGTCTCCAGCTCGTCGCCGTCGGGTCCCCGGGCGACGCCGTAATAGGTGCCGAAGGTGCCCAGGACGACGCCGTCCGCGATGATCGGGAAAGACCAGCAGGCACGCAGCCCGTGGCGCAGGGCGCTGTCGCGATAGTCCTCCCACGACGGGTCCGACGCGATGTCCGGGACGATCACCGGCGTGCCGGTGAAGGCCGCCCTGCCGCACGATCCCGCTCCGACGCCTATGGCGACGCCGTCGATCGCGGCATTATAGTCGTTCGGCAGGCTCGGGGCGGCGGCGACGCCGAGATGGGTGCCGTCGCGGTCGAGCAGCAGGATCGAACAGCGGCTCTGCCGGGTAAGCTCCTCGGACAGCAGGCAGATCCGGGAGAGGACGGAGTCGAGCGGCGCGCCGGCGACGATCGCTTCCAGGATCGCCTGTTCGCCCCGCGTCGCCGCGTCGGCCTGCCTGCGCGCCGTGATCTCCACCATCGAGCCGTAGCTGCCGGTCAGCCGGCCCTCGCCGTCGCGCTCCAGCGTGACGCTCACGTCCACCCAGCAGCGCGATCCGGCGGCGGTCCGGAAGCAGACCTGGTGCCGGTAGCGCGTCTCCCGCCCCCTGGTCAGCCCGGTGAAGCGGATCAGGGAGCCCTGCCGTTCCTCCGGTGCCACGAAGTCAAGGTACGGGCGCCCGATGCAGTCCTCGACCGGCAGGCCGGTCATCCGCGACCACGCCGGGTTCAGGTAGGTCCACCTGCCGTCGGCATCGGCCGCGAACACCACTTCGGGCATCGTGGCGAGGACCTTGACGGGCAGCGGGAGGGATGCGTCCTCGGCCGGTTCCGGCCGCGGCGCGGATGAGGGGGAATACGTCGCGGAGGGCAATGTCGGACCGGTCGGTTGGGTAATCAGCGTTCTGATCAATCATCCGATAACAGTGGTTAAAGGACTCCTTTTCAACATGAAGCGCCTTCTATAAAGGCGCTGTTCATAAGAGATGAAAACCCGGGACGGCGAAGCTTCCGGGTCAGGCGCCCCGGATGCCGCCCTCGCGCGCGATTCCGTCGCGCGGGCCGGTGTCCGGCACGATGCTTTCGGGCATCATCTTCAGGATCGTGCCACCGGGTGCGACGGCGGGAGCGGGGCGCAGGGCGGTGACGTCGGCCGTCGGTCCTGCGGGGGTGTTCAGCAGGAGCGGCATCGCCGGGCAGGAATCGGGGGCGTCGATCGCGGCGCCGATCATCGCGGTCATCCGGCCCAGCGCCTCCTGGGTCAGCGCGAAGCCGTAGAGCACCGCCCCCGCGACCAGGGCGAAGCCGGAAACCAGGACGATCAGCATGCGATGGTCGAGCAGGGCGGACACGAGCCCGTAATTGATCAGCCGGTCGAGACCGCTTCCGGTGCTGAACTCGAGGACGGCGCCGGCGGTGAGGCCGAGAAAGCCGGCGGTGGACAGCAGGAGTCCGGTGATCTTCATTTCAATCCCATTGATGATTGGTCGAGTGCGTCTTCGGGCATTGTAGTAAAAATCCCTGGGTCCCTACCTCGCCCGGTAGGGGTGCCGGCGCGGTACTCCGCCCTACGCCGTTGGATGACTTAGGGGAAAGTCGGGGTGGTGCCTCGGGGCTGGCAGCAAGCGTGGGTTCTTTGTCATTGCTGCCAGCGCCCCGGCGGCTCGATAATGCCGCCATGACGACGATCCTTCGCCCCCGCATGGCCGTTCTGGCCTATCCCGATGTCCAGATCCTCGACGTGGCCGGACCGCTCCAGGTGTTCTGCCATGCCGGATACCCGGTCGAGATCATCGGGCTGGAGGCCGGTCCGCTGCGCACCTCGTCGGGGATGCAACTGGTCGCGGAGCGCGGCTTCGCGGAGGTCTCCGGCGGGATCGACACACTTCTGGTGGCGGGCGGCGTGGGCGTCGGAACGCCTGCCTCGGATCCCCGCGTCCTGGACTGGCTGCGCGGGATGCGCCCGCGCGTGCGGCGACTCGGGTCGGTCTGCTCCGGCGCCTTCGTGCTGGCCGCGGCGGGGGTGCTCGACGGACGCCGGGCGGTGACCCACTGGGCCCGGTGCGACGAATTCCGGGCGGCGTTCCCGCGGGTGCGGCTGGAGCCGGACGCCTTGCATATCCGCGATGGCGACATCTACACCTCCGCCGGGGTGACCGCCGGCATGGACCTGGCGCTGGCCATGGTCGAGGAGGACCGCGGCCACCGGGCGGCGCTGGAGATCGCGCGGCAGCTCGTGCTGTTCCTCAAGCGGCCGGGCGGGCAGTCGCAATTCAGCAGCCACGTGATGGCGGAGGCCGGCGCCGGGTCGCCGGTCCGCGCCGTGCAGGACTGGATTGTCGCGAACCCGTCGGCGGACCTCCGGGTCGAGGCGCTGGCGGACCGCGCCGGCATGAGCCCGCGCAACTTCGCCCGCGTCTTCCAGCGGGAGACCGGCACGACGCCCCAGAAATTCGTCGAGGGCGCCCGCCTCGACGCCGCCCGCGCCCGACTTGAACGCACCCGCGACCCGGTGGAGCGGATCGCGGAGGCGGCGGGCTTCGGCACGGCCGAGACCATGCGCCGGACCTTCCTGCGCCGGCTGGGCGTGACGCCGCAGGATTACCGCAGCCATTTCCGGGCCGAAGCGGCGGTGCCGGCGGCCTGAAACGCATTCATCGAGGGGGAACAGCATGTGGATCCTGCGTGAGGGCCGCGACGCCCTGATTCTCTGCGTCTGCCAGGCGCTTTTCTGGGCCGGCCTGATGATCAGCATCACCCTGACCGGGCTGATCGGCCAGATCATCGCGCCGGCCGCGGCGCTCGCGACCTTTCCCGTGGGCCTGCTGATGGTGTCGAACATCGCGCTGGCCCGGCCGATCTCGCTGCTGATGCAGCGGCACGGGCGCCGGGCGGGCTTTTCCGCCGGGGCGCTGGCCGGGGCGGCCGGGGGCGTGATCTGCGCGATCGGCATCTTCCGCGCCGACTTCCTGATCTTCTGCCTGGGCAACCTCGTCCTGGGAGCGCATCAGGCGGCGGCCCAGTACTACCGGCTGGCGGCGGTGGACCGGGTGGAGCCGGAGCGGCGCGGCCGGGCGGTTTCGCTGGTGCTGGCCGGCGGCATCGCCGCGGCCCTGGTGGCGCCGCCGCTGGCGCTCTGGACCAAGGACCTGTTCGCCCCGGTGCTGTTCGCCGGCTCGTTCCTGGCCCTGTCCGCGCTGAGCGTCCTGACGCTGGTCCCGCTGGCCCTGATGGCGCCCCGCGGGGCGCAGGCCGCCGAGGTGGCGGGGCAGGGGCGGCCGATGGCGGAAATCGCCCGGCAGCCGGTGTTCCTGGCGGCCCTGGCGAGCGCCGCGGTCGGCCATGCCGTGATGGTGCTGGTGATGCACGCCACGCCGCTGGCCATGGTCGCGTGCAACCTCACCGTCGGCGACGCGGCCGGCACGATCCGGGCCCACGTGCTGGGCATGTTCGTGCCGTCCTTCTTCACCGGGCGCCTGATCGACCGCCTGGGGGCGCCGGCAATCTCGGCCCTGGGCGCCGTCATCCTGGGGCTGAGCGCCGCCGTCTCCGCCTGGGACCAGCAACTGCTGCACTTCCAGGCCGGGCTGGTGCTGCTCGGCGTAGGGTGGAACTTCATGTATATCGCCGGAACCACCCTGCTGACCCGGTCCTATCGCCCGGAGGAACGCGGCAGGGTGCAGGGCTTCGCCGAGACCACCATCGCGGCCTGCGCCGCCGTCGCCTCCTTCGGGTCCGCCGGCCTGCTGGGCGCGCTGGGCTGGCAGGCGGTCAATTACGGCGCCCTGCCGTTCCTGGCGGCGGCGCTGGCTGTGACGCTGTGGTACGCCGCCGGTTCCCGGCGGGAGCGGCGGACGGTGCTTCCATAGCTATCTAACCTGTCCATCATGCTGGACGGCTGGACTGGACGGGTTATTGGTCATACCGCTTTTGGCCGGGAGCATGCCGACTTCTTCCAAGCTAGGTTACGGCCGCCGGCGCCTGGAAAACAGGCGCTGCCCGGGAAATCATCATGCCGGGTTTCCCGGAGCAAATAAGAAATGTCCGCACCGCCGCCGATAACCCGTGTGGCATGTGGGTTGCTTGAGGTGGCGGCGCGATGATGCCGGTTGCGAGGGGCTGACGGAATGGGGAAGTCGATGGAACGGATGATCGGGCGGCGGGCCGTGCTGGCGGTGGCTGGAGCCCTGGCGGGCGCGGTGGCCCTGGGGAGCGGCGCCGCCGGCGCCCTGGCGCAGGCGAAGGTCAAGGTCGCGGGCGTTTACACCGTTCCGATCGAGCAGCAGTGGGTCGGCCGCATCCATAAGGCGCTGAAGGAAGCCGAGGGCCGCGGCGAGATCGAGTATGTCTGGGCCGAGTCCGTCGCCGCGACCGACTATGAGCGGGTGCTGAGGCAATATGCCGAGGGCGGCCAGCAGCTGATCGTCGGCGAGGCCTTCGCGGTCGAGCGGCCGGCGCGCGCCGTCGCCAAGGACTATCCCAAGACGGCCTTCCTGATGGGGTCCAGCTTCGGGCCGGTGGCGAACAACTTCTCGGTCTTCGACAACTATATCCAGGAGCCGGCCTACCTGACCGGGATGATCGCGGGCGCCATGTCCAAGTCGGGCATCATCGGCATGGTCGGCGGCTACCCGATCCCCGAGGTCAACCGCCTGATGAACGCCTTCATGGACGGCGCCAAGGAGGTCAAGCCCGACATCAAGTTCATGGTCAGCTTCATCGGCTCCTGGTTCGACCCGCCCAAGGCCAAGGAAGCCGCCTTCGCGATGATCGACCGGGGCGCCGACATCCTTTATGCCGAGCGCTTCGGCGTGTCGGACGCCGCCAAGGAGCGCGGCAAGCTCGCCATCGGCAACGTCATCGACACCCAGCCGCAGTACCCGGAGACTGTGGTCGCCAGCGCCCTGTGGCACATGGAGCCGACCATCTTCCGGGCCATCGCGGCGGTGCGCGAGGGCAAGTTCATCGGCGAGGACTACGGCCAGTTCAGCACCATGAAGTTCATGGGGTCGAGCCTGGCGCCGCTCGGCACCTTCGAGGGCAAGGTCCCGGCGGAGGCGGTGGCGAAGGTCAGGGAGCGCGAGCAGCAGATCCGCGCCGGGACCTTCGCCGTCAAGGTGAACGACGGCGAGCCCAAGTCGTCGATGTAGGCGGTTCTTTGTGTCGCAGTCCACTTCCACCGGCGAGCGGGACGTCGTCCTCCGGCTCGCCGGCATCACCAAGCGTTTCGGGCCGCTGGTCGCCAACGACGATGTCTCGCTGGAGCTTCGCGGCGGCCAGGTGATGGCCCTGCTGGGCGAGAACGGCGCCGGCAAGACCACGCTGATGAACATCCTGTTCGGCCACTACGTGGCCGACGCGGGGCATATCGAGGCGTTCGGCCGGCCGCTGCCGCCGGGCTCGCCCAAGGCGGCCCTGGCCGCCGGCATCTGCATGGTCCATCAGCATTTCACGCTGGCCGACAACCTGTCGGTCCTGGACAACGTGATCCTGGGGACGGAGCCGCTCTGGCGCCTCCGGTCGGACCGCGGCCGGGGCCGGCGCAGGCTGGCGGAGCTGGCGGAGCGGTTCGGCCTCGCGGTTGATCCCGACGCCCGGGTGGGATCGCTGTCGGTCGGCGAGCGCCAGCGGGTCGAGATCCTGAAGGCGCTGTACCGCGACGCCCGCATCCTGATCCTGGACGAGCCGACCGCCGTCCTGACCCCTCAGGAGAGCGACCGGTTGTTCGCGACCCTGAAGCTGCTGACGGCGGAAGGCCTGGCGGTCATCTTCATCAGCCACAAGATGAACGAGGTCATGGCCGCCAGCGACGTGGTCGGCGTGTTGCGCGGCGGGCGCCTGGTGGCGCTCCGGCGCACCGCGGAGACCAGCCGGGGGGAGCTGGCCGAGCTGATGATCGGCCGCACCCTGAAGGCCCCGACCGTCGAGCCCCTGGACGCCGGGGAGCCGGTGCTGGTCCTGTCAGGCGTCACCGTGGCGGCGGGAGGCAAACCCGCGCTGGACGCAGTCGACCTGACCGTCCGCCGGCACCAGATCGTCGGCATCGCCGGTGTCTCGGGCAACGGGCAGTCCGTCCTGGCCGACCTGGTCAGCGGCCTGATCGTCCCCGGCGCCGGGCGGCTCCAGGTGCTGGGCGACGAAGTCCGATCGGCCGCGCCGGGCGACATGATCCGCCGCGGGGTGGCGCGCATCCCGGAGGACCGGCACGCGACCGGGCTGGTCGGCGACATGGCGGTGTGGGAGAACCTGATCGCCGAGCGCTACCGGCTGCCGGAATTCTCCCGCCTGGGATTCCTGAAGCGGGGGGCCGCGCGCGAGCGGGCGGAAAGCGTCATCCGGGACTACGACGTGCGCTGCCCGGGGCCGGACGCGGTGTCGCGCCTGCTGTCGGGCGGCAACATGCAGAAGCTGATCCTGGGCCGGACGCTGAGCTACGGCCCGGGGCTGATCCTGGCCAACCAGCCGACCCGGGGCCTCGACGTCGGCGCCGTGGCCTATGTCCACGAACGGCTGCTGGACGCCCGCGCCGCCGGGGCCGGCGTACTGTTGATCTCGGAGGACCTGGACGAGATCCTGTCGCTGGCCGACCAGGTCGCCGTGATCCACCGCGGCAGGCTGTCTCCCCTCCAGCCGCGCGCCGGAGTTACTATCCGCCGATTGGGGCTGGCGATGGCCGGGCATTGGGAAGAACTGTCGGAAGCGAATTGAATATGCTGCCTGAAAATGCTTTTTGAACCGAGGGCGCATCCGTCCGCGGCCTTGCGAGTGCTGGCCCCGGCCGGGGCGGTCGTCGCGGCGCTGGCGCTGTGCGCGGCGCTGATCGCCTGGACCGGGACCGGCGTGGGGGAGGCGTACGCGCTGCTGTTCCAGGGCGCGCTGGGCAGCCAATTCGCCTTGGCCGAGACGCTGACCCGGGCGACGCCGCTGATGCTGACCGGGCTGGCGGCGGCGGTGGCGTTCCGCGCCAAGCTGTGGAACATCGGCGCCGAGGGGCAGCTCTATGCCGGGGCTTTGGTCGCCGTCATCCTGGGCGGCGGGTTGGTGGACCTGCCGGGCTGGGCGCTGCTGCCGGCCGCGCTGCTGGGCGGCGCGCTGGCCGGCTCGGCCCTGCTGGTCGGCCCGACGGTGCTGAAGACGAGGCTGGGCGTGGACGAGGTGGTGACCACGCTGCTGCTGAACTTCATCGTGCTGCTGTTCGTCTCCATGATGCTGGAAGGGCCGCTGAAGGACCCGATGGGCATGGGCTGGCCGCAGAGCGCCCCGGTCCTTCCGGAAGCGGAGCTGCCGCGCCTGCTGGAGCGGTCGCGGCTGCATGCCGGGCTGGTCCTGGCCTTGGTCGCGGCGGTCGCGCTGTGGATCATGAACACCCGGACGACATGGGGCTACGAGATCAAGGCGGTGGGCGCCAACCCGGCGGCGGCGGGCTTCGCCGGCATCCCGGTCAACCGGGTGATGCTGAAGGTCGCCGTGCTGTCGGGCGGACTGGCCGGGCTGGCCGGCGCCGCCGAGATCGCCGGCCTCCGGGGCTATCTGACCCTCGACCTGTCGCCCGGCTTCGGCTACAGCGGGATCGTGGTCGCGATGCTGGCGCAGCTCCACCCGCTGGGGGTGGTCGCGGCCTCGGTGTTCGTGGCGGCGGTCTTCGTCGGCGCCGACGCCATGAGCCGGACCGTGGCCGTGCCGAACTATATCGCGGAGGTGCTGGTCGCGGTCAGCCTGCTCTGCGTGCTGGTGTCGTCCTTCCTGGTCCGCTATCGCATCCGGCGGTCGCCGTGAACCGCGGATTGGAGAACCGGCCATGATGGGCGAGATCGCCGACCTGCTGCTGTCCGCCACCTTCTGGGCGGCGACGCTGCGCATCGCGACCCCCTATATCCTGGGCACGCTGGGCGAGCTGGTGTGCGAGCGGGCCGGGGTGCTGAACCTCGGCATCGAGGGGATCATGACGCTGGGCGCGCTGGCCGGCTGGATGGCGGTCTACCAGGGCGCCGGCCTGTGGACCGGCGTGCTGGTCGCGGCTCTGGCGGGCGCGCTGCTCGGGCTCCTGCACGCGCTGCTGACGGTGCCGCTCGGGCTGTCGCAGCATGTCACCGGGATCGGCGTGACCCTGCTGGGCACCAGCCTGTCCTATTACGTCTATCGAATGGCGCTGCCCCAGGTCTCGACCCCGCCCACGGTCGAGCCGTTCCAGCCCTTCGCCGTGCCCGTGCTGTCCGACATCCCGGTGATCGGGCCGGCGCTGTTCACCCAGACGCCGCTGACCTACGCGGCGCTGGCGGCGGTGGCACTGGTCGCCTGGGTGCTCTACCGGACCCCGGCGGGGCTGGCGGTGCGCATGGTCGGCGAGAACCCGGCGGCGGCCGAGGCGCAGGGGATCGACGTGACCGCGGTGCGGGTCGGCGCCGTGATGTGCGGAAGCGCGCTGATGGCGGTCGGCGGGGCCTTCCTGACGCTGTCGGCGTTCAACGCCTTCTTCTTCAACATGATCAACGGCCGGGGCTGGATCTGCATCGCGCTGGTGGTATTCGCGTCCTGGCGGCCGGGCAAGGCGCTGCTGGGCGCCGTGCTGTTCGCCGCCTTCGACGCATTCCAGCTTCGGCTCCAGCAAATCGTCGGGCCGGCCCTGCCGTACCAGGTGTTCCTGATGCTGCCTTACCTGCTGAGCATCCTGGCCCTGGTGGTGATGTCCCGGCGCGCGGCCTATCCGCGGGCGCTGATGATCCCGTTCCGCAAAGGGGAGCGACACTGATGTTCGACCTGATCGTCCGCAACGCCAACCTGCCCGACGGCAGGACCGGCATCGATATCGGCGTGGCCGGCGGTCGCATCGCCGCCGTGCAGCCGGCGCTCGACGCCCAGGCCGGGGAGGAGATCGACGCGACCGGACGGCTGGTGACGCCGCCCTTCGTCGATGCCCACTTCCACATGGACGCGACGCTGAGCTACGGCCTGCCGCGGGTCAACCGCTCCGGCACGCTGCTGGAGGGCATCGCCCTGTGGGGCGAGCTGAAGCCGCTGCTGACCCGCGAGGCGCTGGTCGAGCGGGCGCTGGAATACTGCGACTGGGCGGTCGGGCGCGGGCTGCTGGCGATCCGCAGCCACGTGGACATCTGCGACCCGCGCCTGCTGGCGGTGGAGGCGCTGCTGGAGGTCCGGCAGCGGGTGGCGCCCTATATCGACCTTCAGCTCGTGGCCTTCCCGCAGGACGGCTATCTCCGCTACGCGAACGCCCCGGAACTGCTGGAGCGGGCGCTGGACATGGGCGTCGACGTGGTCGGCGGCATCCCGCATTTCGAACGCACCATGGCGGACGGGGCGGCGTCGGTCCGAATGCTGTGCGAGATCGCGGCCGAGCGCGGCCTGCGGGTGGACATGCATTGCGACGAGACCGACGACCCCCTGTCGCGGCATGTCGAGACCCTGGCCTACGAGACCCGGCGGCTCGGCCTCGGCGGCCGGGTGGTGGGCTCGCACCTGACGTCCATGCACTCGATGGACAATTACTATGTCAGCAAGCTGATCCCGCTGATGGCCGAGGCCGGCCTGGGCGTGATCTCCAACCCGCTGATCAACATCACCATCCAGGGCCGCCACGACACCTATCCCCGGCGCCGCGGCATGACCCGGGTGCCGGAGCTGATGGCCGCCGGCCTGACCGTCGCCTTCGGCCATGACTGCGTGATGGATCCCTGGTACTCGCTGGGTTCCGGCGACATGCTGGAAGTCGCCCACATGGGGCTCCACGTCGCGCAGATGACCTCGGTGGACGGCATGAACGCCTGCTTCCGCGCCGTGACCGAGAACCCGGCGCGCCTGATGGGCCTGGAGGGCTACGGGCTGGAAGTGGGCTGCAACGCCGACATGGTGGTGCTCCAGGCCCGCGACCCGGTCGAGGCGATCCGCCTGAAGGCGACCCGGCTGTTCGTGCTGCGGCGCGGCCGTGTGATCAGCCGGACGGCCCCGGCGGAAGCGCTGCTGAGCCTGGACGGCAGGCCGGAGCGGGTGGGGTTCGCGACGGGCGTGCGGTGATGGCAATTTGAGACCAGCTCAGTGGGATTCAACCGTAGGTCGGCTAGAGCGAAGCGGCAGCCGACAAAGCCGACGCGATGGTGTCGGCTGCCGCTTCGCTCTAGCCGACCTACGGGTGCGTGACGCCCTCATCGGTGGTCATCGCCAATTGCCCCTGCCATTACACGAAAAACGGCCCCGGCCCTTGGGAGGGGCCGGGGCCGTTTCGCCGCGACAGTAAGCTGAACGACGTTCAGCGAACCAATCACTTCTTGCCGGTCAGCGCGTCCTTGATGCCGCCGATGACGTTCTGGATCTTGCCTTCGGCCTTGTCGGACTTGCCCTCGGACTGGAGCTTGCTGTCGCCGGTCAGGTTGCCGGCGCCTTCCTTCAGATCGCCCTTCATCTTCTTCATCGAGCCTTCGGTCCGGTCGTCGGTCATACTGATTTCCTTGATCTTGATGTGCCGCGCCCGCAAACGCGATCGTATACAGGACAACAGGTGTCGACGGGATTCGTCCCGCAGGGGGAGGAAACAATCTTGACCGGGTAGCGTTGGGAAGGCGACTTGCCGCCTGTCCCGCCAGATCCGGAGATCGCGACCATGCCCAACGAGAGCGCCCTTACGCCGGGCCGCTTCACCCGCCTGCTGCTGGTAACCGTGCTGGTCGCCGGCCTTGCCCTGATGGCGTGGCAGATCGTCCAGGTGCTGCTGCTTGTGTTCGGCGCGATCCTGCTGGCCGTGCTGCTGAAGCGCTCCGCCGACTGGCTGGCGGCGCATTCCCCGCTGTCGGGCGGCTGGGCGCTGGCGGTGGTGCTGATGGCGATCATAGCCGTCCTGGTGATCTGCGGCTGGCTGTTCGGCGCGCAGGTGTCGAGCCAGGTGGAGCAGCTGACCAGGGTCGTCCCGGAGGCGTGGGGACGGGTCCGGGAACAGCTGGAGGGTTCTTCCTGGGGACGGGCGGCGCTCGACGCCGTCAGTGGGGTCGATCCCGCCAGCGTCTCGGGCGGCATGGTCCGCGAGGCCGGGAGCCTGATCATGACGGTAGTCGGCGGGCTCGGCAACGTGCTGCTGCTGGTCGCGGGCGGCGTCTACCTCGCGGCTCAGCCGGGGCTTTACCGGGAGGGCGTCGTGGCCCTGATGCCGAAGTCGGCGGAAGCGCGGGCGCGCGAGGTCCTGGACGCCATGGGCGAGGCGCTGGGCAAGTGGCTGAAGGGCCAGTTCATCTCGATGCTGATGGTCGGGGCGCTGACCAGCCTGGGCCTGTGGCTGCTCGGCGTGCCGTCGGCCCTGGCGCTGGGCCTGCTGGCCGGCCTCGGCGAGTTCGTGCCGCTGATCGGTGCCTTCGCGACCGCGATCCCCGCCCTGCTGGCCGCCTCCACCGTGGACATGTCCACGGTCGTCTATACCCTGGTGCTGTACGTCGTGATCCAGCAGATCGAAGGCAACCTGATCATGCCCATGGTGGAGCGCCGGATGGTCTCGCTGCCCCCCGCGCTCGCCCTGTTCGCGGTGGTCGCCTTCGGCCTGATGTTCGGCATCCTCGGCGTCATCTTCGCGACGCCGCTGACCGTCGTGGCCTATGTCGCGGTGAAGAAGCTGTACGTGGAGGACGCGCTGGGAAAGCGGGAGCCGGCGTCCTGAGCCGGCCCCGCTCCGGGACTCACGCCCTGAGGCGATCCATGTACTGCTTGCGGACCTTCGAAACCTTCGGCGCGATCACGACCTGGCAATAGGGCTGGGCCGAGTTGCGGGCGTAATAGTCGTCGTGGTACGCCTCCGCCGGGTAGAAGACGGGCAGGGGGGCCAGCTCGGTCACGATCGGGCGGTCCCAGATCCGCCGCTCGCCGAAGGACTTCATCACCTCGCGCGCGGTCTGTGCCTGCTCCGCGTCGTGGTGGAAGACCACCGAGCGGTACTGCGGGCCGACATCGTTGCCCTGGCGGTTCAACGTCGTCGGGTCGTGGGTGGTGAAGAACACTTCCAGCAGGTCGCGGTAGGAGATCACCTCCGGGTCGTAGGTGATCCGGACCACCTCGGCATGCCCGGTCCGGGCGGTGCAGACCTGCTCGTAGGTGGGGTTCTCCACATGCCCGCCGGCATAGCCGGACTGGACCTTCTCCACGCCGCGGAGCTGCTGGAAGACCGCTTCGGTGCACCAGAAGCAGCCGCCGCCGAAAGTCGCCTGTGCCAATTGCCGATCTGCGGCCATCATGCTTCATCCTCTTGAGTCGTCGCTACTCCCGCCATGTGGTGCCTCCGGGCGCCGCCGAACACCCGGGAGGCCATTCACAATGGCGAGAGCGCGGTTCAGGCGGTCTTCGCAGGCTCCAGCTTCAGCTCCTCGACCATCTTCTGCCGCATGATGAATTTCTGGATCTTGCCGGTCACCGTCATGGGGAAGCCGTCCACGAAGCGGATGTAGCGCGGCAGCTTGTAGTGGGCGATGCTGCCCCGGCAGAACTCCAGCACCTCCTCCTCGGTCAGCGTCTCGCCGTCCTGGACATGGATCCAGGCGCAGAGCTGCTCGCCGAACCGCTCGTCGGGGACGCCGAAGACCTGGACGTCCTTGATCCGCGGATGGGTGTAGAGGAATTCCTCGACCTCGCGGGGATAGATGTTCTCGCCGCCCCTGATCACCATGTCCTTGATCCGGCCGACGATGTTGCAATAGCCCTCGGCGTCGATGGTGGCGAGGTCGCCGGTGTGCATCCAACGGCCGGCGTCGATCGCCTCGCGGGTGCGCTCCTCGTCGCCCCAATAGCCCAGCATCACCGAATAGCCGCGGGTCAGCAGTTCGCCGGGCGTGCCGACCGGGACGATCCTGCCCTCGGCGTCCACGACCTTGACCTCCAGGTGCGGCTGGATGCGGCCGACGGTCGAGACGCGCCGCTCCAGCGGATCATCCACCGAGCTCTGGAAGCTGACCGGGCTGGTCTCCGTCATGCCGTAGGCGATGGTGATCTCGCCCATGTTCATCTCATCCGCGACCCGCTTCATCACCTCGGTCGGGCAGGGCGAGCCCGCCATGATGCCGGTGCGCAGCGTGGTCAGGTCGAACTCCCCGAACCGGGGATGGTTGAGGATGGAGATGAACATGGTCGGCACGCCGTGCAGGCCGGTGCAGCGCTCCTCCTGGACCGTGGACAGGACGGCCTCGGCGTCGAAGCCCTCGCCCGGGATCACCATGCAGGCCCGGTGCGTGACGCAGGCGAGGTTGCCCAGCACCATGCCGAAGCAGTGGTAGAACGGCACGGGGATGCACAGCCGGTCCCGCTCGGTCAGCCGCATCGCCTCGCCGATGAAGAAGCCGTTGTTCAGGATGTTGTGGTGGGTCAGCGTGGCGCCCTTGGGATTGCCCGTGGTGCCGCTGGTGAACTGGATGTTGATCGCCTCGTCGAACTGGAGCGCGTCGCGCAGCCGCTCCAGCTCCGCGAAATGCTCGTCCCGGGCGCCGGCCGCGATGTCGGCGAAGTTGAACATGCCGGCAGTGCGCTCGTCCCCCAGCCGGATCACCGTCCGCAGGGCCGGCAGCTTGTGCGAGTCCAGGTGCCCGGGCGCGCAGCGGTCCAGCTCGGGCGCGACCTGCCGCAGCATGCCGAGATAATCGCTGCTCTTGAAGGACGCCGCCAGGATCAGCGCCTTGCAGCCGACCTTGTTCAGCGCGTATTCCAGCTCGTGGGTGCGGTAGGCCGGGTTGATGTTGACCAGCACCAGCCCGGCCTTGGCCGTGGCGAACTGGGTCAGCACCCATTCGGAATTGTTCTGCGACCAGATCCCGATGCGGTCGCCCGGCTTCAGTCCCAGCGCGATCAAGCCAGCGGCCAGCCGGTCGGTCTCCGCCTTGAACTGGGCGTAGGTCAGCCGGACGCCCTGATGCCGGACTACCAGGGCGTCGGCGTCCGGCGACAGCTCCGCCATGCGGTCCAGATGGACGCCGATGGTGTCGCCGATCAGCGGCGTAGGCGACGCGCCGTGGACATAGCTGTGGGTCAGCAGGGGGGTCTGGGTGGGTTCGGCCATCGTTTCCTCCGCACGGCACCGTCGGCCACGGTGCCTTCTTCGTCTTGGTCCTTCTCCGGCGCACTTCGGCGCGCGGGCAGATGACTACAACGATCCAGTCGGAGGGCAAAATGGCGCAAACGAAGGCGCCGGAATTCGAACAACGTTTGATCTGACGGCGAAAGTCAAACGTCGAGATGAAAGGACACGGTCCTCACACCATATAAGTCAGATGACGTGAATGACCGCCTGGCTTGCGGCGCCGACCGTCACGGCAAGGAATACCATGCGGGCTACGAAGCGTTCTGCGGGCGACCAACGCGCCCAGTCCTTAGAAAAGCTGTTCCACATGACAGCACCATCTTGGAGGTTTCGCGAGCTTGGCTGATGACCTCCACCCTGAACGACCGTGGTTATTATCCAGTTAACATTATGGTTAACGGCAGCTGGCGGGTTTTGTTCCGTGATGATGTCACAGATGTCCGGCATTTGGTCGTTTTCCCCGCCTGAGAATCATGATCGTTGAGGCATTCCGATGAGAACTTTGCTAGAACATCCCCATGGAATGGACTGACGAGGCGATCGTGTTGTCCGCCCGGCCGCACGGCGAGGCGGCGGTGGTGGCGACCCTGCTGACCCGCACCCATGGCCGGCATTCCGGCCTGGTGCAGGGCGGCCGTTCGTCCCGGCAGCGGGGCAACCTGCAACCCGGCAATCGGGTGAGCGCGCGTTGGCGCGCCCGGCTGGCCGACCATCTCGGGACCTTCACGATAGAGCCGATCCACAACAACGCCGCCGGCATGCTGGACGACCCGCTACGCCTGGCGGGGCTGGTGTCCGCCTGCACCGTGACGGAAGTCGTCCTGCCCGACCGGGAGCCGCACGAGCCGGTCTTCCACGGGCTGGCGGCGCTGCTGGAGGCGTTCGAGACGCCGTTGTGGGCGCCGGCCTATGTCCGGTGGGAGCTGGGGCTGTTGCAGGAGCTGGGCTTCGGCCTCGACCTCGCGTCCTGCGCCGCCACCGGCAGCAACGACGCGCTGGCCTATGTCAGTCCGCGCACCGGCCGGGCGGTCTCGCTGTCCGCCGGCGAGCCCTACCGCGACAAGCTGCTGCCCCTGCCGGGCTTCCTGGCCGGGCAACCCGGCTGGAGCGAGGCGGAAGTGCTTGCCGGGCTCGACCTGACGGGGCATTTCCTCGAACGCAACGCGCTTGCCCATGCCTCCGCCCAGGCGGTCGCGGCTTTGCCGGCGGCCCGTACCCGTTTTATAGAACGCTATCGCAAAATGGCTACCCTTCCTGGTAGTAGATAAGACATGACCGACCCTGCACTCGACATCCACGACAAGCCGCTCTCCGAGGCGCTCGGCGAGCGGTATCTCTCCTACGCGCTGTCCACCATCATGGCGCGCTCGCTGCCCGACGTGCGCGACGGGCTGAAGCCGGTCCATCGCCGGCTGCTCTACGCCATGAGCCAGCTGAAGCTGGAGCCGGACACGCCGCCCAAGAAATGCGCCCGCGTCGTCGGCGACGTGATCGGTAAGTTCCACCCCCACGGCGACACCGCGGTCTACGACGCGCTGGTCCGGCTGGCGCAGGATTTCGCGGTCCGCTACCCGCTGATCGACGGGCAGGGCAATTTCGGCAACATCGACGGCGACAACGCCGCCGCCATGCGGTACACCGAGGCCCGGCTGACCGACGTGGCCCGCGCCCTGCTCGAAGGGATCGACGAGGACACGGTCGATTTCCGCGGCACATACGACGGCGAGGGCGAGGAGCCGATCGTGCTTCCCGCCGCCTTCCCGAACCTGCTGGCCAACGGCTCGCAGGGCATCGCGGTCGGCATGGCGACCTCCATCCCGCCGCACAACGCGGAAGAGCTGTGCGACGCCCTGAGCCACCTGATCAAGAAGCCCGACGCCACGGTCGAGGATCTGATCAGGTTCATCCCCGGCCCGGATTTCCCGACCGGCGGCACCCTGGTCGAGCCGGTGGCCTCGATCGCCGAGGCCTACCGCACCGGGCGCGGCAGCTTCCGCCTGCGCGCTCGGTGGGAGGTCGAGAAGCTGGGGCAGGGCACCTGGCA